>JBJKZE010000032.1:0-61526 GCA_045560645.1 Porticoccaceae bacterium | reverse complement strand
GTCTTAGAGCGTTCAATTGTCCGACAGCTGATTACTGCTTCCAGTGAAATTGTGCGAAAAAGCTATAATCCAGTTGGCTGGGATAGCGGCAAGCTATTAGCGGAAGCAGAGGCTAGACTTCAAGAGATTATTGAGAATCGACCCAAGCAGGGTGGTTTTAAGGATGTAAATAATCTTATTAAAGACGCTGTAACTCGCCTTGATGAACTTTTTAAAAATGATGCTGATATTACAGGTATGAGCACTGGTTTTTCCGATTTAGATAATATGACTTCCGGTTGGCAAAAGTCAGATCTTATTATTGTTGCCGGTCGACCATCTATGGGTAAAACCTCTTTTGCTATGAATATGGTTGAACACGCAACACTGCATCAGGATCGCCCGGTGCTAGTGTTCTCTCTTGAAATGCCAGCCAGCCAGTTGATTACCCGAATGTTGTCCTCAATGGGAAAGATTGATCAAACTAGAATGCGTTCAGGCAACTTGCAAGAGGACGATTGGCCTCGTTTAAGTAGCGCTGCTCAGCGTCTTAAAGATCGGCCCTTATTTATCGATGATTCAGCAGGCATCACCCCTTTGGAAATGCGCAGTAGAATTAAGCAATTCACTCGTGAGCGAGTAGAGCAGTTGCGTCAACAATGGCACAAAGAACATGGTTCGGATTCTCAGCCAGATAATGATGAGCTCTATAAGCAAGCGCAGCCCGGTTTGATAATGGTGGATTACCTGCAGTTGATGAGTGGTAGTAATTCCTCAGAGGGCAGAGTTCAAGAGATTTCTCAGATTTCTCGTGAACTTAAAGGTTTGGCAAGAGAATATGAGTGCCCAATGGTTGCCCTGTCTCAGCTAAGCCGTAATGTAGAGCAGAGACCCAATAAGCGACCTGTAAATGCAGATTTGCGTGAATCTGGTGCTATTGAGCAAGATGCTGATGTAATTGCCTTTATTTATCGCGATGAGGTTTACAACGAAGACAGCCCTGACAAGGGTACTGCAGAGATTATTCTTGGTAAGCAGCGAAATGGCCCCATTGGAACCTGTCGTCTTATGTTTATGGGTAAATATACCCGTTTTGAAAATCTTGCAGTTGATAACTTCGCTGAATACTAAGTTAAGCGCTTAGCTAAGCGATTAAAAATAGGGGACGGCAATGCAACTCTTTCACAGTGTAAATGGTCTTAGAGATATACTTCGTAAACACCGCAAGACTAATCAAACTATTGGTTTTGTTCCTACTATGGGAAATCTTCATGATGGTCATCTAGCGTTGATAACACAGGCCAAACAATCAAATGATATTGTTGTTTGCTCTATTTTTGTTAATGCACTCCAATTTGGTCTCAATGAAGATTGGGATAAATATCCCAGAACCTACGAATCAGATTGTACAAAGCTTGATCAAATAGGCTGTGACTACCTGTTTTACCCAGAAGATGGCGAAATGTATCCCAATGGTCTTGATACTCAGAGTCGAGTTATCTGTCCTACTATGACAGACGTGCTCTGTGGTGCTAGTCGTCCAGGTCATTTTGAAGGCGTTACTACCGTGGTTAGCAAGTTGTTTAATATCGTACAGCCCGATGAGGCGATTTTCGGTATTAAAGATTATCAGCAATTAGCGGTTATTAAGCGTATGACAGAGGATCTTTGTCTGCCGGTGAAAATAATTTCTGCACCTATTTACCGTGAAGCTGACGGTTTGGCGATGAGCTCCAGAAACAGTTATATCACCAAACAAGAGCGCCCTAAGGTAAAAGTATTAAAACAAGTTTTAGAGTTAATAGCCAAGCAGATAAAGGCGGGAAATCTAGATTTTACAAAACTAGAGCTAGAGGCAAAAAAACGTATCAAATCTGAGGGCTTCAAGATAGATTATGTAACAATAAGCAACAGTAAAACACTACAGCCTGCGGCCGTCGATGATCGCCATATAACCATATTAGGTGCGATGTATACAGCTTCGGCACGCCTTATTGATAATATTAGTATCAGTTTGAAATAATTCGACAATCAATTTTCGCAAACAATATTCTCTCTTGGTATAATATAGTTATTAAAGGAAATTAGGACATTACTGTGTTATCGGCCTTGTTAAAAGCAAAATTACATATGGCTTCCGTTACTCAAGCGGAGCTTTGGTACGATGGTTCTTGCGCCATTGATGCCGACCTTCTTAAGCTAGCGGGTATGCGAGAGTTTGAGCAAATTGATATTTATAATGTCGATAATGGCGAGCGTTTCACTACCTATATTATTTCTGCTGAAGCAGGTTCTGGTACTATTTCCATTAACGGTGCCGCGGCACGTCTTTGTCAGGTAGGTGATCGTATTATTATTGCTACCTATGGCCAATTTAATGAGCAGGAAGCGGCAGAGCACAAGCCACGACTGGTTTATTTAAATAAAGATAACAGCGTTGAGCGCACATCTAACACCATTCCAGTGCAATTAGCTGGTTAATTATTAAACAAATTTATTGCGGTTTTAGTTGACTACTGGTTAAAAAGTGGTAAATTAGCCCCGAATTGGCTCGTATTGAGTTAAATTTTAAGTCCAAGTACCAGACAGGTGTAACCCATACCGCTGGTCATCATAAGAGATGGAGCTATTACCCTAGCCCCTACTGACGGTCAAAAACACTTACCGGTGTGACTGTAGCTAGCTACTTCTGTGGCGTCCCTATTGATGTTTCAGCCTAGTCACCACTGGGAAAGGTTCTTTTTGCTCTTAGTTTTTCAAGAGATAAGTTTAGAGGACAAATTATGGAACATTTATCTGGCGGTGAAATCGTAATTCGCGCCTTAAAAGATGCAGGTGTAAAACATGTTTGGGGATACCCAGGCGGTGCTGCACTGCATATTTATGATGCACTATACCGACAAGAAGATGTTGAACATCTTTTAGTTCGCCATGAACAAGCGGCGGTGCATGCGGCGGATGGATTCTCAAGATCGACAGGCGAGGTAGGTACAGCACTTGTAACCTCTGGTCCTGGAGCAACTAATGCCATAACCGGTATTGCAACAGCCTATATGGATTCAATTCCATTAGTTGTTATATCAGGTCAGGTTCCCAAAATTAAAATTGGTCAAGACGCCTTTCAGGAAACTGATATGGTGGGTGTTTCTCGTCCAATCGTAAAACACAGTTTCTTGGTGACTAGAGCCGAAGATATCGCTGAAACTATTGCCAAAGCATATTACATCGCCTCTACGGGTAGACCGGGTCCGGTGGTTGTTGATATCCCTAAGGATGTTACAGATCCCAACTATAAGGTGCCCTATGAGTGGCCATCGTCAGTTAAGATGCGCTCTTATCAACCAACTAATAAAGGTCATCGCGGGCAACTTAAGCGCGCGGTTAAGACTCTTTTATCGGCCAAAAAACCGGTTATATATTCCGGTGGTGGTGTTATCTTGGATAATGCTTCCGAGCAGTTGGTTGAATTAGCTCAGCAGCTAAATTACCCAGTAACTAATACATTAATGGGCTTGGGTGCCTATCCAGCAACTGATCGTCAGTTTATTGGCATGTTAGGCATGCATGGTACCTTTGAAGCCAATACTGCAATGCATGAAGCGGATGTAATTTTTGCTGTAGGTGCACGCTTTGACGACCGGGTTACTAACGATTTAGAGAAGTTTTGCCCCAACGCGACGATTATTCATATTGATGTTGATCCAACATCAATATCGAAAAACATTAATGCCCATATTCCGGTTGTTGGCACCTGTACCTCAGTGCTCAATGAAATGCTTAGCATTGCTGGCGAGTTAGCTGTTAAACCTGACACCAAGGCGATTGAAGCATGGTGGGCGAAGATTGATCAATGGCGAGCCGATAAGGGCATCTATACAGAAAACCGTTATGAGCCGAGTTCTGGTGATGTTATTAAGCCTCAAGATGTTATTAAGGCTCTATATAAAGAAACTAAGGGTGATGCATTTATAACCTCTGATGTGGGTCAGCATCAAATGTTTGCTGCCCAGTATTATCTGTTTGATAAACCGCGTCGCTGGATAAATTCTGGTGGCCTTGGAACCATGGGTTTTGGTTTGCCAGCAGCAATGGGTGTTCAGTTAGCGCATCCACAGGCGCAGGTTGCTTGTGTTACGGGTGAGGGCAGTATCCAAATGTGTATTCAGGAGTTATCTACCTGTAGTCAATATAACTTGCCAGTTAAAATTATTAATCTTAATAATTCGGCATTGGGTATGGTTCGCCAATGGCAGGATATGAACTACAGCAGTCGATATTCTCAGAGCCTTTATGAGGACTCTTTACCCGACTTTGTTGCCTTGGCGGAAGCCTATGGTCACGTTGGTATAAAAGTGACTCGTTACGAAGATCTTGAAGACAAAATGCGTGAATGCTTTGCGCTTAAGGATCGTGTGGTATTTATGGATATCATTGTAGATAAATCTGAGCATGTATATCCCATGCAGATACCGGGTGGCTCAATGGGTGATCTGTATCTGAATAAAGCGGAGAAAGGCTAATGAAACGCATAATTTCAATATTACTGGAAAATGAATCTGGTGCGCTTTCAAGAGTTGTCGGGTTATTCGCTCAAAGAGGGTATAATATCGACACTTTGACCGTTGCGCCGACTGATGATGATACGCTTTCGCGGTTAACCCTCACAACTCAGGGTGACGATCAGATGGCGGAGCAGATTGTTAAGCAACTCCACAAATTAATCGATACCATTAAGGTAGTAGATTTAACCGTGGGCTCTCATATTGAGCGCGAACTAATGCTTGTAAAAATAAAAGCATCAGATCCTGAGATACGCGCTGAATTAAAGAGCTGTGTGGAGATTTTTAGAGGTCATGTTGTTGATGTAACAGCTTCGACCTATACGGTGCAGCTCACTGGAGACAGTGATAAATTAGATGCATTTATCGATGCCGTAAGAGAAATCGGTATCATGGAAGTCGTTCGAAGTGGTGTTTCTGGCATCTCTCGTGGCGATAAATTTTTACGTGTATAACTATTAACTAGGTGAAATCAATGCAAGTTTATTATGATAAAGACTGTGATCTTTCAATTATCAAAGGAATGAAAGTATCTATTATTGGCTATGGCTCACAGGGTCATGCGCACGCCAACAACCTGAAAGATTCGGGAGTTGATGTAACTGTAGGTCTGCGAAATGGTTCATCTTCTGCAGCCAAAGCAGAAGCCGCGGGCTTAAAAGTGAAAGATGTTCCCAGCGCAGTAGCTGGTGCCGATTTGGTAATGATACTAACGCCTGATGAATTTCAGTCGCAATTGTACCGCGATGAAGTAGAGCCAAATTTAAAGCAGGGTGCTACCTTAGCTTTTGCTCATGGTTTTGCGATTCATTACAATCAGGTTGTACCGCGTGCTGATCTAGACGTCATTATGATTGCGCCAAAAGCACCTGGTCATACAGTGCGTAATGAGTTTGTTAATGGCGGTGGTATTCCAGATTTAGTTGCAATTTATCAAGATGCTTCTGGAAAGGCTAAATCTGTCGCTATGTCCTACGCCTCAGGTGTAGGCGGTGGTCGTACCGGTATTATTGAAACTACGTTTAAAGACGAAACTGAAACTGATCTATTTGGTGAGCAAGCAGTTCTTTGTGGTGGTGCGGTAGAGCTAGTTAAAGCTGGTTTTGAAACATTGACTGAAGCAGGTTATGCCCCAGAAATGGCGTATTTTGAGTGTCTGCATGAGCTTAAATTGATTGTTGATCTAATGTACCAAGGTGGTATTGCCAATATGAACTACTCGATCTCTAATAATGCAGAGTATGGTGAGTATGTAACTGGCCCTGAAGTTATCAATGATGAGTCGCGTGCAGCTATGCGCAATGCTCTTAAGCGTATTCAAGATGGTGAATATGCCAAAATGTTTATCTCTGAAGGTGCGTTAAACTACCCATCAATGACAGCCTATCGTCGTAACAATGCAGCACACCCGATTGAAAAAGTGGGTGCCGAGTTGCGCGGTATGATGCCTTGGATTACCAAGAACGCATTGGTAGACAAAGATAAAAATTAATCAGTTAATTCAACGTGATTACTAGTAAGCGGCCCTTTATTGGGCCGTTTCACTTTTGAGTTATGAATACCCTATAATTAGCATAACTACTTTGAGTATATAGCTATGAATAACACTGAAAATTCTGAAAAAATAGTTGAAATAGATAGTTTTTCGGAGACCAATGCTAGTCCGGTACCCAGACCGAAAAAAGGCATCTATTTATTGCCTAATTTGCTCACAACTGGCGCGCTTTTTGGTGGTTTTTTTGCGGTATTATCGGGTTTTAGTGGTGGCTATGAGATAGCGGCTATTGCTATTTTTGTGGCTATGGTATTCGACGGTTTAGACGGTCGTGTTGCTCGTATGACCAATACACAAAGTGATTTTGGTGTTCAGTATGACAGCCTATCGGATATGGTCTCATTCGGTATTGCGCCAGCTATTGTTGTCTATGGTTGGGGTATGCAAAGTCTTGGTAAGGTCGGTATTGCTGCCGCTTTTGTATATGCCTCATGTGCGGCGCTAAGATTGGCCCGTTTCAATGTTCAATCGAGCGTCAATAGTGGCAAATTTTTTATTGGCTTACCCAGTCCTGCCGCTGCGGCACTAATCGCCGGATTTGTTTGGTCATCACAATCTTTACAGCCCTCATGGCTGTTATCCTGTTTTACAGCATTATTAACAGCTGTGGCGGGACTATTGATGGTATCTAATTTTAAATACCCAAGCTTTAAGCAAATAGACCTGCGTGGCAGGGTTCCGTTTGTTGTTATTTTGTCTATTGTGATGTCATTTGTGGTGATCACCATAGATCCTCCGCGTATTCTATTGATGCTAGCTCTGGGTTTTGCGCTTTATGCTCCAGTTAAATTTTTGTGGGCAAAACTGCATTAGTCGCTAATAACTAGTTAGTGCTTCGCCAAAATAGATGGTTTGATCATTATCCATACTTCATAGTCCGAATGACGTTTTTTTTGTTGACCAAATAACTGAGACTCAATAAGATCATTTGAAAAGTTAGCTACATTGACTGTCACAAAGGTTGTTTTGCTCTATTACTTTCATTATGAATAGCTCTAGCAACTAGCTCTTTACCAACGCCAGTTTCGCCAGAAATATAAATTGAAACATCTGTTCTAGCTGCTTTTTTGATGATCTCAAAAAGCCTATGCATGGTTATATTACGTGAAAAAATACCATGAAAAAAAATGGGTTTTCGTGATTTTACTTGAGGTTTGATGTCAATCTCCCTGAAAAATAATTTACCAAAATCCTTGTTTGGACTATGACTTTAGAGCCTCTTTGTATTGAGAACATCTATCCATATATAGATATTAGTTTAGTTTAAAAAACGTAACGCTGAAGAGATTTTTGTTTAATTTATTACCATAGACTCGATTTTATGGTTTTCATCTGCTATTGTTTTGCTATGGCTACTCAAAAAATCTTATTAAATATCTTATCTAAACAGGTTTCAGTAAGCTTGTTTGTTTTCTCTGCACGCCTCCTGCCCTGAGGGGCTTCTATCTGTTATACCCAAATAATTTTCGCTTTTGCTCTCAAGTCTTACTTTTGCAATATTTACATTAATAGTTGAACTTAGAGCGGAATTCTATCCCCTTATAGGGAAATAAGTTTTACAATAATGTTATTCTTAGCTGATGGCAGTTAATCAGGAATATAATCATGGATTCAAAAGATAATTTAGTTATTTTTGATACAACCTTGCGCGATGGTGAGCAAAGCCCTGGCGCGTCAATGACAAAAGATGAAAAAGTGCGAATTGCAAAAGCGCTTGAAAAGCTTGGTGTTGATGTTATTGAAGCCGGTTTCGCCGTGTCTAGTCAGGGTGATTTTGATGCAGTTCAAGCCATTGCCAATACTATTAGAGAAAGTCGTATATGCAGTCTTTCACGGGCGGTTAAGGGCGATATAGAGGCTGCCGCCGAGGCGCTTAAGGGTGCAGAGGCGGCGCGTATCCATACATTTATCGCCACCTCGCCAATCCATATGAAATACAAGCTCCAAATGGAGCCAGATCAGGTAATGGATCAGGCCATTGCGGCGGTTAAATTAGCCCGTGATTTGATTGATGATGTGGAGTTCTCACTAGAAGATGCCAGTCGTACAGAATTTGATTTTATGTGCCGTATTACCGAGGCTGTTATCAATGCTGGAGCACAAACCATTAACTTGCCCGACACCGTAGGCTATTCAGACCCCGGTGAATATGGCGATATGATTCAACGCCTTTTAAATACCGTACCAAATGCCGATAAAGCCATCTTCTCTGTTCACTGTCACAATGATTTAGGGCTTGCGGTTGCTAATAGTTTAGCGGCAGTTAAGGCTGGTGCCAGACAGGTTGAGTGCACCATTAATGGTTTGGGCGAGAGAGCGGGCAATGCCTCACTTGAAGAGTTAGTAATGGCGATTCGTACGCGCAAAGATATCTTTCCGGTGCAAACGCATATTGATACTACGCAGATTGTACCTACATCACGCTTAGTTTCATCGGTAACAGGATTTCCTGTTCAACCCAATAAAGCTATTGTTGGTGCCAATGCCTTTGCTCATGAATCGGGTATTCATCAGGATGGTATTTTAAAATTCCGTGAAACCTACGAAATCATGAAAGCCGAAGATGTGGGCTGGAGTACTAATAAATTATCACTGGGTAAATTATCTGGTCGAGCGGCATTTTCTGCTCGTCTTGAAGAGTTGGGGATAAGCTTTGAAAGCAAAGATGCGTTTAATCAAGCCTTTGCTCGGTTTAAAGATTTAGCCGATAAAAAGCGCGAAATATTTGATGAAGACCTTCAGGCTTTAGTGTCTGATGTTCAAATAGGAACTGAAGATGACGCTATTACAGTGAAGAGCTTAGAGGTTTTAAGTAAAACTGGTCAATTGCCAATGGCTCAAATTTGTATTCGCTATAAAGACAAAGATCATCAGTCAGAAGCTAGTGGTGATGGCGCAGTGGATGCGATTTTCAATGCAATTGAAAAACTAATTACCAGTGAAACCACATTGCAACTTTATTCTGTGAATGCCGTTACCGAGGGCACTGACTCCCAAGGTGAAGTGACCGTTCGGCTAGAAAAAGAAGGTCGTATTATCAATGGACAGGGTGCTGATACAGATATTCTATTAGCTAGTGCCAAAGCCTATGTCAATGCACTAACTTTAATGCGCAATCCCGGTAGGCTGCATCCTCAGTTAGGTGGTGTTTAGTGGCACAAAATCAGGGATCACCGACTCAGTTACGCGACCACTACTTGCAATCCTTGGGAATAGTGCAATATGTTTCCAGAGGTATTGCAGATGAAGTAGTGGTCGATAACCCAGCTGACTCTTTAGCTGATAGTGCTTTAAGCGAGGCCCTTGCTGTTGAAAGTCCGATAATGGATAGCCCTGATGACCAAAGCCCTTTAAAATCAGTAGAAGAAATTGCTAACCAGCAATCAGAAATTGAAGGCATATTGCAAGATGATGTTGAGGATAAATCGCATAAAAAGCCAAGCAAGGTAATTTCTAACTCTATTGGTTCAGAGTCAGATAGAGTTCCATTAGAGCTTAAATTTGTATTTTGGCAACCTACGAACCAACTATTAATAGCAACTACAGCCGACGATCAATTGCCAGACAGTCAGCAGGTCAATTTACTAGCCAGAATTGTAGCTACTATCGATAATCAGTCGTCAGGATTACCTCAGTTTGATGTTGTCACTTGGCCGCCACATCCCAGTATGCAGGGAGGGGAGCAAGAGGCCAGAGAGTTTATAGCGACCCTAGTTGAATCAAAATTGGCCGCTAAGTCGACCAAACTTCTTCTAGTATTGGGTGAGTCAGCAGAAAATTGGTTGTTATCTGCAGCGCAAAAGTTAGCCTGCCAACAGGGTTTGTTAGCTATAACGCCTGAAGTAACAGCCATAATCGCTCCTTCTTTAACTCAGATGCTTAATCAGCCGCAGTCCAAGCGTGATACATGGCAAATTATTTGTCATTATTTCAATAAAAAAAGCGCCTAAATATATTATATGATCCTTTCCTTGGCATTAGATATAACAGCTGCCAATCAAGTTTTGGGGATTTCTCAAGACTATAAGATCCGCCTAGCAGATGCGCAAGACCTAGAAAAAATTAGTGCTATAGAACATCTAACATCGGCCTATCCCTGCTCTAATAAACAACTACAAGACTGTATCGATAAGACCTTAGTATTTGTTGGTGGCAATGATATTTTGGGCTTCGCAGTTATCTTCACGGTTGAAAATCAAGCTGAATTACATAATATTGCTATTGTTCCGCAGCAGCAGGGCAATGGTTTGGGAAGTCTGTTTTTAAAAGCCTTGGTTGCAGCCTTGCCTATGCTAGTTGAACAGTGTTACCTAGAAGTAAGAGTTAGTAATTTTCGAGCTATTAGGCTTTATCAGCGAATGGGCTTTAGTAAAATTGCCGAGCGAAAAGACTATTACCGCAATGGCTTAGGGCGCGAAGATGCTGTCATAATGGCCAAGGCCTGCAACCTATAGCTATTGCTTTGTAGGTTTCTTTTGTAGTTTGCGCTGCAGGGTACGACGGTGCATACCTAGGCTTCTTGCCGTTGCCGAAATATTGCCCTCATTATCATTTAATATCTTTTGAATATGCTCCCATTCCAAGCGGTTTACCGAGGTAGGTAAGGCGGGTAAGGGAACTTCATTATCACTACATTGCGGCGATGAGAATGCCATAACGATTTCATTCGCTGATGCGGGCTTGCAAAGGTAATTAATAGCGCCTAATTTAATTGCTTCGACAGCAGTAGAGATAGATGAATAGCCGGTTAGTATTAGGATATCGACATTTGGAAGAATCTTCTTAACATTGTTTAAAATCGACAATCCTGATTCATGTTCTAGCTTTAAATCCAGAATAATGCGCTGAATATCATCAGTCTGTTTACAAAGGCTAACAGCTTGGGCGCCATTGTTTGCAATTTGAACGCCATTCCCCAGCCGCTCTAGCACCCTTGAGAGCACAGAGCAAAAGGTAATATCATCATCAATAATTAGATAATTCACTCAATAATCTCAACTTTAGGGGTTAAATTTATTGGAAGTCTAATAGAGGTTAATGTACCGCCATCGGTTAAATTTTGTAAGTTTACTGAGCCGCCAAAGCGGGTCACCGTACTTTGGGATAAAAATAAACCTAGACCTAATCCTTCAGCCTTACTCGAGAAAAAAGGCCTATCTATATTCGCGGTGTCAAAGCCTTCACCAAGATCCTTAATCTGAATTTCGATTTCTGCATAATTCCAGCTAATATTGACTTCCACAAGCTCAGGGCTTGCATCAGCTGCATTGTTGAGTAGATTTAAAATAGACTGTGCAATAGTGGGGTGAAATTTTAAATCCGGCTCAGGGGTGGGGCATTCAATATAATTAATAGTAGTTTTAAGCTGTGGACGCATTAACTGCCAGCGTTCAAATAACTGGTTGAAATAAAGATGAAGTGGCTGCGCTGAATAGATTTCAGTAGATGACTCATTAGCGGTAGTCTGAAGTTGTTTTAAAGTAACTCTACACTGATCAATTTGCTGGCTTAACAGGCTTAAGTCAGGGTTTTCCATCTGTTGTATTAGCATTTCATCGACCAATAATTTCATGGTGTTAAGTGGTGTGCCTAACTCATGAGCAGTACCTGCGGCTAAAGTGCCAATCGCCAAAAGTTGCTCGTCTTGTAATTGCTGTTCTCGATGTTCGGCAATTTTTTGTTGTTGAGATTTCAATTCACTCGCCATACGACTGACAAAATAGGTAATAATCATCGCGCTAATAACAAAATTAGCCCACATACCCCAAATATGCAGATTATTGCCAGCCATTGAATGGCCCATACTATGGGGCGCTATTGCCGATACTGGAATATGATAGATCAGTAGTAAGCTGTAACAGACCAAAGTAATTATGGCTATGATAGCTGTATAAAGCCGGGGCAAAGCGATTGCCGCGATACTAATTGAAATCAAATAATATGAAATAAAAGGATTAGATGCTCCACCACTTAGATATAGCAGTATGCTGAAAAAGACTATATCGACGAGTAGGTGAACAAAAAACTCTCTGTCGGTAATGGGAACATTTAATCGACCCCTATTAGCCGTAGCAATAGTAACTGAGGCGTAAATAGCCAACACTAATGAAATTGAACTTGCCTGCAGATCAATTGGCTTGATCCAGCTAAAATATGCCAGTGCCATCCCTTGTCCGATGATCACAACTACACGAATTAATCCCAGCCTAAAAAGGTTGTGACGTGTGGCCGAATCATTTTGATAGATAGCATTGTTATTCATAGGCTAAGTTTACCAAAAATACGACTAAAACAGTTTAAAATATTTAGGACAAAAGACACTGCTGATGAGTTTTAAATGACTCGAAATTATGATGAAACTAGATTGTCAGAATAATGTTTTCTTATAAAAATGTTAATTATTGGTCGATTTTGGGTTCGGTAAAAGTGGAACCCCCATAATAAAGCGGTTAACATGACGCCAGTGTTCCTTTCCATTGTTATAGAAGAGCGTCGATGCAGCCACTTTCAGAAAGTCTTCAAGAAAATTATGATCGTCTTATTATCGAAAGCCTTGAGCAGGGTTGTATTTGGGCTCTAAAAGATGAAGAAGACAACTGGGCAATGGTTGAATCCAGCATTGACCCTAATATCGGTGTAATCCCTTTCTGGTCTAATCATGAATTAGCTCTTCAGCTATGTGGTGATGAATGGTCAATCTATAAACCTGTGGCTATTGCAATGGAAGAGTTTCTTGATGACTGGTTAATCGGCATGCATGCAGATGTTGTGCGTGCGGGCATTAACTGGAATACAGATCTTGAAGGTCAAGAGCTTGAGCCATTAGATTTACTTGAAGAATTTGAATCAGAGTTAGAGTAGCAAATGTTTCTACAACCTTTTTTTTACCAAACCGGTAACCAGCTAAGTATTAGTGTGGAGCAGGGCAGTCAATTTGCTAAGCAAATATGTAACGATTACAACCCAATTCATGATATTGGGTCTAAGCGTTTTTGTGTTCCTGGCGATCTTTTATTTGCCTTAGTATTAAATAACTATGGATTAAGCCAGCAAATGCAATTTGATTTTGCCGGTCTAGTGCCAGCTGATAAGGCGCTTATATTTCCGGACTGGAATGAGTCTGATTTAGCCATTTCCGATAGTCGAGAAAAAACCTATCTAAGTGCTGATCGTCAAGGCGATTTGACACAGGATCAGTTTATTATTGAGTATTTAGTTCGAAGTTATGTCGAATTTTCTGGGCATAGCTTCCCTTATATTTTAGTGCCGTTAATGCAGCAACATAATGTAATGATCAATACAGCTCGACCTTTGGTAATGTACCAATCTATGTCATTAAGCTTGGATCGACTTGATATATCTGCACCTATGGTAAAGTTTTTAGATGCACAGATGGATGTGGATGGTAAACGCGGTAATGTTAGCCTGAAATTTTCTATCAATGATGGCGAAAAAGCCATTGGACGTGGTGAAAAAAGACTAGTACTCAGCGGTCTTCGTGAGTTTGACCAACAGGCGATGGATCAACTTATACTGGATTACGAAGCCAGAAAGATTTGATCACAACATTTTCTTTAAAAATGCCCCAGTGTGAGATTTCTTAATTTTAGCGACATCCTCTGGGGTTCCTGTTGCGACTATTGTTCCGCCGCCAGCGCCACCCTCGGGGCCCAAGTCTAAAATCCAATCTGCAGTCTTTATAACATCTAAATTATGCTCGATTACCACCACTGTATTACCTTGATCACGCAGTTTGTGAAGAACACTTAGGAGCTGTTCTATATCGTGAAAATGAAGCCCTGTAGTGGGCTCATCCAAGATATATATGGTTTTACCCGTACCTCTTTTTGATAACTCTTTTGACAGCTTTACTCGCTGAGCTTCACCCCCTGAAAGGGTTGTTGCAGCCTGACCTAGCTTTATATATGACAGACCAACATCCATAAGGGTCTGCAGTTTGCGAGAAACGCTGGGGATAGCTTCAAAAAATGCACTGGCATCCTCAATAGTCATATCCAGTACCTGATGAATATTCTTACCTTTGAATGTTATATCTAAGGTTTCACGGTTGTAGCGTTTACCCTTACACACATCACAGGGAACATAAATATCTGGCAGAAAGTGCATTTCAACCTTAGTTACACCATCGCCCTGACAAGCTTCGCAACGACCACCCTTAACATTAAAGCTAAATCGACCGGGGGTATAACCGCGAGATCGTGCCTCTTGAGTGCCAGCAAATAGCTCTCGGACTGGAGTAAAAATACCTGTATAGGTGGCAGGGTTTGATCTAGGAGTTCTACCAATAGGGCTCTGGTTAATATCAATGCATTTATCAAAATGCTCAAGACCCTTAATCTCATTGTGCGCCGCGGGTTTAAGCGTAGTGGCTTTATTGAGCGCTACAGCCGCGGCAGGGTAGAGAATTTCATTGATTAAGGTAGATTTTCCGGATCCTGAAACACCAGTAATACAGGTGAAAAGCCCGACCGGTATTTTGGCATCAATTGACTGTAAGTTATTGGCTTTGGCACCACTAATTTCAAGGAATTTGCCATTACTTTGATGACGTTTTTTTGGCACAATAATGCCTCTCGCGCCAGACAGGAACTGACCGGTAATAGACTTGGGACTGTTAACAATAGATTCGCTATCTCCCATGGCGACTATTTCACCGCCATGAACGCCAGCGCCGGGGCCAATATCAACAATAAAATCAGCTTCTTTGATTGCATCTTCGTCGTGTTCTACCACAATCACTGTGTTGCCAAGATCACGAAGGCGAACTAGGGTTTTAAGCAGTCGTTCATTGTCTCTTTGGTGAAGTCCAATACTAGGCTCATCAAGAATATACATAACGCCTACAAGACCCGCACCGATTTGACTGGCTAGCCTTATGCGCTGAGCTTCACCACCCGAGAGAGTGTCAGCACTGCGGTTAAGTGAAAGATAATTCAACCCAACATCCACTAAAAAGCAAAAACGGTCACGAATTTCTTTAATAATTTTTTCGGCAATTTCACCTTGACGACCGGGTAAGTTGATTGATTGGAAATATTCGTAGCACTCACCTACTGGCATGGCGACTATATCTTCAATACGTTTATCGTCGACAAAAACATTGCGTGCTGATTTACAGAGTCTAGTGCCATCGCAATCGGGGCATTCAGACGTTGCCATATACTTGCTGAGATCCTCTCTAACCGAATTGCTCTCAGTATCCCTATAACGCCGTTCCATGTTGGGTATAACACCCTCAAAACTATGTTCTCGGCGAAATACCGTGCCTCGATCGTTTTCATAGTTAAAGGTAATTTCTTCATTTTCACTGCCAAACAGAATTTTCTGTTGATGCAACGCAGACAATTTATTCCACGGCGTTTCGATATCAAAATCATAATGCTTTGCCAGACTGCTAAGCATATTAAAATAAAACAACGATCGTCGGTCCCAGCCGCGAATAGCACCTTCAGCAATTGAAGCCTCAGGGTGCTGTATAATCCGATCTACATCAAAGAACTGATGAATGCCTAAACCATCACAGGTGTCACAGGCTCCAGCAGGGTTGTTAAAGGAAAATAATCGCGGTTCTAGTTCGGTTAAACTGTAATTACAAATTGGACAGGCAAATTTCGCACTGAACATTAAATCTTTTTCATCGCCATCCATATAGCTGACAAGTGCAATTCCCTCGGATAAACCAAGGGCGGTCTCGAAGGACTCTGCCATGCGAATACCGATACCCTCTTTAACCTTATAGCGATCGACCACAACTTCGATACTGTGTTTTTTCTTTTTATCCAGGGCAGGGGCTTCATCAAGATCACAAATTAGTCCATCAATTCGAGCACGAATAAAACCCTGTCGACGCAAGTTGTCCAACAAATGAATATGCTCACCTTTTCTGTCCTGAACAACTGGTGCCAAAAGCATTAGCTTAGATCCTTCAGGCAGTTCAAGAACCTGATCAACCATTTGACTTACAGTTTGTGCCTTTAGGGGGAGATCATGATCTGGACAACGCGGCTCTCCCGCACGAGCAAATAATAAGCGCAAATAGTCATATATTTCAGTAATAGTGCCTACGGTGGAGCGTGGATTGTGGCTAGTGGACTTTTGTTCAATTGAGATGGCTGGAGAAAGACCTTCGATATGGTCGATATCAGGTTTTTCCATCATAGATAGGAACTGGCGTGCATAGGTGGAAAGTGATTCCACATAGCGTCTCTGCCCCTCAGCATAGAGAGTATCAAAAGCTAGTGATGATTTTCCAGAACCTGAGAGGCCAGTGATTACAACCAATTTGTCACGGGGTATATCTAAATCAATATTTTTTAGATTATGGGTTCTTGCTCCGCGAACTTGAATTGTATTCATTAGCACTACTTTTATTTGGGTGAAAGGGTCCATTATACGGCTCAAGACACAGGCCGAGCAAAGTGAAATGGATATAAGTTGAAATGTTTACTCTTGTATCGTCAATATAGATGAATCTTAAGGGGAATAAATTACACGATATATATTTTCCCAGGCTCATCTGACTGTTACTATAGTGAGCTATAAGTAACTTATTTAATAAGCGATCACATTGACAAATAGTCCCCCAAACATAAACAAATTTTCCCCGATAGAAAAGCGTGCGGTATTTTCTATCGCCAGCCTCTATGGCTTCCGAATGCTGGGTTTGTTTATGGTGTTACCCGTTATGTCGCTTTATTTTGAGGGTTATCATCAGTCCTCAGCCTTTTTGTTGGGGCTAGCATTGGGGATCTATGGGCTAACACAAGCTATTTTTCAAATACCATTGGGTCTGTTATCAGACAAAATTGGTCGACGACCGGTTATATTAGGTGGTCTACTGTTTTTCATACTCGGCAGTGTGGTCGCGGCAACTGCAGATAGTGCAATTGGCATTATTATTGGTCGTGCCTTACAGGGTATGGGTGCTATAGCAAGTACATTAATGGCATTAGTAACCGATCTTACGGCCGAGCAAAACCGCACTAAAGCGATGGCCTCGATAGGTGGTACTATCGGTATATCATTCGCCATAGCCATGGTGTTAGGCCCTGTAGTGGCATCAAGCTTTGGTATGGCAGGTATTTTTTGGCTAACAGCGCTACTGGGTTTAATAGGTGCTGCTATAGTATTAAAAGCTATTCCTAAAACCTTCTCAATGCGAAGAAATCGCGAGACTCAAACTGATTTGCAGCAATTAGGTGGTCTGTTTCTGGAGCCATCATTGATGCGCTTAAATATAGGTATATTTTTTCTTCATCTAACATTGATGGCAGCCTTTGTTGTTATACCAACGGTGCTAGTAAATCAGCTATCCATAGATCCAGATCAGCTATGGTGGGTTTACCTCAGTCTTCTAGGTGGTGGCTTTATTGCGATGTTGCCGGCTATGATTTTTGCAGAAAAGTGTAAGGCCCAGAAAAAAACATTTGTCTCAGCCGTGGGTTTGATGACCGTTGCAATGTTTGTTTTAGGTACTACAAAGAGTTCTGTGACAATAGTATTGATGTTATTTGTTTATTTCGCAGCGTTTAATCTTCTGGAAACAACACTGCCCTCATGGCTAAGTAAAGTCTGTCCAGTTGGAAATAGGGGAACGGCCATGGGCATTTATTCAAGCTGTCAATTTTTAGGAACCTTTGCCGGTGGTATTCTTGGCGGTTTTGCCTTGGCAAATGTAGGTGTTGATGGATTGTTTTTGTTATTGGCTATGATGCTATTATTTTGGTGCTTGTTGGCATGCACAATGACCTCACCCAAACCACTCCAGACACTAATTCTGCAAGTGGGCGAAACAAAAGCTGATGAATTTGTAAAAAGTATTTCAAATATAGTTGGAGTAGAAGATATACTCTTGATCGAGGGTGAAGATTTAGCATATGTTAAGGTAGATAAAACCTTAATAGATCTAGACATAATGCAGCCCTTTTTAAATCGCACATAGATAGGGGAAACAAATGGCACGCGGAATTAATAAAGTAATCATAGTGGGTAACTGTGGGCAAGACCCAGAAACAAGATATATGCCGTCAGGCGGAGCAGTGACAAATTTAAGTCTTGCTACATCAGAATCTTGGAAGGATAAAAATACCGGTGATCAGCAAGAGCGTACCGAATGGCATCGCGTGGTGTTTTTCAATCGTTTGGCAGAGATTGTTGAGCAGTATGTGAAAAAAGGCTCAAAAGTTTATGTTGAAGGCTCGCTGCGTACTCGTAAGTGGCAGGGTCAAGACGGCCAAGATCGCTATACTACAGAAATTGTCGCTAGCGAAATGCAAATGCTCGATGGCCGCGGAAATCAAGCTGGTCAGGGTGGTTATGATCAATCGCCACAGCCAGATTCGGCTCCTTCCGGCTCACAGCAACAAGCGTCACAAAAACAAGCCACAGCTCAGCCATCAGCGCCATCGGGCGGCATGGGTTTTGACGACGATATACCGTTCTAGGGATTTTAGAGTTCAATTAATTTTATGGAGTCAGATATGACAATTAAGGTTGGAGATAAATTGCCAGAGGGCATGTTTTCAGTAATGGGTTCAGAAGGTCCCGCGGGTTTAACCACCGCAGAAGTTTTTGCTGGTAAAAAAGTTGTGCTATTTGCAGTGCCTGGAGCATTTACTCCAACCTGTGCAATTTCGCACCTACCGGGTTTCGTTGTTAAATATGACGAAATTATTGCTAAAGGCGTGGATACAGTTGCCTGTATTTCTGTGAATGACGTATTTGTAATGGATGCATGGGGCAAAAGTTCCAATGCTGAAAACCTGCTAATGTTAGCCGATGGTAACGCTACCTATGCAACTGCTCTTGGGCTTGAGCTCGATGGGACAGGTTTTGGTATGGGTGTTCGCAGTAAGCGTTTCGCCATGATTGTTAATGATGGCATAGTCGAGTTACTTAATGTTGATGAAAGTGGTTTTGATAATTCAAGTGCTGAAGCAGTCCTTCAAGCTCTCTAATACAAAGTGTTAGGTACAAAAAAAGGCACCCAATGGGTGCCTTTTTTTGTGAAGCTTATTTTACTAAGTTAGCCGGAATATTTTTCCATCACTAAGGTAGCGTTAGTGCCACCAAAGCCAAAGCTATTAGACATAACACGATTGACCTGTTTGTCTTTACTTTCGCGAAGAATCGGTAGACCTTCAGCCTGTTCATCCAGATTATCAATGTGGGCTGAGCCAGCGACAAAATTTCCTTCCATCATCAGCATGCAGTATATGGCTTCATGAACGCCTGCAGCACCGAGACTGTGTCCAGATAATGATTTAGTCGAGCTAATATCTGGGCAGTTATCGCCAAAGGTATTACGAATAGCGCCTAATTCGGCCAAATCGCCCACTGGCGTACTAGTGCCATGAGTATTTAAGTAGTCCAATGGACCATCAATGTTTTCCATTGCCATCTTCATGCAGCGCTCTGCTCCTTCACCAGAAGGGGCTACCATATCGGCACCGTCAGAAGTTGCGCCATAGCCGGTAATTTCACAGATGATATTCGCGCCACGGGCAAGGGCGTGCTCAAGTTCTTCAACTACTACTGTCCCAGCGCCAAGACCAGGTGCAAAGCCGTCACGGTCTGCATCATAGGCGCGCGAGGCAACCTCAGGTGTGTCATTATATTTGCTGGTTAGCGCGCCCATGGCATCAAACATACCGGCCATAGACCAGTGCATATCTTCTGAACCACCGGCGAGAAGAATATCTTGTTTGCCAAGTTGGATAAGCTCTGCCGCATGGCCAATACAGTGGGCACTGGTGGCACATGCAGAGGCGAGGGCATAGTTAACCCCCTTAATTTTAAACGGGGTAGCAACACAGGCTGAAACAGTGCTCGCCATAATTTGAGTCACTCGGTAGGGGCCTGCACGCTTAATACCTCGCGCGCGCATCACATCGATAGTCTCGGTAAACATTTCACCAGAAACACCGCCAGAACCCATTACAAGACCTGTTCTAGGGTTTGAGACCATTTCTTCGGTTAGACCGGCATCGGCGATAGCACGATCAGTTGCGATATAGGAATAAGAAGCAGAAGGACCCATAAAGCGCATGATTTTTCGATCAATATGTTCTTTTGGATCTATATCTAATGTAGCGCCAACATTACACTTAAGACCCATTTCGGCAAAGTCTTCGCGATAGCGAATACCTGAAATGCCTTCTTTTAATGATTTTGTAACAGTTTCTCTATCATTCCCAAGGCAAGAAACTATTCCCAATCCAGTGATTACTACACGTTTCATTGGTTTTCCTCTAATTCAACAGCTAACAGCAGTTAGAAATTTTCAGTATTTTCAAAAAGACCTACTTTGAGGTCCTTAGCAGTATATATTTCGCGACCATCTACTTCGACGCTACCATCGGCTATTCCCATAACCAGTTTGCGTTGAATAAGTCGCGTGATATCAAGTTTATAGGTAACTTTTTTCGCATCAGGTAAAATTTGGCCAAAAAACTTAACTGTACCAGCGCCAAGAGCGCGACCTCGACCTGGGTTTCCATTCCAGCCAAGGAAGAAGCCAACCAGTTGCCACAAAGCATCAAGACCAAGACAGCCGGGCATAACTGGGTCGCCTTTAAAGTGACAGTCAAAAAACCAAAGCTCTGGGGTAATATCAATTTCTGCGATAATCTCGCCGAGGCCATGGGAGCCGCCGGTATTATTGATGGTAATGATTCTATCGATCATTAGCATATTGGGCGCAGGAAGTTTCGCATTGCCTGGGCCAAATAGCTCGCCGCGGCTACATTTTAAAATTTCTTCTTTTGAGTAAGAAGATGCTGGTATAAAAGTCATGGGATCCTTTTTGATCTACTCTTTGAAGGCGCATCGTAACTAGTTATTCGCTCTTCATCAATAGTTAAATCCATAGAGTACCTCTAAACCGCATATTCAGGGTTGACAGTACAGGGTCGTCTGCTAGCATTCGGCATACACAAATTTACTAGGTATTTCTGTAAAAAAATGGCATTTTTCCACAACTCAGTCGCTGATGAATTTGAATCAGTCAATCAACTTATTCTCAATAGTCTAAAGTCGGATGTTGGTCTAGTCGAAAATATAGGTAGTTATATTGTTGATTCTGGAGGTAAGCGACTGCGTCCTGTGCTTGTTCTGTTAAGTGCATTAGCCAATGGTTATTCTAACGGTAAAGATCATATTAAAATTGCTGCAATCATCGAGTTTATACATACAGCCACATTACTGCATGATGATGTGGTTGATGTTTCTGCACTGCGAAGAGGTCGCGAAACTGCCAATGAGATCTGGGGTAATGCCCCCAGTGTCCTAGTGGGTGACTTCCTTTATTCCCGTGCCTTTCAGATGCTGGTTGAAATTTCTGATATGAACATCATGAGTGTATTTGCTGATGCTACCAATGTAATTTCTGAAGGCGAGGTTCAGCAGATGGCACATGCGGGGAATTCCGATTTAGATGAATCTACCTATGAAGAAGTAATATTTAGAAAAACGGCCAAACTTTTTGAGGCAGGTATGGAATGTGGAGCCATCCTTGCAGGGACTCAAAAACAAGCTATGAAAGATTATGGTAAGCATCTCGGTATGGCTTTTCAAATTGCCGATGATGTTTTGGATCTACAAGGAGACGTTAGCATAACAGGGAAGAATATCGGTGATGATTTAAGCGAAGGTAAGATGACTCTACCAATGATATATGCCCGAGATCACTCTAGCCCAGAGCAAAAAGAGATTATTCGAGCTGCAATTAGTAGTAAGTCGTCAGAAAATTTTGATCAAATTTTAAAAATAGTCTCAGAAACCGGTGGGGTAGACTATAGTTTGAATAGAGCTAGAGAGCACTCAATCATTGCCCTTGAAGCTCTAGAGGGGTTGCCGGAGAGTAAATATAAACAAGTATTAAGCGAATTGGCTACATTTGCCGTATGTAGAGAAGTATAAAAATACTTAACGATTTAGTCTGTAGGATTAGCGCAGCCTATCAACAAACTTAAATTATGTTTACTTCATAATATTTAAACACCCTCAAGTATTTTATTGTGGGTGGATTTGATAAACTTATACCATAATAACAGTTCACAAAAGTGGACGTTTTTATCATTAAGGAGAATGACGTGATTATTGCAGTTACACGGGAACTAGTTGCAGGAGAAAAAAGGGTTTCTTTATGCCCCGACAATGTCCAGTCGCTAATCGAAGCAGGTGCAGAGCTGTGGGTAGAGCAAAGTGCCGGTGTTCAAGCCGGATTTTCAGATGACAACTATCAATCAGTAGGCGCAAAAATTATCCCAGATAGACATAAGATATTTGCCAGTGCCGATATCATTGTTCAGGTTCAAAGTTTTGGTTCCAACACCGAAAATGCAGAACAAGATCTTAAGCGACTTAAATCTAAACAGATAGTGATCGGCATGATGGATCCGCTGGCGCAGCCACAAGCGGCAAGTCAGGTGGCCAAAACAGGTGCTACCGCTATTGCTCTTGAGATGGTTCCTCGTATCAGTCGTGCCCAGAGCATGGATGTTCTTTCATCAATGGCAACCCTTGCAGGCTACAGATCTGTGCTATTGGGTGCCGAAGCGGCACCAAGAATTTTACCCATGTTAATGACAGCCGCGGGCACACTTCAACCGGCCAGAGTTTTAATTATGGGGGTAGGTGTTGCAGGTCTTCAAGCTTGTGCTACCGCCAAAAGATTGGGAGCCGTAGTTGAAGCCTATGATGTTCGCCCAGCGGCGCGCGAACAAATAATTTCAGTGGGGGCAACTCCCGTAGAGCTAGACTTGCCGACCGAAAGCTCAGAAGGCGCTGGCGGTTATGCTAAAGAGCAGAGCGAAGAATTTCTTGAGCTTCAGAGAAAATTAATGACTGAGGTAGTGGCTAGACAAGACATTATTATTACAACTGCCGCTGTGCCGGGGGCAAAGTCTCCGATTTTAGTGACAGAAGATATGTTGAAAGCAATGTCGACTGGTTCGGTGGTTGTAGATTTAGCCGCGGAAAGAGGTGGCAACTGTGCGCTTACCAAAGCGGGTCAGACCACTGTTGAGCACGGTGTGACTATTTTGGGGCCAGAAAACCTAGCTTCAGATGTGGCTTATCATGCTAGTCAGATGTACGGGAAAAACATACAAACGCTTCTAGAGTTAATTTTGCAGGATGGAAATATTAATCTAGATTTTAATGATGAGATCGTAGCCGGAACAGTTGTTGCTCATAATGGTGATGTGCCACATCCATATATGAGAAAACTATTGGGCTTACCCTCGTTAGATGTTGAACAGCAGAGCAAATAAAGGACTA
Organism: Porticoccaceae bacterium; assembly: GCA_045560645.1. Taxonomy (GTDB): domain Bacteria; phylum Pseudomonadota; class Gammaproteobacteria; order Pseudomonadales; family Porticoccaceae; genus HTCC2207. The sequence goes on along the minus strand of JBJKZE010000032.1, from coordinate 38,132 downwards.
AGACATTGGAAATTTTAATTTTATTACTCGCATTATTCGTATTGTCACTTTTTTTGGGTGTTGAGCTTATTGTTAAGGTTCCACCCACCTTGCATACGCCATTAATGTCCGGCACCAATGCTGTGTCTGGTATTACCTTGGTTGGAGCGCTGCTTGCAGCTGGGTCAGATACCTCACCTATGCTGGTAAATGTACTGGGCTTTCTAGCGGTCACATTTGCTACGATTAATGTGATTGGCGGCTATTTGGTAACTAATCGCATGCTCGCGATGTTTAAAAGGAAGTAAACTATGAGCTCTTCTATTGTAAATATGGTGTATTTGATTGCTGGGATTTTATTTATTCTTGGTATCAAAGGTCTAACCAAGCCGGCTACTGCTGTTAGAGGCAATATGTTATCGGCTACAGGTATGCTTATTGCTGTAGTGATTACATTGCTAAATTCTGAGGTTGTTAACTTCACCTATATTATTGCTGGTGTGTTATTTGGTGGTGCCGTCGGTGCATTTATGGCACTGCGCATACAAATGACATCTATGCCGCAGATGGTTGCCCTGTTAAATGGTTTTGGCGGTGGTGCATCATTAACGATTGCCTCAGCGGAATATTTTTCGGTTTTAAATATACCGGCTCAGTCATTTTCTGACCTACTACAGCCAGTAGTTTTAGGGGCAAATGCCTTTGGGGCTGGCGCGGTGGGACAGGTCACGCTTGTTTCAATTGGTTTAACCATTCTTATTGGTGCAGTAACCTTAACAGGCAGCCTTGTTGCCTTTGCAAAATTGCAGGGTTTGGTTAAGAAGAATTTTGGTCTCCCCGGCGGTCCTGCTGGCAATGCATTATTACTTTTAGGCGCCATAGTCGCTCTTAGCTGTATGGTTATAAGTCCAAATCAAGCGGTGACAGTGATGGCTTTGGTGGCATTGGCTTTATTGCTTGGCCTATTTTTGGTGCTACCTATTGGTGGTGCCGATATGCCTGTGGTTATTGCACTACTTAATTCATACTCAGGTTTAGCCGCTGCGTTGGCCGGCTTTATTTTGGGCAACACAGTACTAATTATTGCTGGTTCATTGGTTGGAACCTCAGGATTAATTCTAACCAAGATTATGTGTGTGGCGATGAATCGCTCACTGGGCAATGTCTTATTCGGCAAGATGGCAGCTGCGGGTGAAGTGGTTGATGCCGATGAAATCTATGCCGGTAAGGTGACTAGTGCTCAACCTGATGAAGTGGCTATGATGTTAGAAGTGGCTAAACGTGTGGTTATAGTTCCCGGTTACGGCATGGCAATGGCGCAAGCACAGCATGCAGTGCGTGAGCTAGCTGATTCACTTGAGAGTAAAGGTGTTGAGGTTGAATATGGTATTCATCCAGTTGCAGGACGTATGCCTGGGCACATGAATGTATTGTTAGCAGAGGCAGAAGTGCCTTATGATAAGCTGATTGAAATGGATCGAATTAACCCGACCTTTGAAGAAACAGATGTTGTTATTGTTATTGGTGCTAATGATGTAACCAACCCAATGGCGCGTGAAGCAGAGGGAAGTCCGATCTACGGTATGCCGATTCTAAACGTAGATAAGGCAAGAAACGTGGTGGTTATTAAGCGCTCGCTTAGCCCCGGTTTTGCAGGCTTACCCAACCCATTGTTTGCAATGGATCACACTTTGATGGTGTATGGCGATGGTAAAAAAGCAGTGGTTGAAATGACCACTGCCTTAAATCAGAGTTAGGTTATTTTGCTGGTGGAGTCTCTACTAAAAACGGTTCAGGCTCCATAAACACCAACCGCACAATAATGCAGTCAATCTCGGGCTTAACCGCCATCATCAGTACATTGATATCCCCATCAATTTGGACGCCGCTAGGAATATTAAATAAAACCTCACCATTTTCCTGATTAGTAAGGGTGCGTAATGTTTTTAATTCTTTATCCTTACGCACCTCAGTTTCAAACTTTTGTAGTAGTGACCTGACTGCTACATCAAAATTTGGGAAGTTAAACTGTCCGCGATATTCCTCGCGATCTAACTCAAGTTTGATAGGAATGATGTCGCCAGACTTTTCAGATTTAAGTTGACCCCCTTTAAGAGCACCGCCTTTTTTAAGGTCTTTAAACAGTTTTTTTGCTTCGTTAGCCTCTTGCTTAATAAATCCAGCAGCAACAAGATTGGCGCCCAAATTAAAAAGGCGCCGAGGATCAATGTGCATCGTCTGTTCAGTTGTCATAGTGATTAATCAATAAGACTATATTTAGTCTTTAAAATTTCAACAATCTCAGCTTTAGGGTTAGACGACAGCGGTAGCGGTTGCCCAGTAATTTTTTCTGCTAAGCTCACATAGGTATTAGACACTTCCATCATCATCGATTCAGGCAGCTCATTATCTTTAGCCAGTGCATAGCGCTCATCCATACGGTTTTTATCGAGAAGGATATCTGAGTCTTCAAAGTGATTAAGAAGTAATTGACGGAATACCTCTTTAGAATTTTCCACGACAGAGCCGCCTTTGTATTTTTCACCATCCCAGATACGTGATGAGTCAGGCGTACCTACCTCATCCATATAGATAAGCTTTTCATTGCCAGATCGATCGTTAACATAGCCAAACTCAAACTTGGTATCGACAAAGATTTGATCTAATTTAGCAAGTTCATCACTAATCACATCAAAACCCTGTTGCAGTAATTCTTCATAAACATTGATATCTTCAAGTGAATTAAATTTGAAGGCAGCATGGTTATTTTCGATATCCGAACGCGAGATATTTACATCGTCCACTTCAGGAACACCGGGAATTCCCTCAAGGATACCCTTAGTTGATGGCGTGATAAGTAATTCGGGTAGTTTTTGATCTTTCTCAAGGCCATCAGGGAGCTCAATGCCACAGAAGTTGCGCTCGCCCTTAACGTAAGAGCGCCACATTGAACCCGTGATGTACTGACGACAAATAGCTTCAATCATGACTGGCTTAGCTTTTTGCACAATCCAGACCAGTGGATGGGGGATATCCAAAATATGGCTATCAGCAAGGTTATTCTCACGAAATAACTTAAACCAGTGATTAGAGATAGCGTTTAGCGCCGCGCCCTTGCCGGGAACACCCTGCATATTGCCTTCACCTTTCCAAATACATTCAAAGGCAGAAATTCGATCGCTAATCACCATAATCGCTAACGGAGAATCCGGTGCAACATCATAGTTATTATCTTCAATAAGTCTGCGGCTATCGGCTTCAGTCAGCCAATAAACAGAGCGGACTTTGCCGCTATGTACAGGTAAATTGGTTCGGATTGGTAAATCATTGTTTACCGACAACACTTTGTCAGCGAGGCTCATAGTTGGTACCCAGATATAAAAGTAAAAGAGAATGTTTGAATTAACTAAAAGCGACATTTTAGCAATACAAATCAAAGCACGCAAAACAATCTAGGCAGAATCCATAGGAGTTGCGTATTATTAATTAAGCACATTCTTAAGGGTTGTAATGAAAACTATTCTAGTCACAGGTGGCAGCGGCTTTATTGGTCGCAACCTTTGTCAAAAGCTCGCTAACTCAGGCAATCAGCTTGCGGTGCTAAGTAGAAGCCCTATAAAGGCGGCAAAAGTATTGCCCAATTCAGTGCAGGTTATTGATGATTTAAATCAATTAAATCAGCCGGTGGATATTCTGATAAACCTTGCCGGAGAACCCATAGCAGATCGCCGTTGGAGTGATAAACGCAAAGATACGATCACCCAAAGTCGCATTCAAACTACGCAAAAACTCTATGAACATTTTAAAGATGCTGTCAAAGCGCCAGCCATAGTGATTAGTGGATCCGCAATTGGCTATTACGGCGGTGGCACAGCTAACAATCAGCAGGTTGCCGAAGATGGCGCTGTAGAGCCAAATTTTTCAAGCCATCTATGCGCACAGTGGGAAAGCGCCGCCCAGCAGTTTGCAAGCCTAGGCTCGCGACTATGTTTTTTAAGAACAGGTATTGTTCTAGGTAAGCAGGGGGCGCTCAGTAAGCTCTTACCGCCCTTTAAGCTAGGTTTAGGTGGCCCGATTGCAACAGGTCAGCAATGGATGCCATGGGTTCATATTGACGATATGGTAGAGATTATTATCTATGCTATGCAAAATGATATTACTGGCCCTATTAACTGCACAGCACCCCAGCCTGTTACTAACAAAGAATTTTCCAAAACATTGGGTAAGGTATTAAGGCGACCTGCTGTAGCACCTATGCCAGCAGTAGCGGTTAAATTACTATTTGGGCAGATGGGTGATGAATTAATGGTTCAAGGGCAATGTGTAATTCCCCAGAAACTGCTACAGCAGGGCTTTGAGTTTAAATATAGTGACCTGCAGAGTGCCTTGGGGCAACTACTAAACACTAAATAGTAACTCAGGTTGCAGTAGTTACTGCGCCACTAATAAATCTTTCAATAGCTGCTCACAGCTAGGTAAATCCATAAATTTGGGGACTGGGTATTCGGGGTGAGCTTCTTTTAAGGCTTGCTTAGCCAGTGCAGGAATATCTTGAGGCTTCAAGTCACCTATACTAGCGGGAATGCCCATCTGTTGATTTAACGCCTCAATTGCTTGAATGAATGCCAGTGCTTTAGCGGTTTGGCTGGTTTTATCCCCACCTATTTGGCAATGATCTGCCAGTTTGGCTAATTTCTGTTCTATGAAAGTGCCATACCAGCGCAATACCTTGGGAAGAATGATGGCATTAGCAAGACCATGAGCTGTGCCGTAATATCCCCCTAAGCTATGAGCTATAGCGTGGACATAGCCGACATGGGCACGAGTAAAAGCTTCGCCGGCATAAAAAGATGCCAATAGCATATTCTCTCTATATTGATGATTTCGCCCCTGTTGATAGGCGGGAAAAAGATTGGCGAAAATCAAGTTGCAGGCATCTAGCGATTTTTGACGCGTAAAATTGGTTCCAATAACGCCTATATAGGCCTCAACAGCGTGGGTTAGGGCATCCATTCCGGTATTAGCAGTGATCTGTGGGGGTAAGTCATAAGTCAGTCTAGGGATAAGTACCGCCGCTTTAGGGCATAGGCAAAGGTCAGTAACCGCAAATTTCTGTTTTGCTATTGGGTCAAATGCTACGGCGGCAACAGTTGTTTCAGAACCCGTCCCTGCAGTTGTGGGTATGGCATAAATAGGCGGTAGTTTACATCGTATTTTAAATAAGCCCCTGAGTTGAAGAGTGGTTTTGTCAGGTCTGGCTATTCGAGCCGCTACTAGCTTGCCGCAATCCATCACTGAACCGCCGCCTAGGCATATAACCCCATGGCATTGACTTTGTTGGTAAAGATTTAAAGCCTGTTCGATATTATTGATAGGGTTATTTGGCTCGACATCTCTGTATAGCTCGGTAGCAATAGAGTTGTCGGCAAGCTGGCTGCAAAGTTCTCTGTGTAAGCCTAAGGTCTGAATTTGTTTATCAGTCACCAAAAGCAATCGATAAAGCTTATTGGCTTTTATATCGGCAATTAAGCTCTCAAGGGCGCGGTCACCCTTGTATAAGCATGGGCTGGGGGGCGCAAGGGCTTTAACTAACAATTTTAAGCCAAAGTGATACAGTCTATAAAAAAAGGTCGATATATTTAGCATATAGCGCTCATTTTATGGCTAGAAACACAACCATAGTTTTTTTCTGGGATTTATTCAATGTCGCAAGCGGGTTGTTGCGTTTTAAGCCAATCTACAAATCATAGTAAATCTTTTCGAAAAATGGCAAAAATCAATCTAGCCCTAAGTTAATTCATGTAACATATGCCTTATGTTAAAATTTTTTAAAGAATTGGCTTTTCGATGAAGCTTAATTATACCGAGCAGGGTGCTGGCGACTCTGTTTTTCTTATTCATGGTTTATTTGGATCCTTATCTAACTTGGGTCATTTAGCCCGTGCGCTTGAGTCTAATTATCGAGTGATTTCTGTCGACCTTCGCAACCATGGTGGCTCGCCTCATAGTAAAGAAATGAGTCTAGTATCTATGGCTTTAGATGTAGTCGAGTTAATGGATGAATTATCGATTAATAGTGCTTTTTTTGTCGGGCATTCGCTGGGTGGTAAGGTGGCTATGCAGTTAGCCATGGTCGAGCCGGAAAGAGTGAAACGTTTGGTGGTTGCCGATATAGCGCCGGTTAATTATATAGATAATAATATAAATATAATCAATAGTTTAAACAATTTATCTAATGTTACTATTAAAGATAGAAAGATGGCGGATTCCTTTTTATCTGAGCATGGTATTGAGCTTTCTGTAAGAGCTTTTTTATTAAAAAACCTACAACGAAATGCACAGGGAAATTTTGAACTTAAGGTCAATATTAATGCCATTAAAGCTAATTATGAAAGCCATTTATCGGCCGCTCCAGAAGGTAAGGTTTTTACAAATCCCTGCCTGTTTTTAAAGGGCGGAAATTCCGATTATATAAACCAGAAACATCTACCAATAATCCAGTCTTTATTTCCTCAGTCTTCATTACATACGGTCGAGAATGTCGGTCATTGGCTGCATGCAGAAAAACCAGAATTATTTAACCAACTTGTTTTACAATTTATTAGTGAAATTTCCTGAACAAGCGTGTCAATCCGTAGTAAAATGTCGCCAGAAATGGTCGTAGTTAGGAGCTACCAAAATGTTTGAGAGTTTAAAGCCTGTTGCAGGTGACCCTATTTTAGGATTAATGGCAGCTTTTAGAGCTGACAATAGAGCGCACAAGATCGATTTAGGCGTGGGTGTTTATCAAGATGATAAGGGCCACACTCCAGTAATGGAGTCAGTGAAACTGGCTGAAGCTCGGTTGATGGAGCTTGAAAACACTAAGGCCTATCAGGGTATTGCAGGTGATGCTGGCTATAACAAGCTGATGATGGCGCTCCTGTTTGGCACTGACCATAGCATTCTTAGTTCTGATCGATTAGTGACTCTTCAGGCTCCGGGTGGCTCAGGTTCACTTCGTGTTGGCGCTGAGGTCGTTCAGCGTGCTCGTCCGGACGCCAAACTTTGGGTGGGTGTACCAACATGGCCTAACCATATTCCATTGATGGGTAGTGCAGGGTTTGAGATCGAAGAATACCCTTACTACGATAAAACAACGCATAGTATTAATATTGATGCAATGATGGAGACTTTGAATCGTGTGCCAGCAGGTGATGTGGTGTTATTGCACGGTTGTTGCCATAATCCTACAGGCGCGGATTTGCAGCCTGAACACTGGGATCAAATAGCCGATATTGCGCTCGAAAGAGGCTTTATCCCGTTTATTGATATTGCTTATCAGGGTTTAGGGCAGAGCTTAGATGCCGATGCCTATGGTCTGCGTATGATGGCGGATCGGTTACCTGAGTTACTAGTAGCCTCATCATGTTCTAAGAACTTTGGTCTTTATCGTGAGCGGACGGGTTCTATTACCTTAGTGGCGGAATCTGCTGAGCAAGCAAAGATTGTTTCGGCACAGTCTATGTCTATTGCGCGTCAAATATACTCTATGCCGCCGGCTCATGGCGCCTTATTGGTAGCGTTAATTTTGGGCGATGATGAGTTGCGAGCTAATTGGCAGGCGGAATTGGAAGAGGTTAGATTACGTATCAAATCAATGCGTACTCTATTAACTGATGGCATTAATGAAAACAATGCTGGTATGGACTTTAGTCATATTAAGCAACAGCAGGGTATGTTCTCTTTCTTAGGAATTACCTCGGACCAATTGAACCGTCTTCGCGATGAGTTTGCGATCTATATTGTTGGCTCTACGCGGGTGAATCTGGCTGGTATCAATTCTACTAATATCGAGTATCTTACTCAGTCAATTCGAACGGTATTGGACTCATAATCTAATTATTGATTAATTCCGTTCCCAATAAAAAATACCCTCCATTGTAGCTGCTATGCAATATGATGGAGGGCATCAGTTGTTTATACCGCTCTCTACTATGGCCAAAAATTAGCGAAGGAAAAAACGTGCTTAAGGCTAATATTGCGGGGTGTGTGAATAGATGTACAACAGCAAAAAATAGTAAGCTTGAATTAGATAGGGCGGTTATAACTACTAGAGGTGATAAAGCTTTAGCAACTGTAATCGTTGCCGATGAAGAGGGTTCTTATCTCGAAGGCGTTAATATCATTGCCAGTTGTTATCAATGCATAGGCGTTGAGATTGACGAATTTATCTATCAGGGACAGGGCAGATATACTGCTGACATAACTTCAACTGCATGGCTAAGCAATGGTTGGGTCGAAGTTGTTGTAAGCAATCAATTTGGCAGTGTAACACCTGCGCCTAAAAGACTAGTTGTAAAACTAAAAAGAACTGGAGGTTGCTCCATAGTCAGTGGTGAGCGCTCCGACATATCTCTATTTTTATTTCTATTTCTATTCACACTTTATAATTATTTGAAACGACGTCATCATTAAACTAATAACTGAGTCAAAGCCTTTTAAATTAGTGCCACAGCTTGTTACTATCAGCGGATAGATTTTATTAAATGATTATGCATCAAAATTGCGGCTAGTCTGTATAATCATCGGTTTATAGTTGGTAGTAAAAAATATGTCACATTTTCAACGAATTGGATTGCTTAGCAGTATTGATGCGCTAGAGGTTAAGCAATCTATCCAAAAACTGGATTCGTTTCTGCAAGTGCAGGGGCGCGATGTGGTCTATGAGCAGAAAACTGCAAAATTAGTTGATTGGACAGTTGAAAATGCCCTGGTGCTTGATGATTTTTTAGCAGCAATTGACTTGGTCATTGTAGTCGGCGGTGATGGCAGTATTCTTAGTGCCTGTCGAAAAATAGCTTCCAGTGATGTCCCTCTTCTAGGAATTAACTTGGGAAGACTAGGTTTTTTGACCGATATAACGCCGGATGAAATTGAGGACCGCGTGCTGGCTGTATTGACCGGTGAATTTAAGCAAACCGAACGCTTTATGCTCAACACCAGTATCTCTCGCAATGGCAGTATTATTGGTTCCGGCACCGCATTAAACGATGTTGTTCTTCACCCTGGAATGTCTGTTCGAATGATGGAATTTGAACTCTATGTCGATGGTGAGTTTGTTTACAGTCAGCGTTCTGATGGTCTAATTGTTGCAACTCCTACAGGTTCTACAGCCTATGCATTATCTGCCGGTGGGCCATTAATCTGTCCAGAGCTAGATGCTATGGTTTGCGTACCTTTGAATCCCCATACTCTAAGTAGTAGACCCATTGTTCTTCACGGCGATTCTGAAATAGAAATCAGAGTTAATTCAAAGCATGAATTACACCCGTCGGTTACCTGTGATGGTCAAGATGATTTAATTACTGAGCCAGGCGATACTATTCGAATCCAAAAGCATCAATATGCAATTTCACTTATCCACCCCAAAGATAACAACTTTTATAAAGTTTCTCGTTCAAAGTTAGGCTGGGGTAGTCGTTTAGGCGTAAAGAAAGAAAGGTAAATTACTACCGGCATCTGAGGGAATTATGAATTTTTGGAGTATTGCTAGTTGGCGCATCGGAATCAAGCGCAGCCCAATTGTCGCGTTTCTAGTGCTAAGTTCTGTGATTGGCGCGACCATCGTAGAGCTTAGTCCATCTTTCACCAATACACTTTTCTTTGCAGCGCCAGATACGGGTCAATACTACCGAATGCTGAGCCCTATTTTTTTGCACTTTGGTATATTACATCTGGTCTTTAACTGTTTATGGTTGAGCTTGTTGGGTTCTAAAGTTGAAACCCATGAAGGTTCACTTCATTTGTTACTTATAGTTCTTATTAGTGGTTTAGCCTCCAATATGTCGCAATATTACTGGTCTGGCACTATTTACTTTGGTGGTATGTCTGGTGTGATATATGCTCTTTTGGGTTACCTTTGGATTAAGCACAAAATTGCACCACAAAACTATGCGCGATTACCCAGTGGTTTGATGGGCTTTATGGTAGGGTGGTTAGTGCTATGTATGACGGGTGTTTTAGAAGTTGCATTGGGAATAGGGGTGGCTAATGCCGCTCATTTAAGTGGATTAGTGGCTGGGCTTTTGATTGGCCTAGTGTTTGCGCTCAAAACGTTGGCAGTCAGTAAAAATAGTGAACAGTGAACAGTTATGGATTTTCAACAACTCTTAAATAGTATTACCCCAGATATCTATCAGAAGTTACAAAAGGCGGTAGAGATTGGTAAGTGGCCCGATGGTCGCAGCATTAGTGAAAAGCAGCGTTCACTGTGTATGCAAGCGATTATTGCCTATGACCAGCGCAATCCCGAGACTGAGAGAACCGGCTATGTTCCCCCCAAAGAATCTGCATGCGCTCCAGAGGATAAACCAAAGCCAATTAAATGGGATCATTAATGTCTATTTCTGTATCAGGTCATCTGGCAAAAATGCAGGTTGAGCTCAGTGAGCAAGTGCAGTATTTGTTGCCCCTTGATGATCATCGTCAGCCGCTTAATATTTTATTAGGTAAGCCTATTCGGTTGGAATATCTGGGAGATATTCACTGTACACATTGCGGGCGACGGTCTAAAAAAAGCTTTAGTCAAGGTTATTGCTATCCCTGTTTCATTAAATTACCCCAGTGTGACACCTGTATTATGAGCCCTGAAAAATGCCATTATGAGCAGGGTACTTGCCGTGACCCAAGTTGGGGCGAGCAATATTGTTTTACCGATCACTATGTTTATTTGGCTAATAGTTCTGGGGTTAAGGTAGGAATCACTCGAGGCTCGCAGGTGCCGACGCGCTGGATAGATCAGGGAGCGACTCAAGCGATGCCAATCTTTCGCGTTAAGTCGCGTTATCAAGCGGGATTAATTGAAGACTGTCTACGTGAGCATATTGCCGATAGAACCCACTGGCAGAGGATGCTTAAGGGTAATTCAGAGGCGGTAGATTTAGAGCAAATTCGAGACGAAATTATTGCCAAGTCAGAGTCCGGTTTAAGTGAGATTGAGCAAAAATTTGGCTTGCTAGCTATTCAGCGCCTTTATCATCAAAAGGTGGTCGATATTAATTTCCCTGTATTGGAATTTCCAGAAAAAGTTAAAAGCTTAAATCTTGATAAGCAACCTATAGTAGAAGGTGTTCTTCAAGGTATTAAAGGTCAGTATTTGATCCTCGATACTGGCGTTATCAATATTAGAAAATTCACTGCATACAATGTGCAGTTTTCAGCATAAATAAGGCGCAAATATTGTGAGAGATGCAACACCGCAAACAATCTATTTAAAAGACTACCAAGCCCCTGAATTTCTGATTGATAAAACCAGCTTGGTTTTTGATTTACATGATCAATACTGTTGTGTAAATAGCCAGCTCTCGATCCGTCGCAATCCAGACAGCAAGCTAACTTCAAAGCCTTTATTTCTGCATGGTGGTGCCGATTTGGATTTACAAGCAATTGCTATTGATGGTCGAACTATTACCGATAGTAACTATCAGCGCACCGAGGATGGCTTGATCATTAATCAGGTGCCAGATAACTGTGTACTGAGTATAGAGGTTCATATTAAGCCTCACCTAAACACCACAATGATGGGTTTATATAAATCGCGCACCATGTACTGTACTCAGTGTGAAGCTGAAGGCTTTAGAAATATAACCTTCTATCTTGATCGCCCAGATGTAATGTCAGAGTTCACTACCAAGTTAATAGCCGACAAACAGCAATTTCCTATACTGTTATCTAATGGAAATACTATTGAGCAGGGTGAATTAGACCATGGTCGGCATTTTGCCACTTGGCATGACCCGTTTAAAAAACCTGTCTATTTATTTGCTCTCGTTGCCGGTAATCTCAGTGTGGTTGAGGATAGCTTTACCACCTGTACCGAGCGTGAAATTTTACTGCAGATTTTTGTTGAAGAAAAAGACCTTAATAAATGCGACCACGCCATGCTGTCGTTAAAAAATTCCATGCGTTGGGACGAGCAAACCTATGGCCGCGAATATGATCTAAATCGCTTTATGATTGTAGCGGTAGATGATTTCAATATGGGTGCAATGGAGAATAAAGGGCTTAATATTTTTAATACTTCTGCCGTATTAGCCAACCCCAAAACTACCACAGATGCAGCCTTTCAGCGTGTAGAAGGTATTGTTGCTCATGAGTACTTCCACAACTGGTCAGGCAATCGCGTAACCTGTAGAGATTGGTTTCAGTTAAGCCTAAAAGAGGGCTTTACCGTTTACCGAGACTCACAATTTTCAGCCGATATGAACTCGCCAGTGGTAAAGCGCATTGAAGATGTGGTCTACCTTCGTACCCATCAGTTTGCTGAGGATGCTGGACCTATGTCGCATCCGGTGCAGCCCGATGCCTATATGGAAATTAATAATTTTTATACTCTAACGGTGTATGAAAAGGGTGCCGAAGTTGTAGGCATGATTCACAGTCTCCTAGGCGATGAAACATTTCGTCAGGGTAGCGATTTGTACTTCTCTAGGCATGATGGGCAAGCAGTCACCATTGAAGAATTTGTCGGTGCTATGGAAGAAGTTAGTGGCATAGATCTTAAGCAGTTCCGTCGCTGGTATAAGCAATCTGGAACCCCTCAGGTAGATGTTCAAAGTCATTATGATACAGAGGCAAAAACCTATAGCCTAAGCTTTAACCAAAGCTGTCCGGTTACCCCGGGTCAAAGCAATAAACAGCCATTTTATATTCCAATTAAATTAGGTTTAGTAGGAGCTGATGGAAAGGATTTACCACTCAATAAACAAGGCGATAAAAGTATTGTTTTCTGCCTTTATGAACAGCATCAAACACTGGTGTTTGAAAATATACAACAGCAGCCGGTGCCCTCATTGCTTCGAGGTTTCTCTGCACCCATCAAGCTGAATTATGCTTACAATAGCAACGAACTAGTCCATTTGATGGCGCATGATTCTGACGGTTTTAATCGTTGGGATGCAGGGCAGAAACTAAGCTTATTAGTGCTAAATAAGCTTATTGATGACGCCATAGCGGGTCGCGAGTTGGTAATGGATCAGCAACTTATCGGTATTTTTAGTGATTTACTAGCCGATCACAGCTTAGACCCAGCCATGGTTAATCTTATGCTGCAATTGCCCAGTGAGGCGCAATTGCATGAACAGGCAGAGATCATTTATGTAGAGGCTATTCATCACGCGCGTGAATTTGCTCGACAGTCCATAGCCAACGCACTGCAGGGCAAGCTAGTTACAACCTATCAGCGTTTAACCGAGAAGCAAGACTACGCGCCAGAAGCCGAGCAAATAGGTAAGCGAGCCTTGCGCAACTGTGTATTAGGTTATCTGATGCAGGGTGAAGCAATAGGGCCAGAACTCGCTTGGCAGCAATTTAATGATGCCAGCAATATGACTGATAAGGCGTCGGCACTCAGTGCGCTGGTTAACTGCAAAGCCGCAGATTCATATACTCATAAAGCCTTAAAAGCCTTTGAAATAGATTATGCCGATGAAACCCTAGCGATGAATTTATGGTTACAAATACAGGCAACTAGTAAATTAATTAATGGTCTCGATCGAGTTAAAGCACTAATGGCGCACCCAGCCTTTAGTATCAATAATCCCAATAAAGCGCGAAGCCTATTGGGGGCATTCTGTAGCGCCAACCCGATTAACTTCCATACTGCAGATGGTTCAGGCTATGGTTTTTTAAAGGAACAGATTATTGCCCTTAACGCCCTTAATCCACAGGTGGCGGCGCGTTTAGTAACACCATTAACAAGATGGAAAAAACTACCCGAGCCCAATCGTCAGCAGATGCGTGATGCCTTACAACAAATTGCTGATCATCAGGGATTAGTTAAGGATATTCAGGAAATTGTGACTAAGTCCCTCTAGGTATAGTCATAGTGGCCCTTGGTCAGGATATAGCGGCTTAAGCTGGGTGCCGCGATCTTTGTCTTTATTGTTCGCTGTAGAAAAGCCTTTTAATGTTTTCACAATTGCCTGAGTATCAACCGCTGAAACTCCATTACTATCGGCTTTAAATAACACCTTATCCAGAAGGGCAAACTGCTTTTTTAGCTCAGGGTTAGCCATTAAGTCGGCTAACTGATTCAGCGATCTAGGAGGTTGTTGAACAAATACTTCAGCCCCCCAGAGTAAAATACTATCGCGCATCGCCGCTAAATTATTATTGGCCGCCCTGTTTAGATATTTGGTTAAGTAGCTGTTTGGCATTGGGCAGCTTGGTTATTTCTTCCGCTATGGGTCTTGACTGGGTTTTTCTGCGCCAGAATAAAAGCCCTACAATCACCGAAATTAGCAGCGCATTTAGACTCAATGACAAGTGGGTAAGCTTGGATAGAGCATGGGTGTATGCTGGGTTATTAGTGGGTATAGTTTGCTGGTTTGCAAGGTTGTTCTCATAACCTATTTGCGGCGTATTTTTTGCTGCAATTACGGTAAAGGTTTTCTCTGGTAAGCGACTAGTTTGCATACGATTATTGACCGTATCCCACCATTTGACCTCTATGCTCGGAAGGGTTAACTTTCCCGCTTGATTAGGCACAATAGCCACGCTTTCAGAACGAATGCCCAATATGCCGCGATTGGTTTGCTTGTCCTCTAAAACCGCTTGGTCAGGGTATAGTTTAACCTCGCTATTTTCAATACTCGGCAGCGGCTGAATTTGCGCCGCGGTTAAGCCTAATGCAGTTATTTTGATAGTTCTGGTGATGGGCTCGCCAGCTGTGAGTGAAGCTGATTTATTACTCCATGTTTGTTCCAATTTAAGCTGACTACTCGGCATCCACTGGCTAGCACTTATATGGCTGGGCCTCGGCATAATATCAATGATTTTTTCTTCGGTAAGACGCGCTAGTCGGTTACCGCGCGAAAAAAAGCCGCCAAATTGTGAGTTACTGGTTTCAAATGCCGTAAAGCGCTGACTTGGAATGCTTAGCTTGCCAACATTCTGTGGAAACAGGGCAAATTTAATTTCAATAATCGAATAATTTTTACCATTAATGGATTTATTAAAGCGCTCTTCAGAGACTTGCTGAATCACTGCATCGGGAATATCAAATTCTGAGATTGAAATATCCTGAAGGGGAACGGAGTAGTGCAAGCGGTGACTGAGTATAATCTGCTCTTGGATATAGGCAGAATTTTTATCGATTGAAGTCTGAATAAAAACCGGTTGATTGCCCGCCTTATTATTGGCTTTATTGGCTGGCCTCACCGATACTCTAATGGCTTTACTACTGTGACCCTTAAATTTTAGCGCTGGAATAGTTAACTGCCCCTGGCGTTTGGCTAACAATAATATCTTCCAATCAGTAGAGGATTTAGTTTCACCATTAACCCAAGAATATTGCTGCTGTCTGTTATTAGACAGTATTTCAAAATTCCTTTTCAACAGACTAAAGTCTGGTTCGCCGGTTACAGCCTGACCAGAATAAGTAACCGTTAATTGCAATGTTTCATCGCTTTCTATCTCGGTTCTATCAACCGCAGATAAAAGCGAGGCCCAGCTTGGCATCGCCATAAAGAATAAGAAAATAATTAAGATACTGTTTTTAAACACTCTGCTCATCTACCAACGCTCTTGCTGATTAGGTGGTGGTGGGCGACGTTGTTCTGACGCCCGTTGCTGTGACTGATAGCGAAATTTTTGCCGCAATAAACCGCCCGGATCATCCGGCACTCGTCGCAACCATTGCTGAAGCTCTTGCTGTTGCTGTTCTTCGAGTTTTTCCTGCTCTGACTTTTGCATTTCACTTAATTCTTGTTCGGCAGACTCTTTATCTTCTTCTGTTTGCTGTTGATTCTGTTGTTTTTCAGCCTCAGATTGGTTTTGTTGCTCAGTACTATCTTGTTCAGCCTGTTTTTCTTGTTCAGCCTGTTTTTGCTCGGATTGCTGCTGATTTTCTTCGGACTGACTATCCTCAGATGAGTTTTGTTGCTGACTATCTTCAGATTCACTATTCTCTGATTGTTCTTGCTGTTCATTATTCTGAGATTGCTGTTGCTGCTTGAGTTGTTCAACCAGTGCTCGATTAGCTATCGCATCTTGCATATTAGGGTCGATGCTTAGCGCTTGATTATAGGCCTTAATAGCACCATCTAATTTGCCTAAGCGTGCCATTGAATTACCAAAATTGTAATAACCATCAGCACTTTTACCCTGTTTATAGAGCTCTGCTGCAGCATCATAATCACCATTTTTGTAGGCAGCGCCAGCTTGCCATTCGGGGTCTTTAAATAGAAGTTGTGCTAATGCCGCATCGCCTTTTTGCAGGGCATTTTGGCCCTGTTGATCTGCTGTATACCAGAGGTCCTGCCAAATAGATGCCTCAGTGGGTGAAGGTGTAAGCAAAGTAGGTGCTAGTACTATGATAAAAACTGCACCTTTGCGGAAGCTCGCCAATAACAGCGGAATTAAAAGGATTATTAGCCAAAAGCCACGATCTTCCCAAAGATCAAAGGCGCGATCGTCCAACTCTTTGGTGTTAGGAAAATCTTGAGCTATGGCATTTGTTATAGATTTAATATCGCCGTCATCACTGCTAAGAGTGAAAAAACCACCATTGCCAATAGCCGCCAGCTGTCTAAGGGATGAGGTATCAAGTCTTGGTAGTATGATGCTATCGTTTTGGTCTTTAACAAAGCCGCCATTGCCCAGCGGAATAGGCGCTCCCTCGGCTGTCCCTATCGCCAATATATTAAGGCGTATATTGCCCTGTGATAGCTGTGTAGATATGTCTCCAAAGGCCGACCTATCTACACCATCGGTAACCAATAATAAATCTGCCTGTTGATAGCCGCCATTGTTGATAAGCTCAAGGGCAGTAGCTATACCATCCTCAGTATTACTGCCATAGCTTGGTAATAATGTTGGATTTAATGTCGGCACAAGACTAATAATAGTATTGCCATCCTCAGTCAGTGGAGACACGGCAAATGCCTCGCCACCATAGACCACTAGTCCAGTAAAGCCCTGTTTGCGAGCCTTTAAGATATCGATCATTTTATATCGTGCTCTCACTAGGCGGCTGGGGGATATATCTTCGGCTAGCATAGAAGGTGAAAGATCGAACACAATCACCAGTGCTGAATCTTCTTTATACACGGGTTGAGGTAATTTGCTCCATGATGGGCCAGCTAAACTCAGGCAAAATATGAGCCAGCAAAGAGCAAGACCGCGCATAAAATACTTAGCATAGTTGTTATTGCCAGTACCGTTTTGCATCAGATAGGGCAGTAGATCGGGGCTGATCACTTTTCCCCAATTTCCGCTTTGCTGAGTTATTTTATTAATAATGCCAAGGCATAAGACTGCAGGCAGTATACCTAGAAGCCAAAGTGGACGAACAAGATGGAAATCTGTGAAAAACTGCCAATCAGCCATGGGAGCTCCCACGCTGGCGAATAACCGCAATTAGCAGGCTAAGTATAAATGCTACGCCTAATGGCCAGTGATAAAGAGAGATAGTCGGACGAATGGTTTCCGCTTCTTGGTCTACCGGTTCCAAGCGATTAAGTTCTTGGTAAATAGCCTCGAGTTCCGCAGGGTTTCTCGCCCTAAAAAACTGGCCACCGGTTATTTTTGCAACCTCGACTAGGGATTTTTCATCTAAACCATTAGCGCCACGAGCACCGACGCCAATAGTATATATTTTAACCTCGGCGCGATTGGCAAGTTGAGCTGCTTTAATCGGTTCCAGTGCCCCTGCATTGTTTGCGCCATCAGTTAATAGGATAACCACGCGGTGACTTTTTGGGCGATCCTGAAGGCGTTTAACCGCTAAGCCAATAGCATCGCCAATAGCAGTACCATTACTGCCGGCAAAACCCATTTGTGCCTCATACAGCAGTGTTTGTAATGTCTTTCTATCAAAGGTCAGTGGGGTTTGAAGATAGGCCTGCTCACCAAATAAAACTAAGCCTAAGCGGTCACCCTCGCGCTTTTCAACAAAGTCACCAACCACAGATTTTACCGCCACAAGACGATTAACAATCTGGCCGCCGATACGCATATCCCGCTGCCGCATACTAGGCGAGATATCCACCGCCAATAGTAAATCTCGACCACTGGTAGGAAGGGCCACAGGATCACCGATCCACTGCGGTCTAGCTAAAGCGATAACTGCACATAGCCAACATCCAGAGAGTAATATTTTTAATAAGTTTTTTAACCAAGATGCAGCACTAAACTGACTATCTTGCGGCTTGGTAATTGCCAGCATAGCCGGTGCTCTCAGCGCGTTAATGCTCTGATTAATCGGTTTGCGCCAATATCTATACAGCAAAGGTAGTGGAGCTAATGCAAGGGCCCAAGGCCAGATTAAGCTTAGCATCAGAGCTTATACTCCAATTTCTCAGCTCGTGGGTGGTGTTTTATCCACTGGCGACTATGGCTAATTAGTTGATCAACCAATTCTGATGTTATCGACGGCTGTTTAGTATAGAAAAGTTGTTCCCAGTCATCTGGCAGATCATTAAACATTGCCTTAGGGTAGCTACTTTGTAAAAAACCAATAAAGTCTTTATGGCTAAGGCTGGCAAAATTTTGCTCAGGGTAGGCACTACTCGCGACCTGTTTTAATAAATTAAATAAACCTATCAACCGCTGATGTTGATCTGAATTGGGCAGCAGTTTTAGCTGCACTATGGCCTGCCTTCTATAACGCTGGTTTAGAAAGTGATTAATAATATATCTGAGCGATAGAGCAATACTAAGTAGGCAGATGGCTGTAAGCGCCCACCAGCCAAATGCCAGTGGCCACCAAGAAACTGCCTCAGGTAAATGAATATCTCGTAATTGCGCTAGGGGGTCAGTTGGATGCACGCTAATCTCCTAGCTGATTAGATTTTTTGGCCGATCGGCGTTTGCCATATGCCTTAGCCAAAACGTGCATAACAGGTTCTGCAGTATTAAATGCTAGTAAGCCAGCAGCTAACTGTTCGCATAATTTTTGTAAAAAATTTTCTCGTTGAGTAAATTGCTTGGCAAAGGTATCACGCAGTTTTTTATTGCTAGTATCTATAATTGCTTGCCTTTCGCCGTTGCCAACCGCGTATAGGGCAGGTTGTGGCAACTGTTGTTCTAAGTTGTCCACCACTTGGCAAAAATTAATATTGCAGTGTTTTGCCAGAGAAAATAAATGGGGTTCGCAGGCGCTATTTAGATCGTGAAAATCACTGACAATAAAGACCGTGCTGCCCGGTAGAGCAAGACGCCGAGATTCCTCTAAAAGGGTTGCCAAATCTGAGTTATCAGCATGGGGTTGCAAAAGGGCTTCACTAAAATTTTGTAAGCCATGTATAAGCTGTAATGCCGAGTGATGACTGCGTTTGGGTTTTATATCAAGCTGTTGTTGAGCGCCAAAAATAGCACCGCCAACACGATCGTTAATAGCTAACCCAGCCCAAGCTAGGGCAGCGGATATTTCACAGGCAACCACTGACTTTAATCGCTGACTGCCAAAAAACATCGAGCTTCTTAGGTCGCAAATAATCAGAATAGGGCGCTCGCGCTCCTCAATAAATACCTTAGTATGAAGTACCTGAGTTCGCGCAGTAACCCGCCAGTCAATACTCCGAACATCATCCCCTGGCTGGTAAAGCCGAACCTGATCAAAATCCATACCACGACCACGAAATTGCGATCTATGACCACCGGCTAGCATTTGTCGAGCCTGTAATTTGGGGAAATTGGTTAATTCTTTTGCGGCATAACGAAGCTTAATTAGCTGATTAGAATCAGCTATTGCAGGATTAGATATCATACCTGAAGCCCCATTAGCCAATTACATCTAAATTAAGCTGAGGGAACGCTAGATAGCAGAGTGTCGATGACTTGATTTGAATCAATCCCTGCCGCCTCAGCTTCAAAGCTTAAAATCAGTCTATGGCGCAAAACATCATGCGCAACCGCTCGGATATCATCGGGAGTTACATAGTCACGATTATCAAGCCAAGCGATAGCGCGACTGCAGCGATCAAGAGCAATGGTTGCTCTGGGGCTAGCACCGTAATCAAGCCACTTTGCTAGATCGCCACCATAGGCGTCAGTGTTGCGGGTAGCGAGAATAATTTGAACTAAATATTCTTCAACCGCTTCATTCATATGCACCGCCAAAACTTCTTTTCTAGCGGCGAATAGGTCCTGTTGTGTAATAGGATCAAAGTCGGATAGCTGCTCACCCTGTGCTTCTTGTCGCGATAACTGCAAAATAGTTCTCTCACTATCTGGTGAGGGGTAATCGACCGAAACGTGCATTAAAAAGCGATCCATTTGCGCTTCTGGTAGAGGGTAGGTTCCCTCCTGTTCAATTGGGTTTTGGGTCGCCATGACTAAAAACAAATCGGGTAATGTATAGCTTTTCTTGCCGACGGAAATCTGTCTTTCAGCCATAGCCTCTAAAAGCGCTGATTGAACCTTTGCCGGCGCGCGATTAATTTCATCCGCAAGCACAAGGTTGTGAAACAGGGGGCCAGCTTGAAACTCAAATACACCCTGTTCAGGACGGTAGATATCGCTACCAGTAATGTCAGAGGGGAGTAAGTCCGGGGTAAATTGGACGCGATGAAAATCGGCATCTAACCCTTCAGAAACAGTTTTGATCGCTTTGGTCTTGGCTAGTCCTGGAGCGCCTTCTACCAATAAATGGCCATCGGCTAAGAGTGCGATAATAATTCTTTCAATAAGTTGCTGCTGGCCGACAATTCTACTGTTGAGCCATGTCTTAAGGCTATTTATGTTCTGGTGCAAGTTGTACCTCTGTAAAATTTATAGCTATAAAAAAACCAAACACCGATTTTAGTTAGTCTCTGTAAAAGAAACAATTACCGATGTAAAAAACGACAATTTTAACTTAGTCCTTTAAATAATAGATGAAAACCGTCTTAAAGGTTGCTTGCCTTTTGTTGCAGGGTAGCCTGACTAAATCCACTCCAGTAATCAGCTCGACCTTGACGCCAGCCCGTACACCATTGAAAACCTAATTCTGATTCAGTCTGGTAAGGACAGGTTGAGATTGAGCGCTGCTGAATAGCAGTTTGATAGCCTCTGAGAAAGGCACGGTGGGATAAATCTTTCTTATGTTTTTTCATAGGATTCTCCATTTTTGAATATTCAACCTCTAATTGCTGATAAAATATTTGTCTATTTTTCAACAACCAGAGAGCAAAGAGAGATAGAATGGCGACCTCTATTGGTGCTGGCAGGTCACACTCTGTATAAAAGCTCCCCTAGTTAATTTTATGACCGTATATTTACTTAATGGTTCCATACATATCAGGATACAAAAAAAGTGCCACAAATAATAGACATAACAGCTTGGTTAGCCACTTGCCCCAAGGGTATGGAACAACTTTTAGCCGATGAGCTAGAGGCTATCGGTGCTTCGGAGATCAAGCAAACCGTTGCTGCAGTGCACTTTCAGGGCTCTTTGCAAGTAGCCTATAAAGCCTGTTTGTGGTCGCGTTTAGCCAATCGAATTCTTATGCCATTATTGAGCTTTAAGCTTAATAGCACCGATGATCTATATACTAATTCGGTTGAAATCCCTTGGGAAGAGCACCTCACTGAAGATAACAGCATTGCAATCGATTTTATAGGCACATCAAAACATATCGATAATAGTATGTACGGTGCTCAATTGTTAAAAGATGCCGTAGTAGACCGTATTCGCCGTGTTGCCGGTGGTCGTCCTAATGTGGATGCGAAATCACCAGATATTCGTATTCAGGCGCGACAACACAAAGGTCAGGTGGTTGTATCTTTGGACATATCTGGCGATAGCCTTCATCGAAGAGGCTATAGAACAGGTCAGGGAAGTGCACCCCTTAAAGAAAATCTGGCGGCGGCGCTTCTTATGCGTGCTGGATGGGCAGATATTGCAAAGCAGGGTGGCGCACTAATCGACCCCATGTGTGGAAGTGGCACTTTCTTGATAGAAGCCGCTATGATGGCGGCCGATATAGCGCCATCTATCAATCGTGAAAACTTTGGTTTTACCCACTGGCTACAGCATGATCAAGAGCTATGGGGTTCAGTGATTGCAGATGCCGAGCAAAGAAAAGAGGTTGGTCTAGCCGCCTTTAGTAATGATATACGCGGCTATGATGGTAATAGTCGAATATTGGAAGTCACTGTAGCCAATATTGAAAACGCAGGCCTTGATGAGCATATTCGCATTGCCCACAAGCCCCTCGATCAGTTTGGTAAGGCAACGGCGGACAATGGTTTGCTAATTACCAACCCTCCCTATGGTGACAGAATGGGCGAGGAAGAGCAGTTAGTTCCTCTTTATCAAAAGTTAGGCACCGTGCTACAGAAAAACTTTGTGCAATGGCGCGCCGCAGTCTATACCGGAAACCTAGATCTAGCTCGCGAGTTGGATCTGTCGCCCACCAAGCAATACAGTCTATTTAATGGCTCAATTCCCTGTAAATTGTTGGTATTTGACAATATGCAGTCAAAATCTGAGCAAATTGCTGAGCGTTTAAGTAAGCCGGCACCGGTTCAGCCTCTATCGGAAGAGGCAAAAATGCTATTTAACCGGTTGCAAAAAAATCAAAAACGCTTAAAAGGCTGGTTAAAGAAATCTGCTATTAGCTGCTATCGGCTTTATGATGCAGATATTCCAGAATATGCCGCAGCTATTGATATCTACGAGCAACGTATCTATGTGCAGGAGTATGCTGCGCCAAGTACCATTGAGGCACATGTGGCCAAAAAACGTTTTGATACGATCAAGCGCGCAGTCAAAGAATTTGCTGGCGACCGTTTTGAAAAAGTTTATTATAAAGAGCGTCGCAGACAAAAAGGCGACTCTCAATATCAACGTTTAAACGATGAATCCTCTGAAAGCATAGTGGTTAATGAGGGTAGGGCGCGCTTTGAGGTTAACCTCAGCGATTACTTGGACACAGGCTTATTTCTCGACCATCGTCCGGTGCGCGCTATGTTGGGCGAGTTATGTCAGGGCAAGTCATTACTTAATCTATTTTGCTATACCGCCTCTGCCACTGTGCAGGCGGCGCTGGCTGGGGCTAAGAGTTCGCTGAGCATTGATATGTCCAATACCTATTTAGATTGGGCGCAGCGCAACTTTGAGCTTAATAGCCTGAGTTCAGCAAAGCACCAGCTTTTGCGCGCTGATTGCCTAAAATGGCTTGAAGAAGATTCACAAAGCTTCGATGTGATCTTTCTTGATCCGCCAACCTTCTCAAATTCAAAGAAAATGGAATCAGTATTAGATGTTCAGCGCGATCACCCTGAGCTAATTCGCCAGGCAGTGACTAAGTTAAACCCCGAGGGAACACTGGTGTTTTCCAATAACTTCCGCAAATTTAAATTGGATGAATTAATTTCCCGCCAATTTAGCTGTGAAAATATTACCCAGCAAACGTTGGATAATGATTTTGAGCGCAATCCTCGTATCCATAATGTGTGGATAATTACTAAACGAAGCTCATTTGGCTAATGCCAATGGATAAGAAAATTACCCTAATAAGCGGACCAAATTGCCATCTTTGCGAGCAGGCCAAAGAAATACTGCAGCCGCTATTAAATGCTAAAAATATTCAGCTAGATACGCTTAATGTTAGAGATGATGCGGTACTATTTGAGCGCTACGGTTTGCGTATTCCAGTGCTAATATTTGAAGATGGCAGTGAAAAAGGCTGGCCATTTACTGCGGCTCAAATTGCCAGAATAATATAATAATAACAATAGCTTATATGTTTATTATTATAATTTACTTTAAAAAAGGGCTCAGGTAAGAATCCAGCGCATTAGCAAAATCCATACGGTCTCTTTGGCTTAATGGTGGAGGGCCGCCGCCGACCTCAACACCACTTGATCGCATCGAGTCCATAAAGTCGCGCATATTCAATCGAGCGCGAATATTAGATGCGGTATAAAGTTCACCGCGAGGGTTAAGTGCTTTACCCTGTTTTTCAATCACTTCTGCCGCCAGTGGTATATCGGCAGTTATCACCAAATCGTCCTTTTCAACTAAGCTAACAATATGGTCATCCGCCACATCAAAGCCCGAGCTCACACAAATTGACCGCACAGTAGGTATTCTAGGGGTGCTTAATGGCTGATTGGCAACCAGAATAACCTCAATGCCAGTGCGTTGGGATACGCGGTATAAAATATCTTTAATTACCACTGGGCAGGCATCGGCATCTACATAAATTTTCAAGGTTTTTACTCTTGTTTCAACGGAGTTATACCATTGTAACCGATTGTTCTGTTTTGCAGTTACAACAAGTACTTGTAAAGCCTGCAAGAGTCAGTAAAATGCCGGCCTTAACTAAAATTATAATCATGTGGCCTCTAGTATGGGTCACCACTGTAAAGGAATAAGCCATGCCAGTTATTACTCTCCCCGATGGATCCCAACGTGAATTTGATTCTGCTGTATCTATACTTGATATAGCCACTGATATAGGTCCCGGTCTTGCCAAAGCAACAATTGCTGGTGAGGTTAATGGCAATTTGGTTGATGCCTGCGACCTAATTAATGATGATGCTAGCATCAGAATAATTACCGAAAGAGATGATGAGGGTGTCGAAATTATCCGCCACTCCTGTGCGCATTTATTAGGCCATGCGGTTAAGCAGCTTTTCCCGGCTGCTCAAATGGTGATTGGCCCTGTTATCGAAAACGGATTTTATTACGATATTGCTTATGAGCGTACTTTTACTCCTGATGATCTGTCTGCGATTGAAGAGCGCATGCAAAAGCTTATCGCCACAGACTACGATGTGATTAAAAAAGTAACGCCGCGCAAAGATGTAATAGATACTTTTGAGGCAAGAGGAGAGGACTACAAGCTTCAGCTAATAGCTGATATGCCAGATGAGCAGAGCATGGGTTTGTATTATCACCAAGAATATATCGATATGTGTCGCGGGCCCCATGTGCCTAATACGCGCTTCCTAAAGCATATGAAATTAACCAAGATTTCAGGTGCCTACTGGCGCGGTGATGCTCAGAACGAGCAATTACAGCGTATTTATGGCACAGCTTGGGCTAATAAAAAGCAATTAAAAGCCTATATCAATCGTATGGCTGAAGCTGAAAAGCGCGACCACCGTAAAATTGGTAAAAAACTTGACCTGTTTCATATGCAAGAAGAGGCGCCGGGTTCAGTATTTTGGCATCAAAAAGGCTGGGCGATATACAACAGCATCAAAGATTATATGCGTCAAAAGCAATTGCAGAATGGTTATCAAGAGATTAGAACGCCTCAGGTGGTGGATTACAGTTTGTGGGAAAAATCGGGCCATGCGGATAAGTTTGGCGATGATATGTTCTCGATTAGTACTGATGATAGACAGTATGCTGTAAAGCCTATGAACTGCCCCTGTCATATTCAGGTATATAATCAGGGTTTAAAAAGCTACCGCGATTTACCCTTGCGTATTGCCGAATTCGGATCCTGTCACCGCAATGAGCCCTCGGGTTCGCTCCATGGTATTATGCGGGTGCGTTCATTTACTCAGGATGACGGACATATTTTCTGTGCTGAGGAGCAAATCCAATCTGAAGTGTCTGAGTTTATAGATGTGTTGCATGCTGTTTACGCCGATTTTGGTTTTAATGAAATTATCTATCGTCTATCAACCCGCCCCGAACAGCGTGTGGGCTCAGACGAAAGCTGGGATCGTGCGGAAAAGGCTCTTGCCGAAGCGTTGGATGCTAAAGATTTGCCTTGGCAAGAACTCCCTGGTGAGGGTGCGTTCTATGGCCCCAAGGTAGAATTCTCCCTAAAAGATTGTATTGGTCGCGTGTGGCAGATGGGAACTATTCAGGTAGATTTCTCGATGCCTGGACGTCTTGATGCCGAATATGTGGCTGAAGATGGCAGTCGTAAAACACCGGTTATGTTACACCGAGCAATTCTTGGTTCTTTTGAACGATTTATCGGCATATTGATTGAACAGTACGAGGGTGCATTTCCATTTTGGTTGGCTCCTCAACAAGCAGTTGTGATCAATATTACCGATTCTCAGGCCGAATATGCCAATTTAGTCACCCAATCCATGCAAAATAAAGGATTTAGAGTGAATTCGGACTTGAGAAACGAGAAGATCGGCTTTAAAATTCGCGGTCATTCCATGCAACGTGTTCCATATCTTCTCGTTGTTGGTGATAAAGAGATTGAAAATGGCACTGTAGCAGTGCGAACACGCGACGGCGAAGACTTGGGAAGTATGACAATTGAAGAGGTTATTTCGCTCTTTCAAAGTGATACTGAAAAACGCAGTCGTGAACTTGTAACGAATACGGAGTAATACTTATTAAAAAAGACAGTAAACGAGCACGCCTGAACGAAGATATAACATCTTCAGAGGTAAGGCTAATTGCAGCAGATGGTGCGCAGGTGGGTGTGGTTTCAATTGAAGCTGCTCTAGAGATGGCGCAAAAGGACACATTGGATTTGGTAGAGATTTCTCCTGATTCCAATCCTCCCGTTTGTAAAGTAATGGATTACGGAAAGCATGTCTTTGATATTAAGAAGAAAGCTGCTCTGCAAAAGAAGAAGCAAAAGCAGACGCAGGTTAAAGAAATTAAATTTCGTCCGGGAACTGACGTTGGCGATTACCAGATTAAACTGCGTAATCTTATTAAGTTTCTGGAGAATGGTGATAAAACTAAAATCACACTGCGTTTTCGCGGACGTGAAATGGCTCACCAAGAATTGGGTATGGAAATGATGAAGCGCGTTGAAGCTGATCTTTCCGAGCTAGCTCAGGTAGAGCAGTTTCCCAAGCTAGAAGGTCGTCAGATGACTATGGTCATGGCACCTTTTAGTAAAAAACGATAGCCAAGAGCTATTGTAACAGCAGTAAGAAAAACAGCGTGACCCGCGCTCAGCCAATTTTTTGGCAGGCTGTCCGGGCGGCTCTTACTGAACATTAACCCTATTATTTAGGAGAACTGAAATGCCAAAAGTAAAGACTCATAGTGGAGCTGCAAAACGCTTCAAAAAGACGGCTGCGGGCTATAAGCATAAGCATCAGCACAAAAGCCATATTCTTACCAAAATGACTACCAAGCGTAAGCGTCAACTACGTGGCACCAGCATCTTAACTGCTGCTGATAGCCCTCGTGTCGACCGTATGCTGCGTGGCCTGTAACTAACTAAATTTGGTAGGAGAATAATATGCCTAGAGTAAAACGTGGTGTTGAAGCAAATCGTCGACACAAAAAGATTTTAAAGCAAGCAAAAGGTTACTACGGAGCAAGAAGCCGAGTTTTTCGTGTAGCTACCCAGGCCGTAACTAAAGCAGGTCAGTACGCCTATCGCGATCGTCGCGCTAAGAAGCGTACTTTCCGTAGACTTTGGATTGCCCGAATTAATGCACAGTCTCGTGTAGAAGGTTTGAGCTATAGCCGATTAATTAATGGTCTAAGCAAAGCGAAGATCGAACTTGATCGACGTGTGCTTGCCGACTTGGCTGTTTATGACAAGGCTGCATTTGGTGCGGTAGTTAAGAAAGCAAAGACTGCCCTAGACAAAGCTGCTAAGTAATATATAAAGCTAATTATTCAAGCAATGAATAATAAGTTGGCGAAATAGGGAAGGAGCTTATGCTCTTTCCCTATTTTTTTATAGTTAGAGTAGAATAGACATTTAATTAAAGCTGAATTAATAGCTATTTGGTAAAAATACTAATGATTGAATTGGAACAAATTACCCAGCAGGCCCAATCTGCCATTTCAGAAGCGACTGATTTAAGCGTTTTGGATGCGTTGCGGGTTGAGTACTTGGGTAAAAAAGGTCAGCTGACTGGACTGCTTAAGGGGCTTGGCGCACTTACTGCCGAAGAGCGGCCAGCCGCTGGTGCAAAAATCAACGAAGCCAAGCAGGCGTTGATGGCGTTAATTACCGAGCGCAAGCAAAGTCTTGAGTCAGAGGCTTTAAATCACAAGCTCGCGCAAGAGACAATCGATGTAACTCTTCCGGGTCGCGGTGAGGATATGGGTGGGCTTCACCCAGTCACGCGCACCATGGAGCGTATTCAAGCATTCTTTACTAGCGTTGGTTATACAGTTGAAGTAGGTCCAGAAGTAGAGGATGACTACCACAACTTTGAGGCGTTAAATATTCCCAGTCATCACCCAGCAAGGGCGATGCATGATACCTTTTATATAGATTCCAATACCGTATTGCGTACCCATACCTCGCCGGTTCAGGTGCGCACTATGGAAAAGCAAGAGCCACCCATTCGAGTGATCTGTCCCGGCCGTGTATACCGCTGTGATTCAGATCTTACTCACACCCCAATGTTTCATCAGGTAGAAGGACTAGTGGTTGATAAAAACACTAGCTTTGCCGATTTAAAAGGCGTGGTTGACCAATTTCTTAAAGCCTTTTTTGAGGCTGATTTGCCGGTGCGATTCCGTCCATCGTACTTCCCCTTTACTGAGCCATCGGCAGAAGTTGATATCCAGTGCACTAATTGTAAAGGTGAAGGCTGTCGAGTATGTAGTCATACCGGTTGGCTTGAAGTTATGGGTTGCGGCATGGTTCACCCCAATGTATTTGAGAGCTGTAATGTAGATACCGAACAATACAGTGGTTTTGCCTTTGGCATGGGTGTAGAGCGACTAGCTATGTTGCGCTACGGCGTTAATGACTTGCGATTATTTTTTGAAAATGATCTGCGTTTTCTTAAGCAATTTTAGGTAGGGGTATCTATGAAATTTAGTGAATCCTGGTTACGTCAATCAGTAAACCCCTCAATCTCAACCGAAGAGTTGGTTGCACAGATCACCATGGCAGGCCTTGAGGTCGATGCTGTTGAGTCAGCCTCACCCGATATTAGTGGAGTGGTGGTTGGTGAAATTATTGCCGTCGAACAGCACCCAGATGCCGACAAGCTCCGAGTTTGTCAGGTGGCGGGTAATGGCGATGCAAATCTTCAGGTTGTCTGCGGCGCCGTCAATGCCCGAGTAGGGATCAAAGTACCTTTTGCCACTGTCGGGGCAAAGCTACCTGAAGGGTTTAAGATTAAAAAAGCCAAGCTACGTGGTGTTGAATCTCTGGGTATGCTCTGTGGTCAAACTGAATTAGCCCTAGGGGATGATGATTCTGGTCTATGGGAGCTTCCAGCGGATGCTAAAGTAGGACAAGATCTGCTCGAGTATCTCGATTTAAACGACAATATAATTGAAGTAGACCTAACCCCAAATCGCGCAGACTGTTTAAGTATCCGCGGTCTAGCTCGCGAGGTGGGTGTGCTTAATTCGGAGCCGGTAAAACAACTTCAAATTGATGCAGTTGCACCAACAATTAAAGATGCTCTAAAAGTCACTATAGACGCACCTCAGGCCTGTGGACGCTATGCTGGACGCATTGTTCGCGGTGTTGATTTAACCCATCCAACGCCATTGTGGATGCAGGAGCGTCTGCGTCGAAGTGGTATTAGAACACTAGGTCCAGCTGTTGATATAACCAACTACGTATTGCTCGAATTGGGCCAGCCCATGCATGCCTTTGATCTAGCCAAGCTAGAGGGCGATATAGTTGTGCGTATGGGGCAGAGTGAAACTCTAGAGCTATTAGACGACAGCAAGGTCAAGGTTGCCAACGATACATTAGTGATAGCCGATCAGGCTCAATCACTTGCTATGGCAGGAATAATGGGTGGTGCAGCATCAGCGGTATCAGATAACACCACAGATATATTCTTTGAAAGCGCCTGGTTTGATCCAGTGGCTTTAGCTGGTAAAGCAAGAAACTACGGCAAGCATACAGATTCATCTCATCGCTTTGAGCGCGGTGTGGATTCAGAGTTGCAAATACAAGCGCTAGAACGTGCCACAGCATTAATGCTAGAAATATGTGGTGGTGATGCTGGGCCAATAACTACTTCTGAAGCGGCAGACCATTTACCAAAGCCTGCCAGTATCGAGTTGCGCGACCAGCATCTAGCACAGCAGTTGGGTGTATCTATTGATCCCGCCACCGTTGACAATATGTTAACTCGCCTTGGTTTAACCAAAGAGCAGCGTGATGCTGATAAAGGCGTATGGCAATCACCTAGCTGGCGCTTTGATTTAGCCATAGAGCAGGACTTGGTTGAAGAGGTAGCCCGAGTATACGGATATAACAATTTACCAGTTACCACCCCAGCAATGGCAGTTGATATTACTGCCAGCAAAGAAGCGATTAAGCCGCTTGAGTACTTTAGGGATCGTTTGGTATCTCTGGGGTATCAAGAAGCCATTACCTACAGCTTTGTAGATCCTCAACTTCTTGAGGTATTAGATCCAGATCGTCAGGGAGTCAAGGTCAGTAATCCGATTTCTCAAGATCTTTCAGTGATGCGAACAAGCCTGTGGCCAGGTCTGGTAAGTGCTGCCATACATAACCTAAACAGACAGCAACCAAGGGTGCGTTTATTTGAGGTAGGACAGTGTTTTATACCCTCAAAAAGTAAAGATGCAGTGGCAGGTCTAGAACAAAATCTTGCGCTTGGCGGACTTATTTGTGGTTCAAGATCGCCAATAGGATGGACTAGCGGTAAAGAGCAGGTTGATTTTTATGACCTTAAAGGCGATTTAGAGGCTATACTCATTGATAATCAGTGCGTCGAAAAACTTGCTTTCCGTGCAGCAGTTCACCCCGCGTTACATCCCGGGCAGTCAGCAGAAGTTATTGCAAATGGTCAGCCTGCGGGTTGGATAGGGCGATTACATCCTGCCGTAGAGTCAAAATTAGAGGTTTCCAAGCCGCTTTATGTATTCCATGTAGATGTAAGCAGTATTAACGAATTTGGCAGCATAAAGTCTCAAGAAGTAAGCAAGTTCCCAGAAGTTCGTCGAGATTTAGCCTTTATGGTTGATGCCTCTACACCGGCGCAGTTGTTAATCGATGAAGCCAAAGCAGTGGCGGGTGACTCTTTGTGTGATTTAAAGTTATTTGATGTATATCATGGCAAAGATGTTGAAACTAAAGGAAAAAGTATAGCTTTAGGCTTGACCTTTCAGCATAGTTCGCGCACTCTTACGGATGAAGAGATAAATCAGTCAATCGATAAGGTAGTTAATCGCTTGAGTGAGTCTCTAGGGGCCGAATTAAGAAGTTAATTAGGCAAGAACAATTTTGATACATAGGTAACGTTTAATGGGCGCTCTAACAAAAGCAGATTTAGCCGAAATGCTATTCGATGAATTAGGCCTTAATAAACGTGAAGCTAAAGAAGTGGTCGAAATGTTCTATGCCGAAATTATCCATGCGCTAGAAAACAATGATCCAGTAAAACTTTCTGGATTTGGCAACTTCGAGTTGCGGGATAAAAAAAGTCGCCCCGGTAGAAACCCAAAAACCGGCGAAGATGTGGCTATTTCAGCACGGCGTGTAGTTACCTTCAAACCCGGTCAAAAATTAAAAAATCGGGTAGAAATACATGCTGGAACCAAGTAACAACAATCAGCTTCCTACCATTCCAGGAAAACGCTATTTCACCATAGGTGAAGTCAGCGAGCTTTGCGCGGTTAAGCCACATGTCCTGCGTTACTGGGAGCAAGAGTTTCCCAGCCTTAACCCGGTTAAACGCCGCGGTAACCGCCGTTACTATCAACGTGAAGATGTTGTGCTTATTCGTCAGATACGTTCATTGCTCTATGAACATGGTTTCACCATTGGTGGCGCCAAACAGCGATTAGAAGGCGAGAGTAGCAAAAAAGAAAGCACGCCCTACAACCAATTAGTAGCTCAGACTATTTCAGAATTAGAAGACGTACTCGAGTCTCTATCTCGTAAATAAAATCCAAAGCAACTAATCCATCAGTATTGGTTGCAATAGTTAAAAGGTAATGTATTATTGCCGACCTCAAATCGGGGCGTAGCGCAGCCTGGTAGCGCACTACACTGGGGGTGTAGTGGTCGCAGGTTCAAATCCTGCCGTCCCGACCAAATAAAAATCCATCATAGTCCTATGATGTTCTTAGAGCCCTTTGTTTGAGGGCTTTTTTGATTTCAAATAGTCCATTGTTGTCCATTTTAATACGGTACAATCTGTATAAAAATACGGTATAAATCCCGGTATTTTTTATCCATGAGAATTAAGAAAGAAAATCAAATCAAATCAAATCAAATAAATCTAGCCACGTTTGCTACGTATGTGTTGCCCTACACGAACCTAGCGCGCTGTAAATCATTATTTCCTTAGTGTAAAGTTTGGTAATAAAGTTGATGTTTATTATCACAATCAATATTCCAACAAATAAATATAAACAATTAAAAGGTTTTATCAATGAGAAATGCAAAACTGTACCTATTTATTACTATTTTGACATTATTTTCTAGCCATTCTCAGGCATCTTCTTGGGATATGGATGGCAATGATAATATTGATGCTCTAACAGATGGATTATTGTTGTTGAGGCATACTTTTGATTTACGAGGAGAAGCCCTAACAAATGGCACAATGGCAAGTGACTCCTCTTTGAGCTCTGCACAAGTTGAGCAGAGAATTGTTGATGCCTATGCAATCGCGGATATAGACGGTAATGGTGAAGTTGATGCTTTGACCGATGCACTTATTTTGCTGAGATATCTTTTTGAATTACGGGGCGATAACTTAATAGCTGGAGCGGTTGATCAAAACGCGGTTAGAGTTTCTTCCAGTGATATTGAGCAATATATTTTTAATCATATGTCTTCTGATAATTCAGATTCGGGCGATACTGGTGGCACCGTAAGTGATGCGGCGGTGATTAACGAAGCCTTTGGCGGCGCTACATATGAGGGCGAGACCTTTACCTTCCCTTCCGGTGCAGAGGCATGGGCTGGGTTTGCCAATATGAATACCGACCTCTATCCGATTACTTTTCCAGATGGCGGTTCATTATCCTTTACAGGTGCGGTGCCATCTGGCGGTTCAGTAAATGTACGTTTCCGTTTTGAATACAACCCATACCCAGATGTTGACCCTGCCTACGATACGCAAACAGTAACCGTTTCTGGGGCAAGTGAGAATACCTACAGTATTTCTATTCCATCACAAGGCAATAATACCTTTAGCTCGATGATTATGTATGTGGTCGATCGCGATGCGCCGGTAATAGTATCCAATTTAGTCGTATATTCAGGTGGTGGATCAGATGATTCTGACTCAGACGATACTGGTTCAGATAATGGCGGTGATAACGGTTACGATGATTTGGTACCTTTTGATACATCGAGTCAGGGATTGATTGATGGTGTATCAATTTGGCAATTACCTAACTCACCGGATGGCGACCGGCCTGATCAATCTTGGCTTGCAGTGGGCTCTGATGCCGACGGAGAAATTTATATTTCCGGACATGATCATAGACAAAACTCTATGATGTATAGGCTCTTTCAAGAAGATCAAACTCTTCGTTATATTGGAGATGCACGCAATGCATCACAAGAAGTTAATAACTGGGAAAATGGTGAAACAGCAGAAAAATTTCATACACGTCCTATTCACCACAATGGTAATGTCTATGTGGCAACCTTGGACAGTTCTAGCATGAATGACAATTATCTTAATACCAGAGGTTTTCACTGGTACGGCTATGATATAGCATCTGAAGTTTTTTCCGATTTAAGTGCCAGTGAACCCAATGGAGTAGGTGGTGATCATCTGCAAATAGTTACCATCCAAAAAGATCCCATTAACAATCTTTTATATGGTATGACTATCCCGGAAAACAAATTAGTTCAATATGATATAGAAACCGGTCAGACCACGATTTTAGGAAAGCCTTCGGCTTGGCATGGTTTTTTCTACAGTAATCGCTATATGTGGGTAGACTCTAGAGGCCGTGTGTATATTAGCGGCGGTTCATCAAGAAACCAATGGTATCAGGGAGAATCCTCAAGCATATTTGACCATATTTGGTTCTATGACCCTGTTACAGGCTTTGGTGAGCTCCCAAGCTTTGCCTTACAGGGTCCAAATGCGATGGAAGTCGGGCAATGGGAGCGAACCAATGAGCGACTTTATGTAAGCGATGACCAGGGCCATATATACCGTTTTACCGATGCTAATAGCAGTTGGGAATTTTTAGGCAGACCCGCTTTCTCATCCTCGCTTAAAACATGGGTATTTCAGCTATCTGCTGATGAAGAAAAAATTTACATTGGTTTAAGTGACGGCAACCAACCTAATGCAATTTATGAATATGATATTGCAAGCGGCACATCCTTCGAACTTCTTAAAATTAGCGACCTTGATAGTGAGGCGGCTATTAAAAACTTTATTACGGGCTATGATTCCTGGGACAGTCAGGGTAGCTTTTATATCTCAAATTTTAGTATGTATGACGGCGACAATACATTTATGCTAGGTATAAATCCCGTGCGCATTAAGGTTGCCAAAGGCATTCTGCCAGAGCTTGTTCAGATAACAGCTCAAGCCAGCAATAATGGCATTACAGTTAACCGTACAGGACTAACAACTGTAGGTTTAGAGGTTTTATATACTATCAAAGGCTATGACGGTGATAACAAATTAATTGCAGAATCTTTCGGTACAGTGATTCTATCAGCAGGACAATCAAGTATAGCTATAAGTCCAGAAAGCCTAGTTCAGCCTCAGAGTGATTTAATTATTAAAAGACATTTCACTATTATTCCTGATGGTAATGACTATGTGACTGGTGACCAGCGAGTAGTGGAGATTTCAAACTAAAACAACAATATGAATATACTATTTAGGCGTTGCCGTCCCGACCAAATAAATAAAAAGGCCTCCCTTGTGGAGGCTTTTTTTGTTCTTTACATCAAATTATGTGTCGGTGCTTTTCAGTTTATATTGCCGGATCGCTGGGGCATCTTCTATGAGAGAAGCCTCTGCGATCACAGACAGCTAGCTCGCTTTTTATCCCCATATCACCTTGTTGATGCATCCATGTAGTTAGTTTTTGTTTTAACACAACCAGTTGTTTTTGATACTGCGGCTGATTGATAATATTGACACGTTCGAATGGGTCATTAACCATATCGTACAATTCATATTCTGGTCGTTGTAGATAGTTTGAAAAATTTTCTTTCCCCTGTTTTTTTTCAAGCGCAAGTTCTTCTTTAAACCATTTTCCTGCGGTTAAAATATTGGAGAAGCTATTATTTGGCATTAAATTGTGGATTAGTTTAAGGCGTTTGGTGCGAACTGATCTTATGGGGTAGGGTGCTCCTTCATGAATGTTAAAACTTGTTTGAATGCCATAAACATATTCTTTGTGTTCTGTTTTTTGGCCAATTAAAACCGATTTAAAGCTTTTTCCATCTAGATTTTTTGGCACTGTGTTACTCACTATATCAGTCAGTGTTGGAATGACGTCCACATATTCAATCATTGCGTTGCTGACGGAGTTTGGTTTTATATTGTTTGGCCAGCGAACAATAAATGCTGTTTTTAGACCGTTGTCATAATTAGTCCACTTGGCAAATGGCAGAGCGCTGCCTTGCTCGCTGGTGAAAATAAAGATTGTGTCGTTTTTGATACCGAGTTTTTGAATTTCGGCTTCAAGCAAACCTACTTCGCGATCTAGGTCAGAGACTTCGGCAAGATATTTTGACAGTTGCTGACGCAGTGCTTTGGTATCATTTAAAAACCTTGGTATCTGTAATTCATCCGGTGGATACTGCTTTGTATCTCCTCGACTCCACGGGGTGTGCGGGTTTGCAGATGCAGCAACTAAGAAAAAGGGTTGAGCCTTATTTCGAGAGATAAATTTTCGGGTAGTTTCTATACCAAAGGAGGATTCTCCTGAGGCTTCTTTGTTTGGTTTGCCGACACGCTCAAATGGAAATGACTTTCCTGGAAAGATATGGCCCTTTCCAGCTAAGCCAACTCGATAGCCCAATGCTCTAAAGTAATGAGCGGCACTTTTTACCCCATCATAGACCCGAGTATGATTGCCGTAGGCCCCGTTGCGAATTGGGTAAATACCTGTATAAAGCTGCTGTCGGGTGACACCACACATAGCGGTTGCGGTAAATGACTGGGTAAATAGCATGCCTTCTTTAGCTAGCTTATCAATATTAGGTGTAATGGCATTTTTAGGCGCATAGTCATAAAGTTGATGATAGGCGCCAATATCAAACCAATTTAAGTCATCGGCAAGAACAAGAATAATGTTGGGTGATTTGCTGGCATCTAAGGGTTTTGCTGATAGCGGGTTATAAGGCGTTAAAATAGCAATCAAAAGAAGTAAATTGGCCAATCTTTTTTGAAATTGATTCATAATATTACTTCATATTAGTCTGGCACCTAAGATATAGGGGCTAGACTATTTGAGTGTTTTAATTGATGTTGATTCGCGCATGATAATCTCAGTGGGAAGTAGTTCCATATTTGGATTTTCATCTGATTCCGCGCGGCATTTTTCAATCAATATTTTTACCGCTGTCGCTGCCATTTCTTTGATAGGCTGACGAACGGTGGTTAATTGAGGCCAGACAACAGTGGCTACTAAGCTATCGTCAAAACCAGCGATAGAGATATCATCTGGAACTGAGAGTCCAGATTTGTGAGCGGCCGCTATTAATCCTGCAGCCATTTCGTCATTGCTGGCAAAAATAGCGGTTGGTCGTTGGGGTTGCTTAAGCAGTTTTTCACCAGCAATTAGTGCAGATCGGTATTCAAAATTACCTTCCTGAATAAAGCTATCTGGAACCGACAGATTGGCTTCTTTCATCGCCGATAAAAATCCTTCTAGTCTTCGTCTGGTTGTTGCAGTTCCTTTGCGACCAGTAATAAAACCAATTGATGTATGACCCAATTCAATCAGTTTTGTTGTCATTTCTTTTGCGGCTTGGTGGTCATTTATCTCTACACGAAGTCCCAGCTCCTCTGAGATACTTGGTGAGATTCGTGCAAATGGTTTACCCGCTGACATAAGGGCTTTCAGAATTGATGGCTCATCGCACAGTGGGGGAGGCAGTATCATACCGTCTAAATTAGATTGTACTAAAAGGTTATTAATGTCCTCTGTAATGCTGGCTGAGGATAAACTGACTGGCTCAACAATTAGGTGATAACCATCTTGGCGTGATTGCTCCATAGCTCCTTGTAATAACTCGACAATATAGCTTGCATTTGGGTTATCAAATATAAGGCCTAGCACATAGGAGCGAGAGCCAACAGCTGCTCTGGGTGCAACACTGGGTCGATAGTTTAGGGTTTTGATAGCTTCCTCAACCGCAGCTCTAGTTTTAGGACTGACTTTGGGTTCCTTTCGGACCACACGTGAGGCGGTTTTAATGGAGACCTTTGCCAGTTTTGCTATATCACTAAGTGTTGATTTACTTTGGATCATTTCTTCCTCTGAATTTCTAAATATACACCAATAAAAAAACAGGTAGTTTTATTCGCTGTCTATTATGCAGTTATGTTCATTAAAATTAAAATTTAATAATAATGTGAAGTGCTAATAATACAACAAGGTTCTTGTAGCGATTTTTATTTGATAAATCTCGGTTGGCCATAAGGTTTCTAATTGCAGCGTTTGTAACTTGCTTATTTAGTATGATTAAACCCTAGATCCGCCTCTTTTCTCTTGATGATGACAATATAATCATTATAATCAAAAAATTAAATTATAGGTAGGTCTTATTGCGATGCAAAAGAATGTTATGGTTTTTGCGTTCTTGGTTATGTCTGGGTTGCTGGTCAGTCTAGACCTGTATTCGGATATTCCGTTGCCTACTAAAAAAAGTGATCGGCCAAATGTTTTGTTTATTTCTGTCGATGATTTGCGCCCTGATATTGGTAGTTATGGTCATCCTGTTGCCAAAACCCCAAATTTGGATAACTTTTCTAAGTCTGCTGTGTTGTTTGAGCAAGCCTATACTCAACAGGCGGTTTGTGGTCCTTCTCGTGCTGCTTTGCTAACAGGATTAAGGCCCTCTACCACAGGGATTAAGCGCCTTGATCAAACTGTTTCAGGGACTTTGCCTAGCATTACAACAATGAATATGCTGTTTAAACAAAGTGGTTATGAGACGGTATCTATTGGCAAAATATACCATCATTTTAATGACGATGCCGATGGATGGTCTAAGCCGCCCTTTGATATTGCCTATGATGCTAGAAGAGACCGCAAAAAGCGCGGTTTGCCAAATCCGCCTTATGATGTTTGGGCGTCTGAAGAATTATTACCTGATGCTAAAAATGTTGCA
>JBJKZE010000031.1:0-22134 GCA_045560645.1 Porticoccaceae bacterium | reverse complement strand
CATGAGGCGTTCATTTTGCCTGTCCAGCCAGCGTCTAACAACTAAACCTGCACGCCAGCAGCAGTTGTTATATTCGAACCCAGAAAACACTTCAAGTTCCCGATTATTTGTAAAATCGTGATGCCAGCGACCAACCCAGCTAAGGTCATTACCCATTGGTATGTAAAACGACATGTCGAGTTGTTCTATCGGCAGTTGTTTAGCCTTTACAGAATAAAGCTCAGTATCAAGAGTTGAATATTTATAACTTATATTAAAGAGTTTATCTTGATTGTTATAATATAGGCTAGTTGCAGCTTTTTCCCAGTGCTTATCTTGGTTGTTATATACCGCTTCATTATTAAGTCGCCACTGATTGTTGAGTCTAAAAAATAGCTCAAAAGCCAAATCAGATTTTTTCCGCTGAAGATTCGAGTTAGTTCGGTTAGAGTCTGACAGGGTTACCTGGCGGTCATCGAAGTAGATTGCCTGAGCTAGACTTGCACGAAATTTTTCGTTCCCATTTTCTTGGCTTGTAAAGCTTGTTGAAAGTCCTAAGCTAAGTCGGTGATCATCTGAAATTCTATCCCCTCCAACAAAACGGTTCTCTTTAAATAGTTGAGAATAGGAGGGGGTTATTTCTTTTGTATCAAAATCAGGTAGCAACTGTTGCTCGCGAAACTCTGAATTTACATAAAATAATCTCGGCTCAAGGGTTTGTTTATAACCGCCAAATAATTGACTATCTTTCTCAAATGTAATGCCGCTATCGAGGCTCACTGTAGGAACTGTAATGGGTGAAATATTGTCGAAGCTAGAAGTTCCAGTTTGAGATATAGCAGCATTTAATTGGTAGTCCAGATACCTAAGGCTGATATTTGGCATAAGATAGCCCCATGCCCAGCGCTTATCCCAGCCTATTTTGTACTCGAGAGAGGTTCTCCCTCCGCCAACAAAGTTTGGACTATCATGTTGAAATTCAGTCTGCTGGTTATACATGCCAATGGTTATTGCATTGGCATATCTATAGTTTCCGTTGAGCGTTAATCTCGAGGAAATTTTATAAGGGTCGTTCAGTCCTATAGTGATGGATTGATAGTCTTGTGATTCCGCCGAAAACTGCCAGTGATCAGTTTGATACCCCAAAAATCCTACTCTACGCAGGTGCGTTGGATTGTTTTCTTCGTCCGTTATTTGATCTATATCAGCTAAATAGTTTTTATCACTCACTTGATTAAAGTCAATATAGGAAGACCAAGACTTTGCAAAATTGCCTTGGTGTTTTAGCTTGAACATAAAGCGGTCTTCGCCTTGATTGGGGAACAGCCCGCTAGTGGCATCAGGATTATAGTCATGCCTACCACCTTTATCATTGCTCAGAAAACCAGCAGTTATATGATTGCTAGACCAGCTATTAATGTGTCTGAAATTAGCCTCAATACCCGTGCCGCGGTGTTGAATATAACGCGGAGTAATGGTGGCATCATAATTGGGCGCTATATTCCAATAGACAGGCTGAGAGATGTCTATACCATTCTCTTGATCATTCGAAATGCTGGGAAATAACAGCCCAGACGATCGGCGTTCACTAATGGGAAATTTGGCATAAGGGAAATAAAAAACAGGTACTTTGCCGATATCGAGACGCGCATTTTTTACTGTGGCAAAACCGGAGGTTTGATCTAAGCTGATTTCACTAGTTTTTAACTTCCAAGTATTTACCTCGGGTTCACATCCCGTAAATGAGGAATCCTTTATTAGAATGACACCATCTGGTTTTCTGCGTAGTAATTTAGCAGACCCTCTAACAGAAGCTTGGTGTAAAACATAGGTAGGGTTTTCAATGCTTACTTCCTCACTATCCAAATTTAGAAGTGCATGGTCTCCGGTTAAAAGCATATTTGGTTCGCGGAAACGAACGTTGCCAATCAGAGTGATACGTCGATTTTCTTGATCGACAATAGCGCTATTACTTCTCAGTTGACGATAGCCCTGAGCAATATTTACATCACCTTCAAGGATTGCCACCGAATCACTTTGCGCCTCGGTACTTAGAGCATCGACTCTAAGGGAAGATTCGTCCGGGTGCTTATCTGCATCCGGGTAGTCGCGTTTGGGCTCAATATAAGCGCCACAACAAAATTTAGCCACTGAGGCCTGCTGTTCGGGCGTCATATTGTCTTTCTTAACCCAGTCTAAATTGTTTGAGGGCACTAAAATTGGTTGCTCAGTGATTTCCAGCTGATCCTGAGAATCCTCAGCTCGCACTGTCCCAGCGCACAATGAAGCCAGTGTGAACAAACAAAATATTGCCGTTGAAAGACTGTATTTAAAAGAGTTGAACAAAAATAATTCTCATGGCTTATTCTAAACCCTATTATTCTAACTGAAATGGACGTGGAATTGATGATTCTATGTGAATTAAAGCGAATCGATTACCGCTTTTCTTTTGCATTACTTGAAAGCTAATAGGTTGTTAGGGCTATAATGCAATTGCATTCCATATACATAAATTTTTCTATGCAAGATCAGCAGGTTTTTTCTAATTGGATTAAGCGGTCACTGCCTTTATGGGCAAAGGCTTCTGATGCCTTACAACTCGACGCACTTGCAGGTGATGCCGGGTTTCGGCGCTATTTTCGAGTTAATACCAAGCCGAGTCTTATCGCTGTGAATTCACCGCCTACCAAAGAAAAAAATCCAGAATATGTTCGCCTTTCGTTGTTTTTGCAGGCTCAGGGTTTATTCACGCCCAAAATATACGCAGTTAATTACCAGCATGGCTTTATGCTACTGGAAGATTTTGGTGCTAAATTATTTAGCCAGCAACTGGAGATAGACACACCTAGTCAGCTTTACAATCAAGCTGAAAAAGAATTGTTAAAAATTCAGCAGGCAACTAGCAAGGTTCCCTCTATTCCTTTGCATGATGCTATTAAGATGTCTGAAGAATTAGCTTTATTCGAGCAGTGGTTTTTAAATAATATGCTTGATTATCAGCCAAGCGCTGATGAAAAAATCTTATTGGATGATTTCTTTAAATTTTTGATTAGTAATGCTGAACAGCAACCTCAGGTATTGATTCATGCTGATTATCACTCGCGCAATTTGATGATGTTAGATCAGCATAAGCTTGGAGTTATAGATTTTCAGGATGCAATGCTAGGAGCTATTACCTATGATCTAGTCTCACTACTAAAAGACTGTTATGTATGCCGGCCAGAAAGCTGGGTTGAAGCGCGTGCTTTGGCATATAAGCAACATTTGGAGTCGGCTGGTTTATTGGGTAGCATAGATGATAGTGAATTCCTTCAATGGTTTGATGTAATGGGCATGCAGCGACATATCAAGGTACTTGGAATATTCTCTCGATTAGCGCTGAGAGATTCTAAGGATGGATATTTAAAGGATATCGCTCTTGTTGTGCACTATTGCCTCGAGGCCTCGAATAAGTACCCCCAAGCAGCCAAGTTTAACAATTGGTTCAAAGAAAAAATCCTACCTTTGCTGGCGCAACAGACTTGGTACTGTGATTCTAAAGGGGCTCAAAAGTGAAGGCCATGATTCTGGCTGCGGGTTATGGCAAGCGATTGCAGCCCCTGACTAACAAAATTCCAAAGCCAATGCTGCCATTAGCGGGTAAGCCACTTTTACAAAGGCATATTGAGCATCTGGCTTCTATTGGGATCACTGATATCGTTATCAATACCTCGTGGCTGGCGGAGCAAATAGAGAACTATTTTGCCGACGGATCAAACTATGGGGTCAATATCACATGGTCTAGAGAAGCCAAGCCTCTAGAAACCGGTGGCGGTATCAATAAAGCCTTACCTTTCTTGGGGGAGGAGCCTTTTTTATTAATAAATGGTGATATTTGGACGGATTTTTCATTTTCTTCCATCGCAAATTATCGGCTGAGTGCAAACCAGGCTGCTTGGTTATTGTTGGTTGAAAACCCAGATCATAATCCCAAGGGCGATTTTGGCATTACAGATAATATGGTTAGCTATAAGCCTCAGGCAAGGTTTACCTTTAGTGGCATAAGCCTTATCAGGCCACAACTAATAAAAGACTACGTTAAAAATCACCCCGAAGAGCCATGGTTTGCTTTGCGAGATGTATTGCGCCCTGCGATTGAGCAACAGACAGTGGCAGGAACTACATATTCGGGCGGATGGTGTGATGTTGGTACTCCTGAGCGCTTTAAAGTTCTGAATAATTTTCTAAATAATCTATAATAGAATGAACAAAAATTAGGGTATAGAATGATTTCAGTAGCAGCATATAGAGCGATATTTTGGCTATTGCTAGCAGTAGTGGCAATACTGTCAATGGTTTCCCTTGAACTGCCGTCACAAGTTTTTATTTGGCAGGATAAACTTCATCATTTGTTAGCCTATGCCGTTC
This sequence comes from Porticoccaceae bacterium, assembly GCA_045560645.1. Lineage (GTDB taxonomy): Bacteria > Pseudomonadota > Gammaproteobacteria > Pseudomonadales > Porticoccaceae > HTCC2207. The sequence goes on along the minus strand of JBJKZE010000031.1, from coordinate 17,748 downwards.
TATGTTGGTTTTTATTTTGTGCCTATGAAAAGCAGCACAAGCTATGGATCTTAGCCATTTCACTGGCCGCATTTGGCGGTTTGGTAGAGGTGGCGCAGTCTTATACCGGATATCGTCAAGCAGATTTAATGGATTTAATGGCAAATTGTGCTGGTATCTTTCTGGCGTCTTTACTGCATCGCCTAAAACTACGTTTTTGATTACTGTTGCAGTAAAGTTTTAATGTTCTTTGGGTGCAGTGTTTGACTGCCTGCAAAGGACAGCACAAGGGTCGTTAATTCATCCCAGATATCTGCTTGACGCAATCCTTTTACGCCGCGATCGATGGCCCCTGCTTGATGTATCAGCATTCGCAAGTGAGCAGGTGAGAGGCGACTTAAGGCCTTTCTAAAAAGCGGGATGCGCTTATCCCAAACCCCAGCACTTTTTAATGCTTTATCTTTAGCGTTGCCAGCTAAAACTGCAAGGCTAGCTTTATTTAGCGTTCTTAGCTCACGGGTAATAGCCCACAATACAGCGAGGGGTTCAGTACCTTCATTCTCTAAGCCCCGAAGTGCTTTTGCAGCGGATTGAGCATCACCATCTAATACTTTGTCGACAAAAGAAAATAAATTATAGCGGGCGCTATCGGCAACCACGGTGGACATAATGTCAGCATCAATTTTGCCCTCTAATGACAATAAATTGAGTTTATTAATTTCTTGCATTGCGGCTAAAAGATTACCCTCAACGCGTTCAGCAAGAATATCTACAGCGGATTGGCTGGCATTGATACCAGATTGCGTCAAGCGTTGATTGATCCATCGAGGCAGTTGTTCTGGACTTATTGGCCACACCTGAATATGGACCCCTTTTGACTCTAAAGTTTTCATCCACTTACTTTGATAGCCGCCTTTTTCTAGCTTTGGTAATATTACAATTATTAAATTACCGTCGCTTGGATTTTCACAAAGCTCACAAAGGGCCTTGCTACCCTTATCCCCAGGTTTTCCATTAGCAATTCGCAACTCAAGAATTTTTTTATCAGCAAAAAGTGATAGCGCATTAGTTTCATTGAAAACATGGTTCCAATCAAATCTAGCATCTATATCAAATATTTCACGTTCTGTGAATTCAAGCTGGCGGGCAGTATTGCGAATAGCATCTGCCGCTTCCTGAGATAAAAGCGGCTCATCGCCACTAATAACAAAGATCGGTGATAGCTGTTTTGTTTGCAAACATTTTTGCAAATGAGACTTTAGCTGATCAGGTTTGATTTTCACGGGTAATCTTTTTGTTTGTTAGATGCCTCACCCAAGCGACTTAATATTTGTCTAACAATTTCCATGCGCAAATTATTATGTAAAAGATCTTCTTCACTTTGAGCTGCCAAGACATCTAGTTCACTAAAGTTGTAGGTGGTTTCAGCCGATGCAGTTGTTGGCGCTAAAATCTGCACGCCTTTTACGTCGGTAATCAAATAATCAATCGATTGATATATTTGGTATTGTGACGCTCTGGCATTTAAATTAAGTGCACTAATTCGACGCGATTGATTGGCGGCTAAAATCTTTATTTGATAATTAGCATTACCCGTAGCACCAACCAGCTCAATATTATTCGCCCTAAGGGCACGCTTTAGTTCAACCGCTAGAGATAGCTGTGATTGTGGATAACTAATATGGACAGTGCCAAACTGATTGGCCAGCAAAGGATTGCTTCGCAACTGCCAGCCGCAGGCGCTCAGGGTTAAGAATACCCATGCCAGATTGATTAGCAGCCATTTTTTTGGCATTAGTCAGACCTTTAAATTAGGTAATTTTTATCAATTGGCAACAATATTAACCAATCTTCCAGGAACCACAATCACTTTTCTTACCGTATTGCCTTCGGTAAAGCGTTGAACATTGGGTTCATTAAGTGCAATTTGTTCAATTGCATCTTTAGGTTCATCAATTGCAACCTGAATTTTCCCGCGTACCTTGCCATTAACCTGAACAACTAGCTCAATAGAGCTTTGAACCAGAGCGGTAGCATCAACTTCAGGCCATGTTGCTTCTGCAATACTGTCTGTATTGCCCAGTTTTTGCCAAAGGCTATGACAGATATGAGGAACAATAGGCGCTAAAAGCAGAATAGCAGAGGTCAGTGCCTCGTGTTTTACTGCAATACTTTGTGCATCATTGCCAGAGAGCTGAGAGATATCGTTTAAAAGTTCCATAACAGCAGCAATTGCGGTGTTGAACGTGTAGCGGCGGCCAAAGTCATCACTAACTTTGTCAATAGTTTGATGGGTTTTGCGTCGCAGACCTTTTTGATCATCATTAAGACTTTCAGCGTCCAGAGATGGTATTTCTCCCGCTTCACTGTGTGCTATAACCGCAAGCCATAGGCGGCGCAAAAATCTATGAGCACCAGCAACGCCATCATCGCTCCACTCTAATGTTTGTTCTGGGGGTGCTGCAAACATGGTAAACAAACGAACCGTATCGGCACCGTGTTTTTCAATAGCAAACTGAGGGTCGACACCATTATTTTTAGACTTTGACATTTTTATAGTGCCGCCACTTTGTACTTCTTCACCAGTATTGCGTTCTACTGCTTTAATGGTTCGGCCTTTATTGTCGCGCTCAATATCAATATCTAAAGGAGACAACCATTCTTTACGGCCATCCTCTTCTTTATAAAAAGATTCAGCTAAAACCATCCCCTGACAAAGTAGGCGTTTAAAGGGCTCATCACTGGTTACAAATCCTTCATCTCTTAAAAGTTTATGGAAAAAGCGGGAATAAAGAAGATGCAAAATAGCGTGCTCAATGCCGCCGACGTATTGATCAACCGGAAGCCAATAATTAGCTCTATCGGGATTTAGCATAGATTCTTGTTCATCAGGGCAGGTGAAGCGAGCATAGTACCAAGATGACTCCATAAAGGTATCAAAAGTGTCTGTTTCATGCTCTACAGCTTGGCCATTTAATTCTGCCTTACGCCACTCAAGATCAGCTTTTATAGGCGATTGAATACCGTCCATTTCCACATCTTCAGGCAGAAGCACCGGTAACTTTTCCAGAGGAACTGGGATATCGTTGCCATCACCAAGGTTAAACATAGGGATGGGTGAGCCCCAATAACGCTGTCGGCTAACGCCCCAGTCACGCAGTCTAAAGTTAGTTGTTACTGATCCCAGATTTTTTTCTTCTAATACCGCTGCTATGGCATCAAAAGCGTCATTAAAATCAAGGCCATCAAACTCAGCTGAATTGACCAAGGTACCTTTGCTGGTGAAGGCCTGTTGTTCTAAATCAAAGTCTTCGCCATTAATAGGCGCTATTACTTGCTCAATAGGCAGTTGGTATTTTTGGGCAAATTCATAGTCCCGCTGATCATGAGCTGGGACGGCCATAACCGCTCCAGAGCCATAATCCATCAATACATAGTTGCCTACCCACACCGGAATCTCTTTTCCGGTAAGCGGGTGAAGGGCGTTGATTCCAGATGCTACGCCAGCTTTTTCAATAGTAGCCATTTCCGCTTCTGACACCTGCTGTGACTGACAGTTTTCAATAAACAAAGCTAATTCAGGGTTGGTTTTTGCAAGCTCCAAGGCAATTGGATGTTGTGGAGCTAAGGTGACGTAGGTAACGCCCATTAATGTATCGGGGCGTGTTGTGTAAACATCAAAACTTTTTTGGTTATCAATAGCTATATCTAACTTAAAGCTCATATTGATGCCGCGACTTTTACCGATCCAGTTGCGCTGCATAGTTTTGACTTGCTCTGGCCAGTGTTCTAGTTGATCCAAGTCATTCAGTAATTGATCGGCATAATCAGTAATGCGAATAAACCATTGAGGTATTTCTTTGCGCTCAACCACGGTGCCACAGCGCCAGCAACCGCCATCAATCACCTGTTCGTTAGCTAACACAGTAGCATCATGGGGGCACCAGTTAACGGCGCTAGTTTTTTTGTAGACCAAGCCTTTTTCATAGAGCTTAGTAAAGAACCACTGCTCCCATTTGTAGTAATCCGGTTGACAGGTAGCAAGCTCCCGCGACCAGTCTATACCAAAGCCCAGCGATTTTAGCTGAGTCTTCATATAAGCGATATTTTCAAGAGTCCATTTAGCGGGGGCAGTTTTATTTTGTATGGCGGCGTTTTCAGCGGGAAGGCCGAAGGCGTCCCAACCCATAGGGTGAAGAACATTCTTGCCCTGCATTTTTTGATAGCGAGCAATAACATCAGTAATAGTGTAGTTGCGAACATGCCCCATATGAAGCTTGCCACTGGGGTAAGGGAACATAGCAAGGCAATAGAATTTTTCTTTATCCTGATCTTCGCCGACTTCAAAGGTTTTATTTTCAGACCAAAATGTCTGCGCCTCTTGCTCTACTAGAGCCGGATCATACTGCTGTTCTTGGGTCATTGGACTCACTGTTGATACGTTATTGATTTACAGTGGCGAATTATAGGCGAACCTAAGCCTCTCTAACAGTGATTAAGTTAAGCAGAGTGATTTTGTGCGTTGTAAATCTTACTCAGCTGAGCTAAGGGCAACTTTAGGAATGCCTAATGCTTCAAGATTAGCCGCTATATCTTGCGCAGAAGTTGACGCATTGATTTTGCGATCAACCATAAGAATTTTTCCTTCTTTGCTGATATAAATGGTGTGTCTTTTGGGGAAACCGTAGAGGGCTAAAACATCATAGGCTTTGGCAACCTTTTTGGTCGGGTCGCTAAGCAATGGAAAATCAGCCTTGGTGGCTTCGGCAAATGAGGTGTTTTTTTCCAAAGAGTCGACACTAGCCATAAAGTAAGAAACATCGAATTTTTTTAATAAATGGCCATTTTCAGCAAGAGATTTACATTCAATGGTGCAGCCATGAGTAAAAGCCTTGGGATACCATGCAATGACGATAGCCCGTTTTCCTTTAAACTGTTCCAAGCTATATGTATTTCCGTCTGAACCTTGCAAAGAAAAGCCAGGTGCTTCATCGCCAACTTCAAGAGATACAGTTGCGCCAGAAATAATGAGTGTCAGGGTGGCAATACTTTGAGTAATAAAGTTCATTTTAATCTCCTAAAATTTTTATGCGTAAACGATAAGATCCAAGCCCTAAAATTATTATCAGACAAAAAATAACAACTGGCCAGCTTGCATATCTGGAGAATGGTGTTTCTCCATGGTGGGGGATAACTTCCCCAGTTAATTCCCCAGAACTAAACTGATCTAACTGGCTAATAAATTGCCCTCGATGATCAATAATAGCAGTAATGCCGTTATTAGTGCCGCGTATAACCGGCTTAGTATTTTCAATTGCCCGCATTCTTGCCATCTGTACATGCTGATATGGCGCTATTGAGTTACCAAACCAAGCATCATTACTTGCGGTTAATAGAATGCTGGTATTACGCGTATTTCTGGCAACTAGATCGGGATAGGCTATCTCGTAACAGATAGCGGTTGATATATTGACCCCTGCTGCCTTCAGCGGTTGTTGATAATTATTGCCAAGAGAAAATGACGACATGGGTAGATCAAAAAAGTTATTAAGACCGCGAATTACTGCTTCAAAAGGAACATACTCACCAAAGGGTACGAGTCGTGTTTTGTTATAGATGCCATTGCCCTCACCTAGTGCAAGCATGGAGTTATAGTAGGGCCCTTCTGGGTTACTGTTGCTGGGCAGACCAGTAATTAGTGCAGTCTTATGAGTTAGAGCTTGCTGATGAATAATATTGAGGAAGTCACTCACTTGAGTGTAGAGAACAGGTATTGCTCCCTCGGGCCATATAATAATATCAGTTCCCCAATGGGGCTGAGTTTGCGAGACAAGATTTTTCAGAATTTGGCTGCGCATGCTCGGGGACCATTTATCACTTTGGTCCACATTGGGCTGAATAAGTGCCACAGAAATTGGCTTATCCGCAGGTTTAGTCCAGTTAATTTTTTGCAGCGCTAGGCCGCTTAAAAATAGCGTCAAAAATAAGCTAAAAGCAGCCAGAGATAGAGATAAATTTTTATGCAACCACAGCTGAGACAGGACTGTAGCCAATAATGCTGTGAAATAACTCAACAGCAAAACACCACCTATGGGAGCCCAGCCATTTAGCCATGTATCCGTGTGGCTGTAGCCCGCATATAACCATGGAAAGCCAGTAAAAATCCAGCTTCTATACCACTCGCTCAATACCCAAATTGCCGGCAGAGCGACAAGCCATAAGCTGTTTCTTTTGGGAATAAAAGCGCAAAGCAAAAAAGGCAAGGAAAAAAATACACTATTGAAAAAACAGAATAGAAATGTACCAATTAGCGCCAATAAAATCGATATATCACCAAAAAAATACATGCTGACAAAGACCCAGCTAACCCCAGCGCCAAACATGCCCAGTCCAAATACTAAGGTGCGCTTAAAGGCATCTTTTGCCGATTGCTGGTATAGGCTAGAAAACAAAATCACCATGCTAATAATAGCCATGGGCCACAATGAGAGTGGCGCCAAGGACAGCGGGAATAAAGTTCCTGCAATCAAGAGGACTAGGTAGTGTGAAAGCGTTTTAATGCGCATACTAGCGAACTATATTTGTGGGTCTTTTGAGACTTCAAGCAGGGTAATTTTTCGGTTATCGCAGTTCAGTATCTTAAAATCGAACTGTGATATTTTGGTGGTTTCGCCAATATTTGGCAGATGACCAAAGGCATTGATGACCAAGCCGCCAACAGTATCGAACTCATCATCTGGAAAGCCAACATCAAAGAATTCATTAAAATCATCGATGGTAGTAATAGCTTCGACGCTATAAGAATTGTCTGAAATATGTATGATCTGTGCAGCCTCATGTTCATCAGTTTCGTCTTCAATTTCACCAACGATTTCTTCTAACACATCCTCAATGGTCAACAGGCCCGATACGCCGCCATATTCATCGACAATAATAGCCATATGATAACGCTGTTCACGAAACTCCTGAAGTAATACATTAAGCCGTTTGCTTTCTGGAATAATGGTGGCGGGTCTAAGCATGCGCTGGAGATCAAAAGATTCTTTGCCGGATAAAACTAATGGCAATAATTCTTTAGCTAAAAGAATACCCTTAATGTCATCTGAGGATTCGCCAATCACTGGAAAGCGTGAATGTTGAGACTGAATAACAACTTGCAAAATTTGTTCAAGTGTAAAATCTTCCTCAATAACCATCATTTGAGATTTGGGCACCATGATTTCACGTGCTTGAAGATCGGATACTTTAAGGGCGCCCTCCATGATTTGCAGTGCACCTGGATCGATAATTGACTGATCCTCAGCATCGCGGAGGATCTCTATAACGTCATCACTACTGGATGGAGCAGGAGAAAAAATTTCCCACAGCTTTTGCAAGAGATTTTTTTGGTGATGATTCTTATCTATGTCGTCATTCATTTTTCTATTCTTATTGACATGCATAGGGCGGCGGAAAACCCAATTTTTGCATAATTTCTGTTTCAAGCACTTCCATAATCGCCGCTTCTGAGTCGTTTTGATGGTCATAGCCTAACAAATGTAGCACACCATGAATAATCATGTGAGCCCAATGTGCGGTTAAATCTTTATTCTGTTGTTGGGCTTCTCTTGTCACAACGGGTGCGCAGATCACTATATCGCCAATTAATGGTAAAGGTTCTGGGGTTATTTCATTAAATGGAAATGACAATACATTGGTCGCGCCGGTCGCGCCGCGGTAAGTTTCATTTAAACGGGTGCCCTCAGACTCGTCGACGATACGAATACTCAACTCAGTATCACCAGTTTTTGAACCTATAGCAGCGCTTACCCAGCGCTTGATACTTTGTTCGTCTGGGGCGTCTTCAGAAGACGAAGCCGACTGAATATCTAAAATGATTGTCATTGTTATAATTTTATTTCTTAGGATTTAGCTTCATGATCATCATAGGCATCAACAATGCTCTGAACCACAGGATGGCGAACCACGTCTCGTGAAATGAAAGTTGTAAAACTTATATCTTCAACAGACATTAATACTTCTTGCGCATGAATAAGTCCCGAGCTTACTCCCTTAGGAAGATCTATTTGGGAACAATCTCCAGTGATAACAGCAGTAGAGCCAAAACCTATTCTTGTGAGGAACATTTTCATTTGCTCGCGCGTAGTATTTTGACTCTCATCGAGGATAATATAAGCGGAATTTAAGGTTCTTCCTCGCATATAGGCCAGTGGTGCAACCTCAATTACGCCGCGCTCCTGTAGCTTTGCCACTGCCTCAAAGCCAAGCATTTCGTGCAGGGCGTCATATAGAGGACGCAGGTAGGGGTCTACTTTTTGTGCTAGATCTCCCGGCAAAAACCCTAGTCGTTCACCGGCTTCAACGGCCGGTCTCACGAGAAGAATTCGCTCTACCTCGTCACGCAGTAAGGCTTCTACAGCGCAGGCCACTGCAAGATATGTTTTACCCGTTCCCGCAGGACCAATACCAAAATTTATATCATGAGTTTGAATAGCTCTTACGTAGCGCTGTTGATTTAACCCTCGAGGCTTAATGTTGCCTTTTTTGGTTCTAATTACCGAAAAGTTTTCAACATTGCTGGAAGACTCGATATTGCTAGCATTTTGGGTCATAGGTTTTTCTCTCTCAGATTGTCGGAGGTTGAGATGCACTTCTTCAATGGGTAATTCTGGATAATGAGCCGTTTCTTGATAGAGGTTAAATAATATATCTAGGGCATTTTGACAGGCATCAGTTTCACCGTAAGCGGCAAAATAATTATCACGTGAGCGAATTTCAACGTCGAGCCGCTGCTCAATAAGGCGCAGATTCTCATCAAATTGACCGCAAAGGGAGGCGAGACGATGGGCGTCGTTGGGCTCAAGGGTAATACTGCGAGCGGGTGATAGTGATTCCAGTCGGTTCACTAGTTATTTATATACCTCTTAATAATAGATGGCCCTAGCATAGCGCGAAAATAATCATAGGGTAAATAGTTTTTATGACTATTAATTCACTAAAAAAGAATTCTTACTCTTTTTTATACAGCTAACAAAGGGTTCCGCGCAAGCTATTGGGAAGTGCTTCTGTTATTTCAGCCTGCACAAATTGACCAATTAATGCGTGATTATCGGCAGAAAAATTCACCACACGGTTATTTTCGGTACGCCCTTGAAGTTGCCCAGGGTCCTTTTTCGAAACCCCAGTCACTAACAATGTTTGTTGAGTGCCAACCATTCGTCGACTAATTTCGAAGGCATTTTGCACAATGCGATCTTGAAGAATTCTTAAACGCTGTTTTTTGACGCTTTCATCTTCATTGTCGGGTAAATCTGCCGCAGGGGTTCCTGGTCTGGCGCTGTATACAAAGCTAAAAGAAGTATCAAAGCCAATATCTTCAATCAGCTTCATGGTGGCGGTAAAATCTGCCTCAGTTTCACCAGGGAAGCCAATAATAAAGTCAGAAGAAATACTAATATCTGGTCGTATGGCGCGAAGACGGCGTATTTTAGATTTATATTCAATCGCTGTATGGCCGCGTTTCATAGCCATTAGAATTCTATCCGAGCCGCTTTGTACAGGAAGGTGAAGGTGACTAACCAATTCTGGCACTTTGGCGTAAACATCAATTAGCGCATCGGAAAACTCTACAGGGTGTGATGTTGTGTAGCGGATGCGATCAATGCCTTCGATTTCAGCGGCAAAGGTAATTAACTCTGCTAAATCGCAAATTGATCCGTCAGGCATATCGCCTTGGTAAGCGTTAACATTTTGGCCGAGAAGGTTGATCTCTCTAACTCCCTGTAGCGCAAGAGCACTAATTTCAGAGAGAACATCTGCCAGTGGTCGACTAACTTCTTCGCCGCGAGTATAGGGTACAACACAAAAGGTACAGTATTTTGAGCAGCCTTCCATAATTGACACAAAAGCACTGACCCCGTCAGCTTCGGGGGTGGGTAGTTGATCAAACTTTTCTATTTCAGGAAAGCTGATATCAACAGCTATAGTGCCATCTTGTTTTTGCTTCTCAATCATTTCAGGAAGACGATGCAGAGTCTGCGGGCCAAAAATCACGTCGACAAAAGGCGCTCGTTTAGCAATAGCATCCCCCTCTTGGCTGGCGACACAGCCACCTACACCAATGACTAGGTCAGGATTTTTATCTTTTAGGTTTTTCCAGCGACCCAATTGATGAAATACTTTCTCCTGAGCTTTTTCTCGTATTGAGCAGGTATTTAACAGCAACACATCAGCTTCGTCGGCATTTTCTGTAGCCACCATGTTATGGCTTTCACCCAATAGGTCTGCCATGCGCGACGAATCGTATTCATTCATCTGGCAGCCATGGGTCACAATATGCAGTTTTTTAACAGTTTCAGTTGCCATAAGTGCTGTGCTTTTAGTGTTTGATTAGAGTGATGTGCATTATAGCTTTGCTCAGTTAATTGGCAATATTATCACGCTATATTTGTGGTATGATTGACGCCGTTTTTTTACTAGTAGGTGTGTGGTTTTTAAATGATTAATGAGCCAATTTACAGAATTACTTTCTTTAATCAGGGACAGGTATATGAAATATATGCTCGCCATGTGTTTCAAAGCGAGCTATGGGGTTTCCTTGAGGTAGAGCAATTCGTGTTTGGTGAGCGATCAAAAATGATCGTAGATCCGGCAGAAGAAAAATTAAAAAGCGAGTTTTCGTCGGTTAAGCGAAGCTTTATTCCGATGCAGTCCATCGTCAGAATAGATGAAGTTGAAAAAGAAGGTGCCTGCAAGATTTCGGAGGCGCCTAAGGGCGGCAATATAAGCCCATTTCCATTTCCCAGTGTGGCAGGTGTTAAGCCAGTTAAAGAATAAAATTCGTTTAAAAAATATAAATTTAATACTGATTAGTTTTATTCTTAACGGATAATCGTTAAGCCGGCTTTTAAATAGGTTGTAAACACAAACCACGGTGTATACTTTACATAAGTGTATGCTATTGTCATGGGGTTGGTTTATGTAAGACGATTGCTAACTGTAAGTAACTTTTAGAGTACGATTTATGTTGGAACAGCAGGTGCTAAAATTATTGCCCTTCGAGTTTGCGCGAGTCAACCGAGTTATAGTGGACAGCGAGCAAGAACAATTGCTGGTGGGTCCGGCGGCGCCTCTGTGGGCAGTCACAGAGGTTAGTCGAGTAACCGGGACTAAGCTGCCGGTTACTCATTTGGCAGAAGCTGAATTTGACGCTCATCTAAGTCAAGTTTACAGCGGCCGTTCGGGTACCTCCGAAGCGGTGATGGAAGATATTAAAGACTTCGTCGATATGGAATCTGCGGCAGCAGATCTAGAGGATGTAAGCGATCTTTTAGATGCAGAAAATGACGACGCGCCTATTGTTAGGCTACTAAACGCCATTCTTACGGAGTCACTTAAAGAAAGCGCCTCAGATATTCATATTGAACCCTATGAGAAAGAAGCACTAGTTCGTTTTCGTTTAGACGGTGTCCTTAGAACAGTTCTAACCCCCTCGGTGCAAATTGCACCTCTGCTAATTTCGCGTATTAAGGTTATGTCAAAGCTTGATATTGCTGAAAAGCGTCTACCCCAAGATGGTCGTATGAGCGTTTTAATTGGCGGTCGTAATATTGATTTGCGAGTTTCTACCATGCCCTCTAGTCATGGCGAGCGTGTAGTTATGCGTTTGCTTGATAAAGACGCGGGTAAGTTAAAGGCTCAACAGTTGGGCATGCCGGAAACTACCAAGCAAGAGTTAGATCAGCTGATTTCAAGACCCCACGGAATTATTTTGGTAACAGGGCCTACAGGCTCAGGTAAGACGACGACTCTTTATGCGGCTCTCCAGCAAATGGACCGCCAGCAACGTAATATTATGACCGTAGAGGATCCGGTGGAATATGATCTTCCAGGTGTCAGTCAGACGCAGATTAATATGCGTGCTGGAATGACTTTTGCGCGAGGATTGCGGGCTATTTTGCGTCAGGATCCCGATGTTATTTTGATCGGTGAGATTCGTGATGGCGAAACTGCGGAAATTGCAACCCAGGCCAGCCTTACCGGACATTTGGTTTTATCCACGCTGCATACCAATACCGCTGCAGGTGCTATTACTAGATTGCAGGACTTAGGGGTTGATAGCTTCCTTTTAGCATCGACGGTAAGAGGAATTATTTCCCAGCGACTTATGCGTAAACTATGTACCCATTGTCGCAAAGAGGTGCCAGCAGACGAGTATCAGAGCAACCTGCTTAATATTAAGCAAGGTGCGACAATTTACGAGTCACAAGGTTGTGAGCATTGTAACAATACCGGCTTTGTTGGTCGTCAGGCATTATTTGAGTTAGTCACTGTAACCGCTGAACTTCAGTCCTTGATTCATGAAAATGCTGGTGAAATTGAGCTGGAGCAATTAATAAGACAGCATGTCCCAAGTATTCGTGAAGCGGGATTTGACCTTGTGCGAGAAGGTACAACTACAGTAGAAGAAGTACTTCGAGTTACGAGTGTATAAGTCTCATGCCTACTTATGATTATGCTGCTTATGACTCATCCGGAAAGCTGGTTGATGGCGTTGTTTCTGCGGACTCCGAGCGCCATGCTCGTCGCCTATTAAAAGAAAAAAAACTGCTGCCGTCAAAATTGACAGAAGTGGCAAAATCAATCCCAAAATCCAAGTTAGGCAGAGCTGCTAAGATCAATGAGTTTGACCTATCTTTAGTGCTGCAACAGCAAGCAATATTGATTCAGTCTGGGTTGCAGTTAGAAGATGCAATGCGTATGACTATTGAGCAGGCTGAAACAGATCGACAAAAAAGAATGGTTGAAAGTTGGCGCTCAGAAATCATTGAAGGTAGAAGCTTTTCTGAGGCTATGCGTCGTTCCCCCTACAAAATTCCAGAAAGTGTATTAGCAGGTGTAGGTGTAGGTGAGGAGAGTGGCCACTTGCATACGGTGCTGATGCGCTTAGCTGAAGATATTGAAACCAGCGCGGAAAATCGAAAGACCGTCACTAGGGCAATGATCTATCCGGCCACACTTTTAGGTGCTTCGATGCTTGTGGTGGCTATGATGATGGTCTGGGTGGTGCCAAAAATTACCGCGATTTTTATAAGTTCTAACCGCGAGCTACCGACCATTACCAAAATTATTATCGCTATTAGCGACTTTACTCAGCAATATGGCTTATTTATTCTGTTAATGGGTATTATTTTAGCAGGTATTTCTTCCTGGTTATTGCGCGATGACAATCGAAGAAGGCGCTGGCATCAAATTATCCTTGGCATGCCTGGGCTGGGTCGATGGACGACTATGGCTAATGTTGCCGACTGGTCTCGAAGTTTAGGTGTATTGCTTGGCAATGGTGTCCCTGCCTTGGCGGCACTCAAGATTTCCTCAGCAGTTGTTAGTAATCTCTATATGCGCAGTAAAATGGAGCAGGTGACTGAAAGTATGCGGCGGGGGACCTCGCTGCAAAAGGCGCTAGAAGAACATCAAGTGGGTAGTGGATTTCTAATCCACATGGTAGGTAGTGGTGAGGCATCGAGTGAGCTAGATAAGATGCTAATTCGAGTTTCTGAATATTATTCTCTGCGTTTAACTAACGCGGTAGAAGTGTTTTTAAAGCTAATCAATCCAGTGCTTATTATATTTATGGGGGGCATTATTTTGTCGGTTGTTGCCGCAGTAATGTTGCCGATTATGGATATGGGTAATATGGTTTAATTCTGCCAAGCAAACTGCTTTGGCGGCTAAAAAGTTAATTAAGGGGAAAGTTAATGAAAGCGAGCAATAAAAGAAAACAAGCAGGTTTTACTTTAATTGAGATGATGGTTGTTGTTGCGGTTATTGGTCTTCTAATAGCTATGGTTGGACCGAGAGTGTTTAATCAGGTTGAAAAGGCAGAGCGAACCAGGGTTGCTCAAGATATTAGAGTGGTTGAAAACGCTCTTAAATTTTACCGTTTAGATAACTTTCGCTATCCAACTCAGTCACAGGGCTTAGAGGCCTTGGTTTCTCCCCCTGCTGGTTCAGATAACTGGAATGGTCCCTATTTAGATGCCGTTCCCAATGATCCTTGGAAGACTCCGTATCTTTATTCAAATCCGGGTTCTCGCGGAAAAGATATCGACGTCTATACCTACGGAGCTGATGGTGTTTCCGGCGGTGAGGGCTCAAATAAGGACTGGGGTAATTGGAACGTCCAGTAAGGACCTGAGTGGATACTATACGCAAGGATTAACTGTGGTTACCAACCCTCGTCGCCAAAAAGGCTATACGCTGATAGAAATTATGGTGGTAATTGCTGTTATTGCTCTGATAGCTGCAGTGGCTGCGGGGTCTATTGGCCAGACAGTTAATAAGCGCTATTCTAGTGAGGCGGAAAAATTATCCATTTGGCTAAATCAGTTAGCTGATTTGGCCGTTTTGCAGGGAGCTGCTTTTGGCGTGCTTGCGGATACCAATAAAAAAACCAAGCAAACCACTCGGCTAAACGCAGTGATATATTACAGAAATAAATGGGTTAAAGTTTCTTTTCCTGAGCCCTACAAATTAGGCGAAGGTGCTAATATTACTTGGCTGTCGGAGGATGCCGACGAAGAACCATTGTTCTATCAGCAGGCAGCCCTACCATCGCGAGAAGAGATTGAAAAAGGAAATATACCGTCCGCAAAAGATAAAAAAGAATTTTTGCAGCCAACTCTAGCTTTTTTGCCGGATGGTTATGTTGAACCTGAGGTATTAGTAAGTCTGAACTATAGTGATTATGAAATAAGCTATAGTTATTATTGGGATAGTGAGGATTTGCTTATCAAGATGAAGCAGCAGAGGCAGAAAAAGTGACTTATTCCAGTCGAGAATCAGGCTTTACGCTTATTGAGGTTGTCGTTGCTTTGGGTATCTTGGGGTTGGTTCTAGGTGGTGCTATATCTGCCGTCCATCAATATGCTGATCAGCGAGTCCATATGAATGCCAAAAACCTTAGCAACCAGGTCGCCTGGAATGTTTTATTGCAACAGTATCAGGAATCTGAAGGTCGAGGCACTATGTCTAAGCGATCAAGTAAAACTAAAAAAGGTCAGCAAGCCCAGTATGGCCAGGATTGGAATTGGATGCTATCTGTCGAGCCGGCAGTTGGTAAAGACCTTTATCGTTATGAGGCAAAAGTCAGTGCTGTAGATAGCGATCGTGTAACAAGCTCCCTATCTATCTATATTATTGAGAAGTAATTATGAGAGTAATTAAATATCTCAGTCATAATAATAATTATAGGGTTCAGTCAGGCTTTACCCTTATTGAGACTTTGATTGCCCTGTCCCTGTTGGCAATTATCTCGTTAATGTCATATCAAGCAATTGAAGTGGTGATTGACGCGGATGAGCGAAGCCGCGCGAAACAAACAGGTGCGATCGAAATACAGAGAGCTTGGAAAATTATACAGCGAGATTTAATGCATATCAGGAATCGTCCATTTAGAGACGGATTGGGCGGTATTGAGCCGCCATACTTTACCGCTAAAAGTGATTTCGGTGTTCGGTTTAGTCGTGGAAGCGGACCTATGATAGCGACTAATCCAAGCGGTATACGAAGAGTGTCCTACGATCTAGACGACGATCAACAGCTGATCCGACAATCTTGGGGTATTACTGAATCAATGAGATACAGTGATGGTGTATCTATGGTATTACTTAAGGATGTGGATAAGATTTTATTTGAGCATACAGATGGTAGAAGTACCTTTGCCCCTGACTGGCCCCCTGTAAAGCGTCGTAATGCTGATCCCTTGCCAAAAATGATTCGGGTTACCATAACATTAATTAATGGTGCAGAGACGTCGAGACTATTCTTAGGAGTAAGCTCCTGATGCAATCAAATTTCTCTCGACAGTCTGGTGTTGCCCTAATTGCAGCGTTGCTTTTAATGACTAGTATCATGTTTATTTTGGGTAATATCTTTTATCGCCATCAAATTAATATTGCTCAGTCCACGCTAGCTATTCATCAGGATCAGGCCTATCTTTTAGCTCTAAGTGCTGAGAGTTGGGCAAGGCAGTTGTTGCAAGAAGATGCAGCAGAGTCGCAAGATGATCATTTTGGAGAACTTTGGGCTCAAGCTATACCTGCTATGCCGGTGGAAGGCGGTGTAGTTACTGGCTGTATTTCTGATTTACAGGGGCGTTTTAATATCAACAGTTTAGGTTACAAATCTCCCTCAGAATTAAAGAATGCACTTAACGGAAATGAGTCTAGCTTTGCCAAGACTTGGAATAATTTACTTCGTTATCTTGATATACCTGTATACCCTGGGCGAATTGAAGCTATTGTTGACTGGCTTGATCCGAATTCCACTAAAGTTGGGCCCGATGGCGCGGAGCAAGAGGAGTATTCAGGATTTTACCCGCCTCGAACCATAGCAGATGCGCCTATGGTTGAGTCAAGTGAACTTGCTTCTGTATTAGGTTATGAGGTTTTTGAGGTGCAAAGATTAATGCCTTGGTTAACCGCTCTACCCGTGCCTAAAATTACTCCAGGTCAAACTACAAAATCTGTAGCTATCAACATAAATACTGCTTCCGAGGAGTTATTGCTGGCACTGGGTGATATTCTCGATATGCAATTTAGGGATGCTGTAATTGCTAATCGACCCTTTGAAACGCTGAACGATTTTTATAGTCTTCTTGAATTTGAATTGGCGCTGCCACTCACTGATGCTAAAACGCGCTGGCCAGCTGATGTTATTGCTGTGGCATCTGAATTTTTTGAGTTATATATTGAGGTCACATTGGGAGAGGCGAGAATTGAAGTTAGAAGTATTATAATGCGCAGTTCCAGCGCAGATTCGGTTATAATCTCTAGGGAATTGACCGCCGTGCCGGCTAAAATGAACAAAGATAGCGTAACTGAATTGCTAGAAAAGATGACGGCAGGTAATAATTTAGGATCTGATAAAAACTCAGATAGTACGTTTGACGATGAGCAAGTGCTTCCCGCTTGCGCGATGATTGGGGCTTAAAATGACACTGCCAGTGGACCATATACATAACCTTGATAGCTATATCACCAATGAGGGTGAGGCCTTTGAGTCGGTTGCAGATGCAGATTTAGTCAGTATGGATCTATGGGTGCCGTCTGAGTTAGTTGCTATGCATCTAATAGATCCTCCCTCTGCGCCCAAGCGCAAGTGGGCGGAGCTTATTCCATGGATATTGGAAGATAAGCTTCTACAGCCAATAGAAGAAGTGCATTTTGTGGTGTGCGGCCATAGTGCCGAAGGCCAATTACAAATTTTGGTTGTTGCTGAAGCAGATATCCAAAATTGCCAGCGTATAGCGAAAAATTCTGGCGTAGCGCCCAAATCAATGTACCCAGATTATATGGCATTGCCTTATGAAGATGGCAGGGTTAGTGTTGGCTGGCGTGATGGTGTATACCTTGTTCGCTATGGTGTGGTAGATGGTTTTGCTGCAGGACCAGATATGGCGTGGTCGATGATTGATTCTCTGCTGCAACAGGATGAAACACTAAGAGTGTCTATTTCTGTACCTGAGAATGTGCTGTTCCCCTGCTATAAAACCTATTACTGGTTTTTTAATTTTTGATTCTTTAATCCATTTAGCAGCGTTATTCTCTAATTGACCTCCAATTTCCCCAATCATAACAACACAATCGGTTTCGTCGTCGTTAAAAAATAACTCAACAGCATCTTTAACATTTGTGCCAATTATGGGGTCACCTCCAATACCAATTGCAGTAGATATTCCAAACCCCTCTTTAGAAATTTGATCTGCTG
>JBJKZE010000030.1:0-23119 GCA_045560645.1 Porticoccaceae bacterium | reverse complement strand
TAAGCAGGCTAAAAATTTTCTTCTTGTCTAGCTGTGAATACCTCTACACCGTCATGAGTAACGAGCATGGTGTGCTCCCATTGCGATGATAGGCGTCCATCTTTTGTTTCAACCGTCCAGCCATCTCTTTTAAGTTTAGTTTGATATCTACCTGCATTGACCATAGGTTCAATAGTAAATGTCATGCCTTCTTTAAGCTCTAACCCGGTGCCTGGTTTACCGTAATGAAGAATTTGCGGTTCCTGATGAAATTCATCGCCAATACCGTGTCCGCAATAATCTCTTACCACTGAGTAGTAGTGAGCTTCTGCATGGGTTTGAATGGCGTGGCCAATGTCACCAAGCCTTACACCAGGTCTGACCATTTCAATGCCTTTATACATGCATTCTTGAGAGACCGTGATGAGTCTTTTGGCATGATCGGGGGCGTCACCGACAATATACATCTTGCTAGTATCGCCATACCAACCATCTTTGATAACTGTAACATCAATATTGATAATATCTCCCTTCTTCAGAATCTTTTTTTCAGAGGGGATACCGTGACACACAACTTGATTAACCGATGTACATATTGATTTTGGGAAGCCTCTATAGCCTAGGCAGGCGGGTATGGCTTTTTGCTTGCGGACTATATGATCATGACAGATACGATCTAAATCCTCTGTAGAGGCTCCAGCAACAACATAGTCACCAATAAGTTCAAGCACTTCTGCTGCTAGCTTTCCAGCGATGCGCATTTTAGCGATTTGCTCTGGTGTTCTAAGATTTACAGACATTGCAATTCTCTTTAATTTGATCCTATCCATTGTAACCAATCTAAAGCCAATTGCGGGAGTTGATATTAAAAAATAATCTTCATTAATTCAGGTATATTTAACGATTTCTCACTTTTTACCTATAAAGCGCTCAAAATAAGCAATTTTAGTGCTTTTTCCTTTATATAAAATAGTGGTTATGGTATAAAGCGCGCCGATACGTAAAGTGTGTATCAACTTAACTAATTTAGTAACACTAACGACACACACATGTCGACACAGTAGCCTGGGTGCCTAGCGGTTTTTTTACCAAAGGGTTGGTTATTGGGATATGTGGAGGCTTAACCCCTAAAGGAAAATATTATGTCTAAAGTAAGTATGCGAGATATGTTACAAGCAGGTGTCCATTTCGGTCACCAAACCCGTTTCTGGAACCCAAAGATGAGCCAATATATTTTTGGCTCACGCAACAAAGTTCACGTTATCAATTTAGAAAATACTGTACCTGCATTCAATGAAGCACTTGATGTACTTCGCGTGGAAGCGTCGAAAGGTAATCAGGTTCTTTTTGTTGGCACCAAGCGAGCAGCGAGTAAAATCATTAAAGAGCAAGCTGAGCGATGTGGAATGCCATATGTTAGCCATCGCTGGTTAGGTGGAATGCTAACAAACTACAAAACAATTCGAGCGTCAATTCGTCGTTACCGCGAGCTTGAAAAACAGCAAAGCGATGGTACGTTTGACAAGTTAACTAAGAAAGAAGTCCTAATGCGTACTCGCATGAAAGACAAGCTAGAAAATTCTATTGGCGGCATCAAAGATATGAACGGCCTACCGGATATCTTATTCGTGGTAGACGTTGATCATGAGCGTATCGCTATTAACGAAGCTAATAAACTCGGCATACGAGTTGTTGGCATTGTCGATACTAATAGTGACCCAGATGGCGTTGATCATATTATTCCAGGTAATGACGATTCAATTCGTGCAATCAAGTTATATGCGGCATCTGTTGCTGACACTATCTTAGAAGGCAAAGCGCAGTCTGCTTCAGTAACCAGCAAAGATGAATTTGTTGAAGTTGATGAGAAGCCTGCTGCAAAAGTTGAAACTAAACCTGAAGCAGAAGCTGCTTCTGAAACGCCTGCTGCTGAAGCTCCTGTTGCTGAAGCTCCTGATGTTGAAGTTGTGTCAGAACCAGCTAAAGAAAAGCCAGCGGCTAAGAAAGCACCTGCTAAAAAAGCTGCTGCTAAGAAAGCGCCTGCTAAGAAAGCGCCTGCTAAAAAAGCTGCTGCTAAGAAAGCACCGGCTAAGAAAGCACCTGTTAAAAAAGCAGCAGCGAAGAAACCAGCTGCTAAAAAAGAAGCTGAGTAATTTGAAGATCGACCCATTGGGCGATTATGTAACAAAAATTACGGGGGCCATTTGCCCCCTTTTTTCTAACTAATTATATGTTTGAGAGAGGAATACAATGTCACAGGTAACTGCGTCCCTAGTAAAAGAACTTCGAGATAGAACGGGTTTAGGCATGATGGAGTGCAAACGTGCACTAGCTCAGTCTGAGGGCGATATTGATAAAGCAATTGAAGATTTACGTAAATCTAGCGGAATGAAAGCGGCCAAAAAAGCCGGAAGAACAGCCGCGGACGGTGTAGTTGCCTTTAGCGCTGAGGGTAGTTATGGTCTAATATTAGAAGTTAATAGTGAGACTGATTTTGTGGCCAGAGACGAGGGCTTTCAGGGTTTTGTTAACACAGTATTGGGAACTGCATTTAGTGCTAAGCAAACTGATATTGCGGCTTTGATGTCGGGTGATCTTGAAACTGAAAGACAAGAATTAGTTCAAAAGATTGGTGAAAATATTTCTCCGCGAAGAGCCGATAGCATCGAAGCACCAGTAGTTGGTGGTTATGTCCATAGTAATAGTCGAATTGCGGTTTTAGTGGGTTTAAGTGGTGGTTCTGAAGAGCTAGCAAAAGATGTTGCTATGCATGTTGCTGCAGTTAATCCCGCTGTTGTTAATTCAGATGATATGCCTGCAGACTTAGTTGCGGCTGAAAAAGAAATTTTTGCAGCGCAAGCAAGAGAGAGCGGTAAGCCAGAAGAAATTATTGAAAAGATGATTGTTGGTCGCGTAGCTAAATTCCTCAAAGAAAGCAGCCTTGTTGATCAGCCATTTGTTAAGGATCCTGAAACTACTGTCGGCAAATTAGTTAAAGCACAGGGTGCTGAGGTATTATCATTTGTTCGATTCGAAGTTGGTGAAGGAATCGAAGTAGAAGAAGTTGATTTTGCAGCTGAAGTAGCTGCTCAGGTTCAGGGTGCAAGTAATTAATTCAGAGGATTAACCATGGCGTCTACGGTCAAAGAGAAGCAGTATAAGCGAATCTTACTCAAACTCAGCGGTGAAGAGTTAATGGGAGAGGAGGGCTTTGGAATCGATCCTAAAGTTCTCGATCGAATGGCGCTAGAAATTGGTCAACTCGTAGGTATCGGGGTTCAAGTAGGCTTAGTTATTGGTGGCGGCAATCTTTTTCGTGGCGCCGCTCTCAATACAGCTGGTATGGATCGTGTAACCGGTGACCATATGGGAATGTTAGCTACTGTAATGAATGCACTCGCTATGCGCGATGCCCTTGAGCGAACAAATATTTCTACTCATGTAATGTCAGCTATCCCTATGAGTGGTGTGGTTGAGCACTATGATCGACGCAAGGCCATCCGTTATCTGAAGGGTGGTGATGTGGTAATTTTTGCTGCAGGTACAGGTAATCCCTTTTTCACCACTGATTCTGCTGCTTGTTTGCGCGGCATTGAGATTAATGCCAATGTGGTTCTAAAAGCGACAAAGGTTGATGGTGTTTATTCAGCAGACCCAATGCTTGATCCTACTGCTACACTTTATCAAAACCTTACCTATGATGAGGTTCTTAATAAGCAGCTCGGTGTTATGGATATGACGGCTATATGTCTGTGTCGTGAACATAAAATGCCACTTAGAGTGTTCCGTATGTCAAAATCTGGCGCGTTACTTAATTTAATCGTGGGTGGCGACGAAGGCACTCTTATTGATGAAGAATAAAGAGGTTTCAAGTGATAGAAGATTTTAAGAAAGATGCAGAGCAACGAATGGCCAAGACCGTTGAAGCACTTGGCGTTGCATTTAATAAAATTCGCACTGGCCGGGCGCATCCAAGCCTTTTAAATGGTCTTTCGATTGATTACTACGGCGTCAATACACCTCTTAATCAGGCTGCCTCTGTAACTATTGAAGATTCTCGTACGCTATCTGTTTCACCTTATGAAAAATCATTGGTGCCAGAAATAGAAAAAGCGATTTTGAAATCAGAGCTAGGCCTTAATCCAAGCACTGCTGGTACTGTGATTCGTATACCCTTGCCGCCATTGACTGAAGAAACTAGGCGCAGCTATGGTAAACAGGCGCGTCATGAAGCAGAGGGCTCACGAATTGGTATTAGAAATATCCGTCGAGATGTGCTTTCTGATATCAAAGATCTATTAAAAGAAAAAGAAATCAGTGAAGATGAGGAACGCAAAGCGCAAGACGATGTCCAAAAGATAACTGATCGATTTATTGCTAAGGTTGAAGAGGCTTTAGCCGCCAAAGAGAAGGACTTGTTGGAGATCTAGTATCTCTGGGTCATAGATGAATAGTAAAGCCAAAACTGCGTTACATCCGCTTAAGCATGTTGCGATTATTATGGACGGCAACAATCGTTGGGCTAAACAACGTGGTCTCACTGGAATAGCGGGGCATAAAGCGGGTGCAGAGCGCATTCGTGATTTACTCCCTTCCGCGCGCAATCTAGGCATCGAAACTGTAAGCTTGTTTGCTTTTAGTAGTGAAAATTGGCTTAGACCTGCTATTGAGGTTCGCGGCCTAATGTCCCTGTTTTCCTCATATCTTAAACAAGAAGCTAAATTGTTGCGCGATGACGGTATTAAGTTGCGAGTTATTGGCAGTAAAGCACGTTTTAGTGATCGCCTTAATAGGCAAATCAAAGACGCTGAAAACCTTACCAAGTCTGGCGAGCTCAATTTGCATCTTTACGTCGACTACGGTGGACGCTGGGAGATTGCAAAAGCTGCCAAAAAAATGGCGGAAAATATTGCAGATGGTAGTCTGTCGTTAGAAGATATTTCAGCAGAAAATATTGACAGTTATTTTAGCCATCAAAGTCTAACTTCACCGGATTTATGTATTCGCACCGCTGGTGAGCAGCGAATCAGTAACTTTATGTTATGGCATATGGCATACACTGAGTTATATTTTACTGAGTGCTTCTGGCCAGACTTCGATGAGAATGCATTTGAGTATGCGGTAGAAGACTATTACTCTAGACAAAGAAGGTTCGGTGCTAGATCCTCTGCGCAAGAAACGGATAATAATTAAAATACGGCTGGATAAGGAAGTGTATGTTTAAACAACGTTTTGCAACGGCTTCGGTATTAGCTTTTCTGTTTATTTCAGCTTTGTTGTTTTTTTCAACACCTGTTTTTATCGGCTTTATTATGCTGATAGTATTAATTGCCGGCTGGGAATGGTCTGATCTATCTAGAGTAAAGACTGTGATCGGAAAGCTTTTATTTCTTCTAGCTCTTTTACTATCAATGCTTGTAATAGCCGCTTATGTAGGTATCTATACTCAGCTTGAGCATTTTTTAAGCTATCAAATATGCTTTGCAGTAACAGCTTTATGGGCGATCATTTTCCTGTGGCTACAAGGCTATCCTTCAAGTGCTATCTTATGGTCATCACGACCTATAATGCTTGGCTTGGGTATAATTTTGCTTAGCGTAACATGGCTGGCTCTAGCGTCTATAATCTCTCTGGAAAATGGTCGATATCTAGTCTTACTAGCTATGGCTATTATTATTTTGGCGGATGTTGGCGGCTATATAGCGGGCAATTTATTCGGTAAGCACAAATTAGCGCCAACCATAAGTCCCGGTAAAACTTGGGAAGGTCTTTTTGGCGGAATCTCCCTGCAAATAGCGTTAATTGTGGGGCTAATATTTTTTATTGCAGATTTAAATTGGTTAAATTTGTGTTTACTAGTTTTCCCAGTGGCATTATCGTCTGTGATAGGCGATTTATTTGAAAGTATGCTAAAGCGTCACAGAGGAATCAAAGATAGTAGCAATCTTTTGCCGGGTCACGGTGGATTTCTTGATCGATTGGACGGTGTTATGGCTGCCTTGCCGTTATTTTTTGTTATCTTATTTAAAGCAAGTCCATTCTAGATGAACTATTCAGTTACTGTATTAGGTGCAACGGGCTCTATAGGTGAAAGTACGCTGGATGTTATTTCCCAGCATCCTGAAAAGTACTCAATTTTTGCTCTAACTGGTTGTCGCCAATTACAAAAACTGGCACTCCAATCTGTTCAATTCAAAGCAAAATATGCAGTGGTTACCGATGAGTCTTCTGCACATCAGTTAAGTGCTTTGATTAAAGATCTTAAAGGTTCTACAGAAGTTATTTTTGGCGCAGACGCATTGTCTGAAGTTGCCAGCAATAACCAAGTGGATATTGTAATGGCGGCAATTGTTGGTGCGGCAGGACTATTGCCCACACTGTCTGCTGTAGAGTCAGGTAAAAAGGTATTACTAGCAAATAAAGAATCCCTGGTTATGGCGGGATCAATCTTTATGGCTGCAATAAAGCAATATGGTGCTACATTATTGCCTATAGATAGTGAGCATAATGCGATTTTTCAGTGTTTGCCTCACAACTACAGTGATGCTAATCAATCGTCTATTAAAAAGCTTATTTTGTCTGCATCTGGAGGTCCTTTTAGAACTTGGGGCGCACAACAGATTGCTGTGGCAACGCCTGCTCAAGCATGCGCGCATCCCAACTGGAGCATGGGCAATAAAATATCCGTTGATTCCGCATCAATGATGAATAAGGGGCTCGAGTGTATAGAAGCTAAATGGCTGTTCGATACTAGTATGGATAAAATTGATGTGCTTATTCACCCACAGAGTATTGTTCACTCGCTAGTTCAATATGTAGATGGTTCGGTATTGGCACAGCTTGGAAATCCAGATATGAGAACACCTATAGCTCATGGTTTAGCTTGGCCAGAAAGAGTGGCTTCAGGTGTGGCTGATCTAAATCTTAGTGAAATAGCTCAACTATCCTTTGAGCAGCCGGATATAGAAAAGTTTCCTTGCTTACAGCTAGCCTATAATGCGGCCAAACAGGGCGGTGATGCTCCCGCAGTGCTGAATGCCGCCAATGAAATAGCTGTTCAGGCATTTTTAGATGGTAGAGTTGGTTTCTCAACAATAGCTTCAATTGTTGAGCAAACCCTAGAATCCTTTGATTTTTATGAACCAGAATCACTTGCCGCTGTCCAAGATTCAGACAGTCGAGCAAGAGTCACGGCAGAATCTGTGATTAAACAAATAGAGTTCTAACTCATGGCATTAATTGAGACATTATTTTATACCTTTATAGCTTTTGGAATATTGGTTACTTTTCATGAATATGGCCATTTTTGGGTGGCTAGACGTTGTAATGTTCGTGTAGAAAAATTCTCTATCGGGTTTGGTAAAAAACTTTTTTCTTGGCGCGACAAGCATAATACAGAATTTGTTCTGGCAGCTTTGCCTTTGGGCGGCTATGTAAAGATGCTCGATGAAAGAGAGGGCGAAATTAACGACGAGGATCGTCCCTTTGCATTTACCCAAAAAACAGTATTACAGCGAATGGCAATTATTAGCGCAGGTCCAATAGCAAACTTTTTGCTGGCAATCGTTGTCTATTGGTTTCTCTTTTTGGGAGGAGAAAAGGGATTGGCACCGGTTATAGGTGATATCACAGAAAGCTCATTAGCCAGTCAGGCTGGGCTTGAGGTCGGTATGGAAATTACAGCAGTTGATGGTGTTGAGGCTAATACTTGGGCATCGGTTAATCGACAGCTTTTTAATTTTATTGGAACTACAGGTGATATCCCGCTCAGCGTTCGTTACGCAGGCTCTAACTCAGAACTTCAAGTATTTGTTGCAGTTACTAGCTGGCTTAGGGATGCCGATAACCCCTCACCAATCAGAGAACTTGGTCTCCAGCCGACCTTTGAGTTTGAGGCGCTTATTTTGGGTCCAGTTTCAGAGTCTGGTTCTGGCTTTAAAGGCGGTTTGAGAGAGGGCGATAGTTTGCTCGCCGTTAATGGTATCGATATTGACAGCGCTGATGGCTTCATACAACAGGTCTCAGGTGCTATTGATCAACCTCTGGTTATTGATCTTGAGCGACCCAATAAAAACAGCAACAGTAGTCGTTTTATGGTGCTTGAAGTGACGCCTGAAAAGGTGTTAAAAAATGGTGAGTTTGTTGGGCAATTAGGCATTCAGCTTGGTGTTAAAGGCTCGTATCCAGAACAATTAATACGACAGATCGAACATGGCCTATTTAGTGCCTTTGCTAGGGCTGTTGAAGAGACATTCTCAACTGCTGGCTTTATTCTCTCTTCATTGGGTAAGTTGCTGGTTGGTGATTTGTCGGCAAAAAATTTAAGCGGCCCGATCACTATTGCAAAAATGGCTGGTGATACAGCAAAGGCAGGAATAGAGAATTTTATTCGTTTCGTAGCTATTCTAAGTATAATGCTTGGGGTTATGAATTTGCTGCCTATCCCGGTGCTTGATGGGGGGCATTTAGTATATTGTGTGGTCGAATGGGTAAAAGGTTCTCCAGTCTCTGACCACGTGCAAATAATTGGTTATAAAATTGGCTTTTTCTTGTTGATTGGTTTGATGATCTTTGCCACATTTAATGATCTTACCCGACCGTTTTGAGTCTCTAAATAATATTATAAATAGGCAAAATTTAATTACATGAAACGACTCTTTTTAGGCCTCTGCCTTACTTTTCTTAGTACTTTATCTTTGGCTTCTGAGGCGCTTTTTCAAGTCTCAGATATACGAATTGAGGGTTTGCAACGTGTTTCTGCGGGAACGGTTTTCTCGGCTTTACCTATTAATGTTGGTGATCAAGTCGATCAAGCTTCAGTCAGAGAAGCTTCAAGATCAATTTTTTCCACAGGTTTTTTTGCTGATGTCGCAATGGCGCAAGAAAACGGCGTCCTAGTGATCATTTTGACAGAAAGGCCTGCTATTACTGAAATTAATCTTGAGGGCAATAAAGCAATTCAATCCGAACAGCTTCTTGACGCACTAACAGATAATGGTCTGTCGGAAGGGCAAATTTTTCGTCAATCTATACTGGAAGGAATGGCACAAGAGCTACAGCGACAATATGTCTCTCAAGGTCGCTATGGAGCCCTTGTAATAACAAATGTTGAGGAGCTCCCAAGAAACCGAGTAGCCATCAATATTGATATCGATGAGGGTAGTGTCGCAAAGATTAGGCATATCAATATTATTGGTAATAAAAGCTTCTCTGAAAAAGAGTTACGCGAGAATTTTGAGTTAAACGAAACTGGTTTTTGGTCATGGTTGACCAGTAATGATAAATATTCTCGTGAAAAACTAACTGGCGATATAGAGACTCTGGAAACTTGGTATTTAGATCGTGGCTATTTAGCCTTTGAAATCAAAAATACTCAGGTATCTGTTAGTCCTAACAAAGAATCAGTTTATATTACTATCACCCTTGATGAGGGTGATACCTACAAAATCAGCGAAGTTGAGCTTTCTGGTGAGCTGAAATTGTCTGAATCTGAAATTCGTTCGATGATTCTTATGCGCAAGGGTATGAGATTTTCACAAGCCCTAATGACAGCGTCCAGTGAGTTAATTACTCGCCGTTTTGGTAATGAAGGTTATACCTTTGCCAAAGTTGAAGGTTACCCTGAGCTCAACAAAGAAGATAAAACCGCTAAAGTCACTTTTGTTCTAATGCCAGGGATGCGCGCCTACGTGCGCCGTATTGAATTTAGGGGAAATACCAAAACTCAGGATGAAGTTCTTCGTCGTGAAATGCGTCAAATGGAAGGGTCCTCGGCTAACAATTCATTGATTGATTTATCCAAAGTTCGATTAGAGCGTCTGGGCTACTTTAAAGGAGTTGAAGTTGAGACCATTCCAGTTCCAGGGATTAACGATCAAATTGATGTGGTTTACACAGTTGAAGAGCAACCCTCCGGTTCTGTCGGAGCTAGTATTGGATATGCACAGGGCTATGGCATGGTACTTGGTGCTAACCTGAGTGAAAATAATTTCTTAGGCACCGGTAAAAAGGTCACGGTAGCAGTCAATCGCAGTACCTATCAAGATTCTCTAAATTTAAGTTTTTCCGAACCTTACTTTACCGTAGATGGCGTTAATGTTGGCTACAGTATTTTTTCTCGTGAGACTGACTACGATAAAATCAACGTATCTAGTTTTTCTACTAATTCCAAGGGCGCAAACGTCAGCTGGGGTTACCCTGTTTCTGAAGTTGAGCGCATAGGCTTTGGTGTTGGCTTTGAAAACCTAGAGATACGCTCAGGCAATTATTCCTCGAGCGAGATTAGGCGTTTTATAGACGCTAATGGTAGTAACTTTGATGTATTTAATTTAAATCTTAATTGGTCTAAATCAACACTAAACCGCGGAATATTCGCCACTAGAGGTGCCTCTCAGAGAGCGGCTCTAAACTTTGCACTGCCTGGTTCTGGCTTAGAATATTACAAGATGACCTATAAAGGTCAATATTTGCGTGGTTTAACTCGCTCATTAACCCTAAAGTTAAGAGCAGACCTTGGTCTGGGTGAAAGTTATGGGGATACCACTCAGTTACCATTCTTCAAAAATTTCTATGGTGGTGGCTTTGGATCGGTAAGGGGCTTTGAACGTAACTCCCTTGGTCCGCAGGATACACCCTGTGCCGGTGATGACGAGTCATGTACCACATCGTCTATCTATGGTAGACCCGATCCAATTGGTGGTAATGTTCAGATAGAGTTTGGTGCCGAGATTATTTTCCCAATGCCATTTATTAAAGATAACCGATCCATGCAATCTGCATTCTTCCTTGATGTGGGTAATATTTTTAATACCAAATGTGGCGATACTCAAATAAACTGCTTTAAACCTGATGCAGGTGAGTTAAGATACTCTGTCGGGATAGGAGCAACATGGTTAAGTGCTATGGGGCCATTAACATTTAGTTTTGCAAAGCCATTGAATTCTAGCGATTATGACGAAATTGAAATGTTCCAATTTTCGTTGGGTAATCAGTTCTAAAATAAGATAAGGTTAAAATATAATGAAAGGTAACACGTTTAAATTTTTCGGATTGATGTTTGTTGTTGTTTTAATGACTTCTCAGTCTTTAGTTGCGTCAGCTGATACTCCTTCTGCAAAGATCGCAGTAGTTGATGCTAGAGTCGCTATTTTTAGCTCAACAGCGGCACAAAATGCGCTTAAAACCTTTGAAGAAAGTGCTGACTTTATTAGTCTTAAGGCTAAATATGAGAGTTCATCAGCCGATTTTCAAGCCATGGCTAAAGAAGCGGAAACCAAACGTCTTACATGGTCGCCAGAAGAGTTGGCCGAGCATCAGAAGAAGATGAGCTATGTTAAGGCAGACGCTGAATTGGCATTACAGAAAATCTCATCGGAGCAAAAGCAATTAGAGCAACGTGTGTTACAGGGTTTAGCCCCTCTGGTTGAGGAAGCGCTACAAGAAATTGTAAAAGAAGAGGGCATCACTGTGTTACTTAGAGCAGAGTCTGTTCTTTTGGCAACACCTGAGATATCGATTACTAAAGAAGTAGCTGATCGTATCGATGCTAAATCTACTCCTCAAGCT
Organism: Porticoccaceae bacterium; assembly: GCA_045560645.1. Lineage (GTDB taxonomy): Bacteria > Pseudomonadota > Gammaproteobacteria > Pseudomonadales > Porticoccaceae > HTCC2207. Next base: position 11,575 of record JBJKZE010000030.1, on the reverse strand, counting down.
GAGTCAGAGTAGTTTTCTGAGTGGATGCTTCTATGTCGTTTTCTTTTAGCCTAAAACAAATAGCATTGTTTCTCGATGCCGAGGTTATTGGAGATGACTCGACGGTGATTACTGGTTTAGCTACTCTTGAGTCGGCTAAGGCGAATGACATAGCTTTTTTAAGCAACCCCAAATATGCAAAGCAGTTAGATCATTGTCAGGCAGGGGCTGTTATTTTACAGCCTGCTCAGGCGCAGTTTTTTAATGGCAACTGTTTAATTGTAAGGGACTCCTATCTTAGTTATGCCAAAATTAGTGCTTGGTTTGATAAAGCGCCTGTTGTTGAGAAAACCATTCATGCCAGTGCCTCTATTGATCCAACAGCTACTGTTGGTGACGCAGTGTCCATAGGCCCTAATGTAGTAATTGAAGCCGATGTTCAAATTGGATCAGGCACAGTTATCAAGGCAAATACAGTTATTGGTGAGCGATCTGTAGTGGGTGACAATTGCACTATTGCCGCTAATGTTGCTGTTTACCATGATGTACGTATTGGTTCAGATGTTCTAGTGCACAGTGGTTCGGTTATCGGTGCTGATGGCTTTGGTTTTGCCCCCAATGGTAAAGCTGGCTGGCAAAAAATTAGCCAAATTGGTGGTGTGGTAATTGGCAATAATGTTGAAATCGGTGCCTGTACTACAATTGATAGGGGTGCTATCAATGACACTATTATTGGCAATAATGTAATCTTAGATAACCATGTGCAGATAGCGCACAACGCGGTAATTGGAGACAACACTGCAATGGCGGCTTATGCGGGTGTGGCGGGTAGTACGGTTGTAGGTAAAAACTGTGTACTTGCCGCCGGAGCCCATGTGGTTGGTCATGCAAGCTTATGTGATAACGTTCAGGTAATGGCGCATAGTTTGGTATTTAAAGATATTAAACAGCCGAACTCCTACTCAAATGCTACTATGCCATTAATGAGTACTGCTGAATGGTCAAAAAACTCTGTGCGAATGGGTCAGTTAAACCTGATTGCACAGCGGTTAAAAAAATTAGAAGCTAAAGACTAAATTTATAAAGAAAAAACTTATCTGGATAAATGGACTAAGTAATGAATGTAAATGAAATAATGAAGCTACTTCCCCATAGATACCCATTTTTATTGGTTGATAGAGTGGAAGAGATCGAAGCCAATAAGCGCATTGTCGCCTATAAAAATATTACCTTTAATGAGGATGTTTTTAATGGCCACTTCCCTGGTGCTCCAATTTTTCCTGGGGTTATGATTGTCGAAGCTATGGCGCAGGTATCCGGTATTCTTGGCTTTTACTCATCTAAAATTACCGCTGAAGACGGAAAACTGTTTTTATTTGCTGGCGTCGATAAGGCGCGTTTTAAAAAACCCGTAGTGCCAGGTGATAAGTTGGTCCTGACCTCAGAGATAGATACGGTAAAACGCAATATGTGGCGTTTTAACACCAGTGCATCGGTAGACGGCAAGGTTTGTTGTGAAGCGACTCTGCTTTGCGCTTTTCAGGACAGAGATAAAGTAGTGTGATTGATTCAAATGCCATTATAGATCCAAAGGCGCAAATTGGCGAAAACGTCAGTATTGGCCCTTGGACAGTTATTGGAGCGGATGTTCAGATAGGGGATAATTGTACTATAGCTTCTCATGTTGTTATTCGTGGCCCATCAATTATTGGCGCCAATAATAAGATCTATCAATTTTCTACCATTGGTGACGATACCCCCGATCTAAAATACAAGGGTGAGCCAACCAAACTAATTATCGGTGATGATAATGTTATCCGTGAGGGAGTAACTATTCATCGCGGCACAGTTCAAGATAAGGGTGAAACCATAATAGGCAACCATAATCTATTAATGGCCTACGCTCATGTAGGGCATGACTCGGTAATTGGTGATCATGTGATTATGGTGAATAACTCCAGTCTTGCTGGCCATGTTACTGTAGGTGATTGGGCAATTCTTTCCGGTTACGCGCTTATTCACCAATATGTCTCGGTTGGCGCACATAGTTTTATTGGCCCTGCAGCCTTTAGTTATCACGATGTTCCGGCATTTGTAACGGCCTTTGGTAGTCCGGCAGAGCCGAGAACAATCAATAAAGAGGGATTAAAACGCCGCGGATTTAGTGCTGAGCAAATCTCTTTAGCCAACAAAGCCTATAAGTTGCTGTATCGTCGAGGTCTAACTCTGGACGAAGCCATAGTTGCCATTACTGAACTCGGTGATGATACTGTGATTGCTATTCTTTTAGACTCTCTTAAAGCTTCAACGCGCGGTATTATTCGCTAAATTATGGTCGATCAAGCGCCTGTTTTTGCCATTGTTGCCGGTGAAACATCCGGTGATTTACTGGGTGCTGACTTAATACAAGGATTAAAGAAGCAGTACCCCAATGCTATTTTTGAGGGTATCGGCGGGCCAAAAATGCAAGCCGAGGGGTTTAATTCACTGTTTGATATGGAAAGGCTATCAGTGATGGGGCTTTGGGAGCCTCTAAAGCGATTGCCGGAGTTACTGTCTATTCGGCGCTCAATAATTAAGCGTTATTCAACCAATAAACCTGTGGTCTTTATCGGAATAGATTCGCCAGACTTTAATGCCAAAATAGAGCAAAAACTGCATATTGCAGGGGTTAAAACAGTGCATTATGTCAGCCCATCTGTTTGGGCTTGGCGTCAGGGACGAATCAAAAATATAAAACGTTCAGTCGACCTGATGCTAACACTCTTGCCCTTTGAGGCGGCGTTTTATCAGCAGCATCAGGTATCTGTTTGTTATGTGGGCCATCCCTTGGCCAAACAGTTTCCAGCGCAAGCCAATATAGTTGATGCTAGAGAAGCATTGGGTCTAGAAAGTGGTAAGCCAACACTGTGTATTATGCCCGGCAGCCGCAGTGCTGAGATTGAGTTAATGGCAGAACTTTTATTAGATGCAGCGGCTACAGCGTCTCAAGATCTAGGTGTTGAATTACAGCTGGTTATGCCAGCAGCCAACCAATCCAGATATGACCAATTGAAGAAGATTTTAGATACAAGGTCAGACAAAGTAACACTACTTATACAGCAATCTCATCAGGCAATGGAGGCAGCAGATGTTGTGTTACTTACGTCAGGTACAACTGCATTAGAAGCTATGTTACTTAAAAAGCCGATGGTGGTTGGCTATCGTATGAATGCACTATCATTTAAATTGCTATTTCCACTGATTAAAACAGCCTATGTTTCATTGCCTAATTTATTGGCCAATAAACCTCTAGTGCCAGAATTACTTCAGGATAAGGCAACCATTGAAAGTCTGTCGGCACAGGTGGTTAAACTGTTTAAAGCCAATAATACTGAGTTGATTGAACAGTTTGATCAGTTACATCATCAGTTATCTCTAGATTCAGCCAGTTTAGCAACAGCTGCAATATCACAGCTGATAGCCAGTGAATAGGGTGTTAGATAAATGGCATCCACCAATAAATATTTCTTGTTTAGCTGGTGTTGATGAAGTCGGCAGAGGGCCCCTTGCCGGTGATGTAGTTGCCGCTGCTGTGATATTGCGAGAAAAGCATAGTATTCAGGGTTTAGCCGACTCTAAGGTGCTTACAGCTCATCAGCGTGAAGCGCTGTACAAAGAAATTATAGAACAGTCAATAGACTACTCTGTGGCGAGAGCATCGGTGGCAGAAATAGATCAATACAATATTCTGCAATCGACCATGATGGCAATGCGCCGCGCGGTTATGGGTTTAAAAATAAAGCCAGACTTTGTCGTTGTAGATGGCAACCGCCTGCCAAAATGGGAATATCCATCAGAAGCTGTGGTTAAGGGTGATGGTCGGGTTGAGGTAATTAGCGCCGCTTCCATAATTGCCAAGGTTGTTCGCGATGCCGAGATGGTTGAATTTGAAGCAAAGTATCCGGGCTACGGCTTTGCTAAAAACAAAGGCTATGGCACAGCGCAACATCTAGAAGCATTAAAGCGTTTGGGGGCAACGCCAATTCATCGACGATCTTTTTCACCTGTCAGTGAAAACTTGCTTCCACAACAACAATCTTTATTATAAAAAATAATTTTAAACGCTTTAACTTGAGTTAATTGGGTTGAAGCTATACATTAAATTCTATGATTGGTTTACCTTTAAATACTATTACAAGTACCCATTATGACCTCTGAGTTTGTTCATCTTCGTCTGCACTCCGAGTACTCATTAGTCGATGGATTGGTGCGCATTAAGCCCCTAGCGGCCAAAGTAGCCGATATGGGTATGCCCGCTGTTGCCCTAACGGATTTCAATAACTTTTTTGGTCTAATTAAATTTTATAAGGCAGTGCAGGGAGCTGGGGTAAAACCCATACTGGGTGCTGATGTTTTGCTTTCTGAGCAAGATGAAGGTGCAGTATCGCAATTGGTTTTATTAGCCACTGATTTGAGCGGCTACAGAAATTTGACCCAGCTTATATCTCGTGCCTATCTAGAAGGTCAAAGACAAGCAATACCGATAATTGATAAGTCATGGTTATCTACCCATAACGAAGGCTTAATAGCATTATCTGGCGGTCGCCAAGGCGAAGTTGGTGTGGCACTGGTTTCAGGTCGCAATACTGAGGCAGAAGCAGCTCTGCGACAGATGATGAGCCTGTTCCCCGACCGCTTTTATCTTGAATTGCAACGAACCAGCAGAGCTGATGAAGAAGACTATATTCACGCGGCTGTTACCCTAGCCGAGCGCTGTGAATGTCCAGTGGTAGCAACCAATGATGTGCGTTTTATCGAATCCAGTGAATTTGAGGCCCATGAGGCCAGAGTTTGTATCTATGAGGGGCGAGCACTAGATGATCCACGCCGTGAACGCCGTTACTCAGACAGTCAGTATTTAAAAAGCCCTGCAGAAATGGCGGAGTTATTCAGTGATATTCCAGAAGCGCTACAAAATACCGTGGAAATCGCCAAGCGTTGTAATGTTGATCTAACATTTGGAGAGTACTTTCTGCCTGATTACCCGATACCAGAGGGTATGACCATTGATGAGTTTTTAGTCCAGGTGTCTGAAGAGGGTTTAGAGCAACGGTTAGCCAGTTTATTTGATAATACGGCAGAAGATTATCCAGCGAAGCGCGAAGCATACTATCAGCGTCTAAAATTTGAATTAGATATTATTATCCAAATGGGTTTCCCTGGTTATTTCCTGATTGTGATGGATTTTATCCGCTGGGCTAAAGATAATAAGATTCCGGTAGGCCCGGGTCGAGGTTCTGGTGCTGGTTCTCTGGTGGCCTATTCATTAAAAATTACCGATTTAGACCCTATAGAATACGATCTACTGTTTGAGCGATTTCTTAATCCAGAGCGTGTATCTATGCCAGATTTTGATATTGATTTCTGTATGGATGGTCGTGACAAGGTAATTGCCTATGTTGCCGAGCGCTATGGGCGAAGTGCGGTATCGCAGATTGTGACCTTTGGCACCATGGCGGCTAAGGCAGTCGTGCGCGATGTAGCGCGAGTGCAGGGCAAGTCCTATGGTCTTGCAGATAAACTCTCAAAGATGATTCCTTTTGAAGTGGGCATGACCCTAGAAAAGGCGGTTGAAGAAGAAGAGACACTCCAGGAATTCCTTAAACAAGATGACGAAGCCTCAGAAATTTGGTCGATGGCACTTCAGCTTGAAGGTATTTCTAGAAACTGTGGTAAGCACGCCGGTGGTGTGGTTATTGCACCCACAGAAATCACCGATTTCTCGCCGATTTATTGTGATGATACCGGTTCGGCTATGGTCACCCAATTCGATAAAAACGATGTAGAAGAAGCCGGTCTGATTAAGTTCGATTTCCTCGGTTTGCGTACTTTAACCATTATTGATTGGGCGGTACAGATGATCAACCGTGATCGCGCTGAGAATAGTGAAGCGCCGCTCAATATTGATAATATTCCATTAGACGATAAGCCAACCTTCCAATTAATGCAGCGAGCAGAAACAACGGCAGTATTTCAGTTGGAATCTCGCGGCATGAAAGAGCTAATCAAAAAGTTAGGCCCAGATCGTTTTGAAGATATTGTGGCACTGGTGGCGCTATTTAGACCCGGCCCATTGCAGTCGGGAATGGTTGACGACTTTATTAATCGCAAAAAAGGCCGTGCTGAGGTTAGTTATCCGCACTCTCAATATCAGCACGAGAGTCTAAAGCCAGCATTAGAGCCAACCTACGGTATTATTCTTTATCAAGAGCAAGTAATGCAGATTGCTCAGGAAATGGGTGGCTACACCCTCGGTGGTGCAGATTTATTACGTCGCGCCATGGGTAAAAAGAATGCCGATGAAATGGCAAAACAGCGAGAACTATTTGTATCCGGTGCTATAGAAAAAGGCCACAATGAGACACTTGCGTCAAATATCTTTGACTTGATGGAAAAATTTGCCGGATACGGCTTTAACAAATCTCACTCAGCAGCCTACGCTCTAGTTGCCTATCAAACAGGGTGGTTAAAAGCGCATTATCCTGAACAGTTTATGGCCGCCACCATGTCTTCCGATATGGATAAAACCGATAAGGTGGTCACCTTTATTGATGAATGTCGGTCCATGGAGTTAGAGCTATTGCCGCCCGATGTAAATCGCGGTCGTTATCAATTTAGCGTAGGTGATCAGGGGCAGGTTATCTATGGTCTAGGCGCCATTAAAGGTTTAGGTGAGGGTCCAATTGAAAATATTATTCAATCCCGAGAGCAGGGTGGAGTATTTACCGATCTATTTGATTTTTGCGCCAGAGTTGATGGTAGAAAAGTCAATAAAAGAGCATTAGATGCCTTGATAAGAAGTGGTGCCCTCGATGAAATTGGTCCCGAAGGCGAAATAGGCTATCGTCGTGCAGTGATGCTTGCCGCCATGGATCAAGCCCTAAAAATGGCCGAGCAACAGGCACGTGATGTCAGTAGCGGCATGACAGACCTATTTGGCGGCGCCATGGTTGAAAGCAAAGAGCAAAACCCCTACCAAAGCTTCCTAAAAACCAAATCATTTACCGTTAGAGAGCGTTTGGGTGGTGAAAAAGATACACTGGGTCTATACCTTACAGGGCACCCAATCGATGAGTATGAAGATGAATTAAAGCATATGCTACCTCAGCGTATTGTCGATCTTCGCGCTGATAAAGAAAAATCTACCATATATGGCATGGTAGTGGGTATGCGGGTACTTAAAAACAAGCGCGGTGACAGTTTTGCCTTTATCACCCTCGATGATAAAAGTGGTCGCTTAGAACTCTCTGTATGGGCTGAGCAGTTTGATATGTACCGAAATATCCTCAACAAAGATGCCTTGCTTGTGGTTAAAGGGGCAGTATCTGAGGATAGCTATACTGGCGGACTAAAAATGGTAGCAGAATCAATACAGTCAATTTATGAAGCCCGTTGTAGCAAACTCGAAAAGCTTCGAATATCGGTAGCTAAAGCGGATATAGGCAATGGTTGGGTAAACGACTTCCATAATTCCTTAAATGACTATAAAGATGGCTCATGTCCAGTGGTGCTAGATTATGCGCATCCGACAGCGGCAGGGCAGTTTGCCCTTGGTAAGCAATGGCGTGTTCAACCCAAAGATGAGCTTATAACTCGTCTTAAAGAACAATTTGGCAGTACCAATGTCAATTTGGACTATGGTTAAGCGTAATTTATAGCCAGTGAATAACTAACCTCATAAATATAGAAAACTAGGCTGGCGATAATTGCACTAGACGTTTAAAATAACCCATTGTAAAAATAACTGCCCTAGGCCAACAGAGACAGAAAGTATGAATTTAAATTATTTATCTTTTGAACAGCCGATTGCTGACTTAGAAGGAAAAATTGAAGAACTACAGTTGGTTGGCAACGACAGCGATATCAATATTGCTGAAGAAATTTCAAAATTGCGTGAAAAGTCGCGCAAACTAACCGAAAACATCTATTCAAAGCTAACCCCATGGGATGTAGTGCAGGTGGCAAGGCATCCGCAAAGACCCTACGCTCTAGACTATATTCAGCGCATCTTTACCGACTGGGAAGAGATGCATGGCGATCGTCACTTTGGCGACGACAATGCTATTGTCGGTGGAGTTGCTCGTCTAAATGGCACGCCAGTGATGGTTATTGGTGAAGAGAAAGGCCGCGGTGTTAACGATAAGGTAATGCGCAACTTTGGTATGCCCAAGGCAGAGGGCTATCGTAAGGCTCTGCGCCTAATGGAACTAGCCGAGCGCTTTAACCTGCCAGTGATTACCCTAATTGATACTCCTGGAGCCTATCCGGGTATTGATTCCGAAGAGCGCAATATCTCGGAATCTATCGCGCAGAATCTAGCGGTTATGTCGCGCCTTAAAACACCCATTATCTGTACTGTTATTGGTGAAGGTAGCTCAGGTGGTGCCTTGGCTATTGGCGTCGGTGATAGACTGAATATGTTGCAGTACAGCACTTACTTTGTAATCTCACCAGAAGGCTGTGCCAATATTATCTGGAAAACCAGCGAAAAAGCCCCTCAGGCGGCAGAAGCCATGGGCGTAACCTCAGATAATCTTGAGCAGTTAGGTATTGTGGATGAGACCATACCCGAGCCATTGGGTGGCGCTCATCGCGATATAGATACCATGAGTGAAAATCTCAAGCAGCATCTGATTGGGCAACTTGAAGAGTTGCAGAAGATACCCACAGAACAGCTGTTAGAACAGCGCTATCAGCGGGTTATGTCCTACGGTAACTAAATCTTAGTTACGCGTCTTTTAACAGCGATATCGCCGCCAATGCCTCTGGGTCATTAGACTTAAGCTTGTTGGCGATATGGTGTTGAAAAAAATAATGGAAGTCTTTGTTTTTATCCGCCGCATACAGGCAGTCATCCCCAGGAAGTACTGGGGTACTGTGCATTTCAGCTTCATTGGCAATCATGGCTTCGATAGTGCCGTTGTTTAATAAACGCCAACTAACCACTTCCTTTAATGTGATGCTAGAAAATCCATCATCCGAAAGTACCGCGTGAGTACCTATGGTGTCGGGCACCTCTTGGATAACATCCTGTTCAGAGTCGCACTGATAGTCATAGTAATCAGCCGCAGTTTCGAGTTCGACCACCTTGTGTAGGGGAGCAGTAAAAAATAACTCCTCGACCCCCTGATCAAAATAGCCTTGCCATTGACCGTTTAGCGGATCATTTATTTCATCACAGGCGATAAGTTCATCAAGCCAGGGTACAAGGCCTATCACTTCGCCATTGGTTCTAAGGCCCCAAGCTAAAACTCTAACCGAAAATAGCTTATCGGGATTTTGAGCATTGCTATAGAGCATTTCTAAGCCGTCGAGTTCCGGCGCGATACGAATTATTTTATTGTCAGAGAGTTCAGAGATTGGCTTGCGAGTGAAGATATCAATTACATTGTCCATCGGGTGGTCAATGGCGTGGTTAGGCATGGATACATCTCCTTCTGGTAGTCGATGGTAGAAATAGCTAACACTACATAAGGTACTCCAGAATTGAATAAAGCACAATACTTTGTGCTTTATTTAGTTATTAATCTTTGAGGTTTTTCGATAAGTGTACTTTTAATCTAACCTTATTCTTACAGTGTTATTACTAATCATCCCAGCTGGATTAATATTGCAAGTAGGGTTGGATGCGGTACTGATTGGGGCTTGAGAAGAGATGCCCTCCATACTTGGGTCAAACATTGACGCTAGCGCATTGCATGAATCGACATCCCCTGGTGTCTCATATAACATCTCATAATACGCAGCTGCTCCTAAAATTATTATTCGACCACCAAAAACATTAGATTTGATTGCTGGAAGGGGTATGGGTGTCAATTTTTTTATCCTATTCCATGTTTGCAACCTCTCAACGATTTCATATTGAGCTTGAAGCTTCTTATTTTTTTTCGCTAAATTTGATCCCTGATCCAAAAATGCAACACTTGCCACAGCACTAATCGCCAGTGCAATAAGAATCGGAACTAAGCTATTACCTAATTGGATTTTTCGTTGATCGGTTATATATGTTTTTTTAGATAATTCATTGAGTTTTTTCATCCTCTATAATCCTTTATAGATGCAATAGGGTTAGTTAACTTTCAATAGCTAACTCATTTATAATTATAGTTCGCTAGACAGCATATTTAACTTCTTCAACACCTAACTTTATATCAACCAATGATTCTATCTGAGCAGAAAAGATTACCGGCTATTATTCAATTATTTGATGGTTTATTTTTAAACACTGAAAATACTATATTACTGGGTGGTGCTGATGAACCTTTATATATCCCCTCGATAACTGCTAGTGCGCCTCATCAGTTAATTTTTCGAGAAAACTTTGTATCCAGTGCCTTACATGAAATAGCTCACTGGTGTATTGCTGGAAAACAGCGAAGGTTGCAGCCAGATTTTGGTTATTGGTATCAGCCTGATGGACGCAATATTGATCAGCAGGCACACTTTGAAGCGGTTGAGATCAAACCGCAGGCACTAGAGTGGATATTTTCCAATGCCTGTGGTCAAAAATTTACTCCTAGTGCCGATAATCTTAATGCCACTGATATGTCTTCAGCAGATGACAGTGCCTTTAAGCTGGCTTTGGTTAAACAGGCAAGACAATGGTGTAAAAGCCAACAATTTCCAGCGCGAGCAAAACTATTTATCGACGGGCTAACTAAAGAATTTGAAACTGCAAACCCCTATAATCTAGAGTATTATCAACTTAGTCATTTGGCCTGATTAATTCATTATGCAAACGCTATTAATAGACTCATCTATTTATATATTTAAAAGCTATTTTTCACTGCCAGAAAAATGGCATGCCCAAGAAACTGGATATGCCACACAGGCGGTGTATGGCTTTACTATTTTCTTACTGGATTTACTTAAAAAACAGCAGCCGAAACAAATATTTTGCGCCTTTGATGAAAGCTTGCAAACAGGCTTTCGACATCAGTTATGCCCTAACTATAAAATGAATCGTGAGCTACCCGACGAGGCTCTAGCCTTTCAACTGAATGCCTGTAGGCAGCTGTGTCGTGTGTTGGGCATTGCAGAAATGGCATCCGATCACTATGAGGCCGATGATCTTCTAGGGGCAATGGCTAAACAGGTCAGAACTGCTGGTATGCAACCGGTAATTGTGACGCGAGATAAAGACCTTACCCAGATCATTCAACAGGGTGATCTGTATTGGGATATAGGCAAGTCGCAACCCAAAAATTGCCAACAGCTAGAGCAGGATCTCGGTGTTGGCTGTCATCAAATGGCAGATTATTTGGCGCTGGTTGGTGACTCTAGCGATAGTATCGCCGGCGTACCGGGCGTTGGCCCCAAAACCGCCCGTGAATTACTGTCGTGGATGCCGTCAATTGAACATATTATTGAAAATAGTGATCAGCTGGGTGATTTACCGATTCGCGGTGCCGCTAAGCTAAGTGATAAGATAGCTGAAAACCAAGACCAGCTGTTATTATCGCGCACGCTGGCGACCATAGTAACTGATATAGACGATATACCTAGTTGCGATCAGATTCAGTGGCAGGGCGTGCTTCAGGACGCATTTGTCTTA
>JBJKZE010000029.1:0-25423 GCA_045560645.1 Porticoccaceae bacterium | reverse complement strand
TGCCATGGCGGTTTACCAACTCAGCTTAATGATTAGCGAACAACGCTGTGAAGCTATTGAAAATTGCGACTAATTATTAACCCAGGTTTACCAGGGAACTACTTCATAGCAAAACCACTCTAAAGCTGTAACCTTATTTTTAGTATTTACTATAAAAATTGGATTTATAGGTGTTCTTACGGTCAAGCTAAGCACATTCCTTATGGGAACATTATGCTGACTGATGTTAGAATACTCCGTCTTTAAAGTTTAGCTGGCTCGGTGTCCCTAATATGTTGAAAAAAAGCTTTTTTTATTCGTTTGTTATTCTTATTTGCTCAAGTATTTTCCATCATGCGGCGGCAAAACAATTCCTGCCTGATGCGCCAAAAATAAATGCAGAAGCTTGGATTCTTGTCGATGCTGATACTGGTTATGTAATCGCAGAAAATAATGCCGATAAAACACTACCGCCAGCCAGCCTGGCTAAAATGATGACCACCTATATTACCTCGAAAGAAATCGAGGAAAAGCGTCTTCAAGAAGATGACCTGGTTTTAATTAGTGATAATGCATGGGAATTGGGCGGCGCTAAAACCGATGGCTCAACCATGTTTTTAAGCCCAAGATCAAAGGTGTCTGTTATTGATCTTATGCACGGGGTAATTATTCAATCGGGTAATGACGCGGCAATCGCACTTGCTGAACATATCAGTGGCGGTGAAACAGCATTTGCAGACAATATGAACTTTCAAGCAGAACAACTGGGTATGACCAATACCTATTATGCCAATGCAACAGGCTTGCCTGCTGAAGGCATGGTTACAACTGCTCGAGATCTTACTATTATCGCTCGAGAAATTATCAATAAGCATCCAGATTATTACAGCATATATTCTAAAAAATATTTTAGTCATAACAATATCAATCAGCCTAACCGCAACCGTCTGCTATGGCGAGATAGTAGTATTGATGGGCTTAAAACAGGTCATACCGAAGAAGCTGGATACTGTCTTGTAGCATCATCTAAACGTCGTGGAATGCGCCTAATATCTGCTGTACTTGGGGCCAAAAGCGATGAATCTAGGGCTAGAGAATCACAGAAATTGTTTTCTTATGGTTTTAGACATTATGAAACTAAAGAAGTTTATAGGGCAGGTGAAATAATCAAAGAGAATGCTGCCCTATGGTACGGTGAGCAGGACTTCTTAAATCTAACGGTTGCCGAAGATATTACCCTGACCTATCCCAAAGGTGAAAAGAAAAACCTATCCGCTGAAATTACTGTGGATAATGAAATCATGGCGCCGATTACTGCCGGTCAGATTCTTGGAAATCTTGAAGTTACGCTCGATGAAAAAACGATGATCAGCGTTCCTTTGGTGGCTGAAAAAGATATTTCTCAAGCAGGGTTCTTTTCCAGATTTTTTGATTGGATTTTATTGTTTTTCACCAAGTTAATTTCCTGAGTAAAATACTGTGTCGGAAGATAAAAAACCAGAAATTGAATTCCCCTGCAAGTACCCTATCAAGGTTCTAGGTGATGCTCATCCTGACTTAAATCAGCATGTTGTTAAGGTTATGAACACGCATGCCCCTACAATAAAAGAATCTGATTTATCCTCTAAAAACAGTAGTCAAGGCAAGTGGCAATCTATTACCGTGACTATTATTGCTACCGGAAAGCCGCAATTAGACGCTATTTTTGCTGACCTAAAAACCAGCAGTAGAGTCAAAATGGTTCTCTAAGTATGCCCTTGTCTAGGCAAAAATCATCTCTGACAATACGTCATCTTGGACTGCAGGATTTTGAAGTCACCTATAAGGCTATGAAAGCCTTTGTTGCCCAGCGATCTGAAAACAGCTGTGATGAAATCTGGTTCCTTGAACACAACTCGGTATTTACTCAGGGTCAAGCGGGTAAATCTGATCATGTACTCGCCCCTGGTGATATACCTGTTATTAAAACTGATCGTGGCGGTCAGGTAACCTATCATGGACCCGGACAAATTACTGCTTACTTAATGATTGATTTAAAGCGTCTAAATATTGGTGTTCGTGATTTAGTAACATTAATGGAACAGGCGTTAGTTGATTGTTTAAAATACTGGAATGTCGATGCGAGCCCAAGATCTGATGCCCCGGGTGTTTATACTTCCAATGGACATAAAATCGCATCTTTGGGCCTTAGAATTAGAAAAGGCAGCAGTTATCATGGTTTAAACTTTAATATCGATATGGATATGACGCCTTGGAGTTGTATTAATCCCTGTGGACTTGGGGTACAAATGACTCAACTGGCAGATCTAGTTAAGCCATCCCCAAGTAAACAACAGGTAACTGATAAATTAGCTGAAATACTACAACTGGCTTTGGGTTATAATACTCACCAGTTGGGCTGCCCATCAGTATTGGCTCAGTATTAATCGAAGGAATTTTCATGACATCAAATCTGGTAGATCCACCAAAGAGAACTAAAAGACTTCAGCAGGGCGAGAAATTGCGCAGTGCTGATAAGGTGGAACGTATTCCGGTCAAAGTTATCCCCACTACAGAATACCAAACCAAGCCAGAGTGGATGAGAATCCGTTTAAACGCCTCGCCCAAAGTTAACCAAATTAAAAGTATATTGCGCGAACATAAGATGGCTACTGTTTGTGAAGAGGCGGCCTGTCCAAATCTTCACGAATGTTTTAGCCATGGCACAGCCACCTTTATGATTATGGGGGAAATCTGTACCCGACGCTGTCCATTTTGTGATGTCGGTCATGGTAAGCCCAATCCACTGGATCAAGATGAGCCACTAAACCTCGCTAGAGCAATCAGTGAAATGGGGCTTAGCTATGTGGTGATTACCTCGGTAGATCGCGACGATTTACGCGATGGTGGCGCTCAGCATTTTGCCGACTGTATTCGTGAATCTAGAATATTATCACCGGAGTTAAAGGTCGAGGTTCTGGTGCCAGATTTTCGCGGTCGCATGGAACCGGCATTGGAAATTCTAACGGCGACTCCACCCGATGTGTTTAACCATAATATGGAAACTATTCCACGTCTATACAGAGAAGCCCGTCCAGGTGCTAATTATCAGTGGTCGTTAAAGCTTTTAAAAGACTATAAAGCACTCAACCCATCAGTCCCTACTAAGTCAGGTCTTATGGTTGGACTTGGCGAGACTAAAGACGAATTATTGCGCACCCTTGACGATTTGCGGGAGCACGATGTAGATATGCTAACGGTTGGCCAGTATTTACAGCCCTCAACAAATCATCTACCGGTTGAGCGTTTTGTACACCCTGATGAGTTTGAAGAATACACCGAATATGCTGAGAGTATTGGCTTTACTCAAGCCGCCTGCGGCCCACTAGTACGTTCAAGCTATCATGCGGATAAGCAGGCACGAGGAGAAGATATAACTTAATTGGTTATATTGACTTATTCGTCGACCCATACTTCTCTTAAAGGCTCTCCAAAGTCGTCATATATTATTTTTTTCTTAGGTCTTTTGCTGACCTTTGCAGGGGGTTTTTTGACGCCTTTACGCTTTCTTTCATCAATCCTAGCAACCATATCGTTGACATAGGTGCGGTTTTTAATCGGGGAAGGACTGACAAATACAGATTTTTTTCTTGGCTGATCGGTGGGCTCACCAGTTTCACCCTGTTGAAATTTCTTAATTTCGCCGCCCTTGCTCAGAAACTCCTCGGTTTTTTTTCGAAGTTCTCGACGCAGCGAATTTTTAGAAATACCATTGCTCATAAATTAGTTCTCAGACAATTTACGAGTTGATTTATAGTGGTTGATATAATTCTTGATTATTTCCGGCACTAACAACATAGCTGGGGTTAAAAGCAGCGTCATAATGGTAGCAACAACAAGTCCGTTAACAATTGCACTTGCCAGCGGTTGCCACCAAGAAGCCACCATGCCACCTACTTCTATCTTGCGATTAACCATATCAACACTAAACCCGGTAGCTAAGGGCAGTAATCCAGCGATGGTGGTTACGGTAGTTAACATAACCGGTCTAAACCTAGATTTTGCCGCCTCAAAAACTGCATCTTTTATCGATATATTGTTATTGTTACGGCGTAAATGGTTATAGCTATCAATCAGAACAATATTGTTATTAACCACAATACCGGCGAGAGCTACGATACCCACCCCCGTTAAAATAGTGCTAAATACAGATTGTGTTAGTAATAGACCTAACAATACACCCGCGGTAGACATAACCACCGAAAACAGAATCAGTAGGGATTGGTAAAAACTATTAAACTGCGCTACCAATAGAATCAACATAAGACCCATGGCTAGGGTAAAAGCGGTTGATAAAAACTCTGCTGACTCAGCCTGCTCTTCATTCGCTCCGCGAAATGAGATTTTTACCGCGGGATCAATCAACTGAGTATCAAGCCACTGACTAATTTTTTTGACCTGATTATTGGCTAAGAAACCGTCTTCAGTATTAGCCAGCACTAACACCGTTTCCAGCATATCGATGCGTTGAATAGTATCTACTCGAGCTTTTGCCTGTCGCTGAGTAAAGCTTGAAATGGGTACAGCACCATTTGGCGTGTTAACTCGCAAACTGTCGAGTGATTCTAACTTGCGATCAGTTTGTGGAAAACGAACTCTAATTTCTACTTCTTCATCAGCATCGTCCGGTCTAAATTCGCCTATAATCATGCCATTGGTAACTAGCTGCACCATCTTCCCTACAGCGCTGACATTAACATCAAGCATGGCCGCTTGAGATCGATCTACAGCCATTTCCCATTGAATCCCTGCCAAAGGTAGACTATCTTCAATATCCCTTAGACCATCGACATTAGACTCTATCCAGCGACGAATTTTCGCAGCTTCACTATACATTGCCGTACGGTTGGTAGATGAAAGCTGTATCTGTATATCCTTGCCTACCGGCGGACCACCCTCAACACTAGCGGCCGTGACATAAACTCCTGGAATATCTTTGGTTAGGGCTCTGATTTCTGAAAAAACTTCTACGCTACTGCGGTTGCGCTCAGCGCGAGGAAGCAATTCAATTAGATAGCTACTTATCTGGTCACGACTGGCATCTCGCTGACCCATTAGTTGTCCTGCACTACTCGAGGCATATATATGTTTTATATCGTCTAAATGCGCAAATCGAGTTTCTACCTGAGCCGTTAATTGCCGTTGCTCTTCAATGGATAAATTACCCTGTGCACGCAAAGTAGCCATGCCAAATCGATTTTCTGTTTCGGTGAAAAATTCTAAACCAGCACCAAATTTTCCATAGCCATAAAATATACCCACCAAAAATAATAAGGACAGAGCCGCAGTTGCAAGTGGCTTTGCTATAGCTAAACGCAGTAACTTTAGGTATTTATTTAATAAGAGTGTAAATACGGTTGATACTGGCTCGGACGGTGCATCCTCTTTAGTTGTATTTTTTGCACCAATTTTGGCCAGAGAAACACCGAGTGTTGGGGCAAAAATTAGGGCATAAATAAGCGACCAAGCCAATACTGAAAAGACCGTTACTGGCAGATACATCATAAAATTACCCGATACGCCGGGCCAGAATAACATGGGTAAAAAGGCTGCCAAGGTAGTTCCGGTAGAAGCCAAAACTGGAACTGCCATGCGCCGGATAGATTGCAGATAGGCATCTTTTACTAAGACACCCTGTACAATTTTGGTATTGGCAAACTCAACCACCACTATAGCCCCATCAATCAGCATTCCTAGTGATAGCAACAGACCAAACATCACCATAAAGTTAAAGCTAAAGCCCATAATATTGACAATGATCATCGAGCCTAATAAACAGAAGGGAATGCCAAAACCAACTAGTAGTCCTGATCTAATTCCCAGTGTTGCAACAACCAGTGCTAACACTAAAAGCATTGCAGTGAGGATATTGCCCATTAATTCACTGACCATTGACTGGGCATATTCTGAACTATCAAACATATAATCAATTTTGATTTCTTGTGAAAATTGATCGCGATAGCTATCGACCACTTCTCGAACTGCTGCGATAGTATCTATTGAATTTGCTTTTAAACGTTTGCGAACATCAAGTGCAATGGTCGGTTTGCCATCTAAGGTGCTAAAGCCTGTTGCATCTTTGAATGTACGCTGAATAGAAGCAACATCACCTAACGTGATCACTCCGAGGTTATCACTGCGAATAGGTATATCGCGTATATCTTGTTCGGTTTCTATAAGCGCTGGGATTTTAATCCCAAATCGCCCTTCACCAGCATCCATTTCACCCGCGGGAATCAATAGATTATTTGCACCTAAGATATAGGCTAGTTCATCTGCAGTGATTTTATATAGATCTAGCTTTGACGGGTTTAGTATTATTTCAACCACTTCTTCACGATGACCGCTAAGGTTGGTTTCTAAAACCTGAGATAAGCCTTCAATTTTACGCTGGTAGAATTTTACTGCTTTGTATAAATCCCTTTCGCCTACCCTATCACCTGAAAAGGTTAAAACCACATCTGGTTCAGGGCTTGGACTTATGGCATTCACCATCGGTTCTTTGGTTTCTTCTGGAAATTCTGCTTTAGCTCTGTCTACGGATTCGCGAACATCGGCAATAACTTGATCGATATCGAGATTAATATCAAATCTTACAAACAGATAAACCACACTCTCTCGGGCGGTGGCTATCATTTCTTCCAAACCATCAAGGGTTTTTAATTCTTTTTCAATTGGTCTAATCAGCAATCGACTGCCATCTTCTGGCGAAATGCCCTCATGGTGCACCATAATAATAGCAGCAGGTACGGTAACATTGGGGTTTACTTCAATTGGCATGGAAGCCCGAGACATAATGCCTGCGAGCAGAAATAGTAGCATAAGGGATAATGTAGCTCTGGATCTGCTGACGATTGCTTTTAGGGCACTCATAGTAATAATTAAACTCTGCTCTTAAGGATTACTTGCGGGGAATACTTCAACAGTCTCACCCTTAGATACATAGTTTTGACCCACAGTAATTAAGTTTACCGTTGAAGGTAAGCCCTCTACCCAAAGTCCGTTCTCAGACTCTCCAACCACAACCAACTTTTGCTCTAAAACATGGTTCTGAGGATCTAACGCTCTGACCATAATATCACCCTCAGCGTCGAGAAGAATTAGGCTAGCAGGTATTAAATGCGCGCGTAAAGATGATAGATTTAAATGTAACTGCCCGGATAGACCTGCTCTTAATTGTAAATCGGCATTATCTACACTGGCTTCAATAATATAGCCTCGGGTAGATGCATTAGCCTGATATGAGATATAGTTCAATTTAGCTGGTTTACTATTATAGGCATCAAAGCTTGCTGTAGCCTGATCTCCTAACTTGAGTTTTGCCACATCGGCTTCAGAAGCTTGAGCAATAATTTTTAAAGGGTTTAATTCCACCAGAGTTGCGCAGGTCTGTCCCGGAGAAAGATAGTCACCCACTTCTACTGGACGCTTTTCTATAACAGCAGTAAAGGGTGTTTTTATATTCAATCTATCTAGATCAAGCTGACTGCGAGTAAGTTCAAGTTTTGCCGATTCTAAATTTGCCTTAGCTTGAGATATTGCTAAATCAGATTGATAACCTGCAGTATTCAACTGCAAAGCACCCTTATAGGCAATTTCAGCCTGTTCTAGCTTTGCTTGAGACTGTTTAAGATACTGTGGGCGCTCTTGCTCCATCAGTGCACAAACAGTATCTCCTGTTCTGGCTAGTACACCGCGCTTACCTGGAACTGCTTTAACAATTCCAGCAACCTCAGCTTTTAATTCAACCTCTCTGTAAGGAGCGGTATGACTACTTAGGGTTAATTGAGGTACAAATTCTTTAGCAATAAATTGTGCTGTGGTTACTTTTGTAAGGGCATTTATCGGTTGTTCGAAATCTACTTGAGTAGTTTTAGCAACTAAGCCACTTCCCAGCCAAACAACTGTGGCAAAAACGATAATTAATGCTATTTTAACGTTGGCACTCATTGTATTCCTTAATGTATAAGTTCTTTTTAACTAACTTATCTTTTACGGTTAGTAGTTTGCTCTAGATTCGGATATTTTTATAAACCGATTGACCAGTCTACCATTGGGTTATTAACAATATATGTCTTAATAAGCAGTTTATTCAAAAATAATGGAAAAACAGGCAAAAAATGACTGTTTTTCACTTAATTAACAGCAATTTCCGACAAACCCTAATAATGGACTAGTCAAATTTTAAGTGACTGGTATAATCCGCAGACTTCTTTTTGAACGCACTCTATGGACTCCTAAAAAATGAGCTATAACGACATTCCGGCAGGCAAGGATCTGCCAAACGACATTAACGTTATCATCGAGATACCGGCTAATCACGACCCAATTAAATATGAAGTGGATAAAGACAGCGACGCTATCTTCGTTGACCGCTTTGTCGCTACTCCAATGTTCTACCCAGCAAACTATGGCTATGTACCTCAGACTCTTTCTGAAGATGGTGACCCCTTAGACGTATTGGTTGTTGCACCTTATCCTGTAATGCCTGGATCAGTTATTCGCAGCCGCGTTGTTGGCGTACTTAAGATGAGTGATGAGTCTGGTATTGACGCTAAACTATTGGCTGTCCCCCATAGTAAATTGACCAGAATCTACGATCACGTCAATGAGATTGAAGATCTAGATCAATTGCTCATTCAACAAATCGCTCACTATTTTGAAAATTACAAGGCACTTGAGCCTGGTAAGTGGGTTAAAGTTGAAGGCTGGGATAATGCAGATGCAGCAAGAGCAGAAGTTATGTCATCACGTGAACGTTATTTAGCTGAATAATCAGCTTTTTAATGTTTTAAAAAAACCCGACATCGAGTCGGGTTTTTTTTACCTATAAATTACTACTAATTTATATACTCTTCATGATCTGAAAAGACAATATCACTAGATAGGCCGTTCTGTTTTAACATAACATTTAATCTTCTTAGTGCATCTATTTGAACCTGTCGAACTCGCTCTCGAGTTAATCCTACCTCTCGTCCAACCTGGTCGAGCGTTTCTTGCTGGTGATTAAGTAACCCAAACCGCCTCACCACAACTTCTCGTTGCTTCTCTGGAAGCTCTTCAAGACAATCTTTTAACTTATCCATCAAGTTATTTTAACCAGTTACTCTTTCTGGACTATTCGCTTTGTGATCCGGGATAGTGTCTACAAATGATTTTTCATTATCGCCAACAGAAATATCAAGAGAACAAACAGAATCATTTAACTCTAGAATTCGATTAACGGTATCTGCAGGCTTATCGACCTCGAAAGCGATTTCTTGAAGGGTGGGGGTATGATCAAGTTTCTGCGCTAATTTGCGCGATACTCGGCGATAAATATTTAGCTCTTTAACCACATGCACAGGGAGGCGAATAGTGCGTGTTTGGTTCATTAGGGCACGTTCAATTGTTTGTCTAATCCACCAAGTAGCATAGGTGGAAAACCGAAACCCACGATGGGGATCAAACTTTTCCACCGCGCGCATCAGGCCAAAATTTCCCTCTTCAATTAGATCGAGAAAATCTAGCCCCCTATTTAAATAACAGCGTGCTATTTTGACTACCAAACGCAGATTACTTTCAATCATACGATGACGAGCAGCTTCGTCACCCTGCTGTAGCTTAATGGAGAAAGATACTTCCTCATCAGCAGATAACAGAGGTGATCGACCAATCTCTTTTAAATAAAGACTAGTGGCATCTACCGCGCTTGATTTTGAATGATTATTAGATTTTTGATCAACTACAGACAGTTTATCCATAACTCGCAACTCCTTTGCAATTCAATAACTCCAAAAAGCGAATTTCTATTCGCCAAACTTCCCTATTTTTTAGTCCCTAATTAGATGTTTTGAAACAGTTTCAACGATAATACAAGTGGCGTTATATTATTTTATATATACCGCAGGATTAATTGGTTTACCGTCTTTGCGTATTTCAAAATAAAGCCGTCCATTGGATCCTAATTTCGAGATAACCTTACTACCATCGACTACCTGACCTTCTTTAACCAAAAGCTTTTGGTTATGACCATAGGCACTTAACAAATAGTCCGAGTGTTTGATGATAACCAGTTTACCGTAATCACGCAAACCGTCTCCAGCATAAACCACTACACCCTGAGAGGCTGAATTAACTGAAGCCCCTGAAACTGCTTGGATTACAACGCCTTTTTGTAAATCTTTCGGATTGTAACTTTCAACTACTTTTCCTTTGACCGGCTTCTGCCAGCGTAGCTTTTGGGCGCTTATTTTTTTCTGCGGCTGGATAGTGATTGATTTTTTTGCCACTGAAGAGGTTCGATCTACAACTTTTGGCACAACTTTTTTTGCTTTCGGTTTAGCCGTCATAGATTGTTTTTTTACTATCAAACTCTTTTCTAAATTTACAACCTGACCCTTGCGAACCTTGTAAGGTTTACTCAATCTATTTATTGCGGCTAGATCACGAACATTAAGGTCATAGCGCCAGGCAATCGAATATAGAGACTCCCCTTCTTCGACTAGATGGGTCTTTATCAACTGACTGGGGGGTTGTTCTAAATCAACAATAGGCGCATTGTAAGGCGTACAACCTTGGTTAAGAGTTGCAAAAAACATAATTATTAATAACAGAGCTACTCTCGACATGGGCTCACCTATACCGATTTATTTTTTAATCTAAGACTAATTATCTCAATAACTAGCACAATAAAAAGTCCCACTAAAAACATCAGCATGCAGGTCAGTGTTTGTGGATCCTGCCCCACAAGCTCTAAATAGTCCTGTGGTGTTAAATTTGCAGATCCGCGGACTGTAAATGTCCCAGATGCGCTTATAGCTGAAGTAGTCACCTGCTTCCATGGCCATAGAATTGACAAACTGCCAATTAAAAAACCACACATAGTGGCAATAACCGCATGTTTGTAATGATCCAGTAGCCAGGATAAAAGCCGACTAAATAACATTAACCCCATAACACCTCCTGCAACAAATGTGAGCAAAAAGTCTAACTCAACATTAACTAGAGCATTGATAAATAGGGGGTACAAACCTAATAAAACTAGAATAAATGAGCCTGATATACCTGGCAAAATCATGGCACAAAGGGCTATACTTCCAGCGAAAAATAGACTGAGATAGCTGCCCTCCATAGTGCCTACCGTCGAAATAGATAAACCATAAGCCGCGAATATGCCGGCAACCAACAATAACCACTCTAGTGCTCTTTTCGGAGGGTGCTGGCGCAGAAGATAGATCACGGAAGCGATAATTAGACCCATAAAAAATGACCACAACTGTAGTGGAAATACTTCTAAGAAATAACGCATCACACCGGCTAAAATGAACAAACTAAAAACAATACCAGATATTAGAATCAACAAGAACTCACCATTTATATGGCGCCATGCAGCTGCAAATCCGTGATTTTTTAGGGTCTTTAAAGCCTCTAAGTTAAAAGATTTGATTGAGTGAATTAACTCTTCATAAATTCCGGTAACGAGGGCAATTGTGCCTGCAGAAATCCCTGGTACTAGATCCACAGCGCCCATAACAACGCCGCGAAGAAATAAAAGTAATCTGTGCTGTGTGGATTTCATAAATTTAGTGACCAATTATCTATCATTTTTAGTGAGTGACGCCGGTTAGTAGGGGGACAAATTTAACCTTTTCAACGACATCCTCATCATATTCATTGGAGTCACCAACCCGCCTAATTACACTTAGATTTTGGGAAACACCATTACCAACAGGAATCACTAAAATGCCATTGGGTGCTAACTGCCTAAGGAGCTGCTCAGGAATTGTCTGAGGAGCAGCAGTTGAGATTATCCCATCAAAAGGAGCATTATTATTCCAACCAAAACTACCATCTGACAAAGAGGTATATATATTATTTAACCCTAGTGTTCTAAAGCGGTCTCTAGCTTTTTTAAGCAAGGGCTCTATGCGCTCAACTGAAAACACGGTATCAACTAACTGCGATAAAACTGTAGATTGGTAACCCGAACCCGTGCCGATCTCTAACACCCGACGCAATGGACCTACACTTAGTAATATTTCTGTCATTCTAGCCACTATGTAAGGCTGTGAAAGTGTCTGTGAAAAGCCAATGGGTAAAGCGGTATCTTCATAGGCGCGATGGGCTAGTGCCTCATCGAGAAACAAGTGGCGGGGAGTAAGCCGTATAACATCTAAGACTTTTTGATTATTGATTCCCTGCTCTTTTAAGCGCTTGATTAAACGCTCCCTTGTGCGCTGAGATGTCATACCAATCCCAGCAAAATCAATCGAATTCACCGAATGCTCCTAGCAAAATAATACTGCATAACTTTAGATCTATAAACTGACAACAAATATATCATAGGCGTGCAATTTCGTGGCGAAATAATTCAGCAATCTCTCGTAATACTGCAGTGGCATAACCACCATTGGGTAATTCGAAATTAAATTTAAATTGGTTTTCATTGACAGCCTTATAACTCAATTTTTGAGGCTGTAAAATAAACGGTCGGCGCTGCTGCTGAAGACCGGCATGCTCAAGCGCATGACACCAGCTTGCCCAATCGCTGAGCAACTGTTGTTCATGCTCGCTAAAACTACCCTCTGTGGAAGATCGTCCTCTTCCCCAGAGTGCGCCAGTATCTATGACATTGAAATTACTAATCCCAAGATAACGGTCTAGAAGAAGATTAAATAACCATGATCGAGCTGCGGACAAATAAATACCTGTGCCATTTCGATTACCTTTTAACCTACCCTGATCAATTAACTCATTGGCTTTAACTAAATTATTTGCATCCCATCCAAACCGCTGCTCGGCGAAGTAATTGGGTACACCGGATTTTTGAATAAGCTCAAGTCTTTGCTCAAGTAGCTCAGGATCAATAGCAAAGTCGCGTAATACAATTGAAAATCGATTACCCGCATGCATTCCTCGTCGTAATTTTTTGTTGTGACGAGCACTTGAGAGAATTTGAAAATCGGCATGGGCTAATTGATCAATATCAAGATTGCGCCCAGGCAGATGTAAACTGAACCATTGTGTGGTCACTGCGAAGCGGTCTTTTAGCCCGCAAAAACCCACTGACCTGCGATCTATACCTGCCAACTCAGCTAGCAGGCCTGCTACCCATTGGGTATTTTGATCACGTTTTTTTATATGAAGCAGTAAATGCTCGCCCCCATCAGCAGGAGTAAAGTCGATAAGCTCATCGACTATAAAATCTTCCGGGCAGTTACGATAACTTGCTTTTCCCAATGACTCACCGTGAAGTCTTAGCAACCCATCAAATTTGTAACAATCTAAACTGATAAGGCTAGACCTCACGGGCCATCAATACAACAATCGCATGGCAAGCTATGCCTTCACCACGACCAGTAAAGCCTAACTTTTCCGTGGTGGTAGCTTTAATATTTAACTGCTCGGCTGAACACTGAAGGTCATGGGATAGATGATTTATCATCGCTTTGAGATGGGGTGCCATTTTTGGCGCCTCAGCAACTAGGGTTATATCTGCATTGCCCAATTGAAAACCTTTTACTGTCATCAACTGATGTATTTGCTGTAAAAGATCTCGACTACAACAGCCTTTGTATTTCGGGTCTGTATCTGGAAAATGGTGACCGATATCTCCCAGAGATAGCGCTCCAAGTACGGCATCCATTAACGCATGAATGAGAACATCACCATCTGAATGAGCGACTAGAGAGCGATCAAAAGGAATCTTTACGCCACCAATAGTTAAACCATCCCCCTCTCCAAAGGCATGCACATCATAGCCTTGACCAACACGCATTATTTAGTCTCCTGACTTTTTATAATTGCCGATGCTATAGGCAAATCTTCCCGACGAGTAATTTTTAAATTATCTCGTCGACCCTCCACACAAAGCACTCGATGTCCCGCAGATTCAATGGCAAATGCCTCATCTGTTGGAATAATATTTTTATCAAGACAGGCATTAATGGCATCTTTTAAGAGACCATATCTAAATATCTGGGGTGTTTGGGCCAATCTGTGGTCAGCACGCTCTAATGTAGCTGAAATATGATTATCAGAAGCCACTTTTTTTAATGTCTCATCAACCCTAGCCACCAAAATACCTCCAACCGAGTGACCTTCAACCGCTGTAATCAATTGATTGATATCTTCAATGGCAATGCAGGGTCTAGCAATATCATGCACCAGAATCCAATCATCATCTAATGCCAACGAACTTATTGATAACAGTCCATTCAGTACTGAGTGCACCCGTTGCTCACCACCACTCACCTGTTTTATTTTGGCATGATCAATGGATACCACCTTCGACCACCAGTGACATTCAGTATCACAGGGAACAATGATTTTTTCGATTTGAGACACCGCTAAAAGACGGCTTAAACTGTGCTCTGCAATCAGCTGACCATTGAGCTCAAAGAATTGTTTTGGTTTAGCCTCATAAAAACGCTGCCCCTGACCTGCAGCAGGAACAATGGCCCATATTTTTGCAGTATTAGTCGTCATGAAGTTAAGGCTCAGTTCTGTCAGTTGCAGGCTTTTTCTTTTTATCGATAACTAGGTAAAAAACCTCGCCATCTTTTATCATGCCGAGATCTTTTCGCGCTTTTTCTTCAAGAGAGTCAAGATTAGTCTTTAGACTTTCTACCTCTTGAGCGATTAATCGATTGCGTAGTTTATGCTCTTGATTAATTTTCTGTTGTTCTTCCCACTGCCTGTCCAATGCAATTTTATTGGAGATACTACCCTCGCCAAACCACAGACGAGTCTGAAGAAGCACGAGAATAGCAACCAAAACAACCATTAACCATCGCATAATGCAGTCAATCTAACCATAAATATGAAGCTGTTGCTAACCAGCAGTTATTACTTAAATTCAGCCATTCCTTTGTATGGCGCCACAGTGTTACCAAGCTCAGCCTCAATTCTCAGCAGGCGATTATATTTAGCCACACGATCAGAACGACATAGCGAACCGGTTTTGATCTGACCCGCGGCAGTAGCCACAGCCAAGTCGGCAATTGTTGTATCTTCTGTTTCACCAGAACGATGAGAAATCACAACACTATAACCCGCCTCTTTAGCCATATTAATTGCAGCCAAAGTTTCAGATAGAGTACCGATTTGATTAAATTTAATAAGAATTGAGTTGCCCACTCCAAGCTCAATACCACGGCTTAAGATACTGGTATTGGTTACAAACAAATCATCACCCACCAACTGTATTTTGTCGCCTAAAATTTCTGTCTGGTATTTCCAACCATCCCAGTCTGATTCATCTAGACCATCCTCAATCGAGATAATCGGATACTGCTCACATAGTTCAGCTAAAAAATCACTGAAACCCTCAGAGCTGTATACCTTACCTTCACCGGATAAATCATATTGACCGTTTTTGTAGAATTCAGAAGCAGCACAATCTAATGCAAGAGTAACATCTTCACCCAATTTATAGCCGGCAGCTTCAGTTGCTTCTTTGATGACTGCCAATGCCTCGGCATTAGATGCGAGGTTTGGCGCAAAGCCACCCTCATCACCAACTGCAGTATTCAAACCTTTAGCCCCAAGAACCTTTTTCAGAGCATGAAAGATTTCAGCGCCCACCTGAAGTGCCTCAGAAAAGCTCTTAGCTGAAACTGGCTGAACCATAAATTCTTGTATATCAACGTTGTTATCCGCGTGCTCACCACCATTGAGGATATTCATCATCGGTACCGGCATGCTGTATTCTTTGGTGCCATTTACTTCGGCAATATGAGCATAAAGTGGTATTCCCTTAGCCTTTGCCGCTGCTTTTGAAGCCGCCAGAGACACTGCTAGAGTTGCATTAGCGCCCAACACTGACTTGTTCTCTGTACCATCGGCATCAATCATTTTTTGATCCAACGCCGCTTGATCTGTAACCTCATCCCCAACTAACAGGTCTTTAATAGTGGTGTTAATATTATTAACTGCCTTTAAAACACCCTTACCTAAATAGCGACTTTTATCGCCGTCTCGAAGTTCAAGAGCCTCTCTTGATCCAGTTGATGCGCCAGATGGTGCGCAGGCAGTTCCGACAATACCATTTGCCAAAATAACGTCAGCCTGGACCGTTGGATTGCCACGCGAGTCCAAAATCTCATAGGCTCTAATATCAGCGATATTACTCATTCAAAAATTACTCCATAAAGTTGGGGTTGTTCATATTCAATAAATCTGGATGGCTAGACCATCCTGAAAATTATAGTATCTGTAAGTCAGGTTGTGACTTACTTAAGTCATCAAAAGCTTTCATTTGTGCAAGGAACGGCTCAAGTTTATCCAAGGGCAAAGCGCTGGGACCATCACATTTTGCTGAATCGGGGCTAGGGTGTGCCTCTAAAAATAATCCCGCAATACCAACAGCAATAGCCGCTCTACCTAGCTCAGCAACCTGCTGGCGACGACCGCCTGAGGCAGCACCTAATGCATCTCTACACTGCAGAGCATGGGTGACATCAAAAATAAGTGGCAGACCACCGCTGACTGTTTTCATGGTGCGAAAACCAAGCATATCAACGACTAAATTGTCGTACCCATAGCAGGCACCACGCTCACATAACATCACTTTTTCGTTGCCGCATTCGCGGAATTTATCCACGATATTGCCCATTTGACTCGGGCTTAGAAACTGCGGTTTTTTAATATTGATTACCGCGTCGGTTTTTGCCATTGCCGCGACTAAATCTGTCTGTCTAGCCAAAAAAGCCGGTAACTGAATAACATCACAAACCTCAGCAGTGGGACTCACCTGATCTATTTCATGCACATCGGTGATCAATGGAATATCAAAGGTTTGCTTTATCTCTTGAAAAATTTTCAAACCTTCATCTAATCCCGGACCTCGAAAAGAGTGAATCGATGATCGATTGGCTTTATCAAAAGAGGCTTTAAACACGTAGGGGATACCAAGCTTTTGCGTCACTTCAACATAGGCTTCAGCTACTTGCATCGCCATATCGCGTGACTCCAACACATTCATACCACCAAAAAGCACCATGGGCTTTTCATTGCTGACATCAATGGATGCAATATTTATTAACTTGGCACTCATAATTTAGCTCTCTTTGCTTTTCTGAAAAGTCGAAGCCGCTGCTACAAAACCTTGAAACAAAGGGTGGCCATCTCTGGGCGTTGAGGTAAATTCTGGGTGAAACTGACTGGCAAAAAACCACGGATGATCAGGCAGCTCTACTGTTTCTACCAGCGTTTTGTCAGCTGACAAACCACCCACCACTAGACCTGCTTCTTTAATTTGGGGTAATAGGTTGTTATTAACTTCAAAGCGGTGGCGATGGCGCTCTTCAATTTGTTCGCTACCATAAATAGAATGCGCCACAGAACCGGGGATCAAATGACATACCTGAGAACCCAAACGCATAGTACCGCCTAAATCAGAATCTTCAGAACGCTGTTCTTTATTCCCTTCTTCATCGACCCACTCAGTAATCAGGCCGACAACTGGGTATTCTGTTTGGGCATTAAATTCAGTACTATTTGCGCTGGTCATACCGCAGACATTGCGCGCATATTCAATCACGGCAATTTGCATGCCTAAACAAATACCCAAATAGGGAATATTATTTTCACGCGCGGTTTTTACCGCAAAGATTTTACCTTCGGTACCGCGAGTACCAAAGCCACCAGGAACAAGAATCGCATCAACACCGTCAATAAGACTGTTATCTGATTCTAATTTTTCAGAATCGATATAGCGTATCTTGATCTTAGTTTTATTATGGATGCCGGCATGAATCAAAGCCTCAGACAGAGACTTATAAGCATCCAGCAACTCCATATATTTACCAACCATAGCGATAGTTACTTCGCCCTCAGAATTTAACTGGTTATCAACCACCGCATCCCATTCTGATAAATCGGCTGCCGGATTACTTAAATTAAACCGGTCTAAAACATACTGGTCTAAACCCCACTCATGAAGCATGCGCGGCACCTGATAAATAGTTGGCGCATCCATCAGCGGTATAACGGCTTTTTCTTCAACATTGGTAAACAGTGAAATCTTTTTTCGCTGTCCTTCTTCAAGTTCAACTTCAGACCGACACAACAACACATCTGGCTGCAAGCCGATAGAGCGCATTTCTTTCACTGAGTGTTGAGTAGGTTTAGTTTTGGTCTCACCCGCAGAGGCAATATAGGGCACCAAGGTAAGATGCAATAGCAATGCTCTTTGATGACCCAATTCAACTTTTAACTGTCGCACAGCTTCTAGGAATGGCTGTGATTCAATATCACCAACCGTACCACCAATTTCGACAACAGCAATATCATGATCGCCGGCACCAGCATAGACGCGGCTTTTAATCTCATCGGTTAAATGTGGGATTACTTGAACGGTGCCACCCAAATAATCACCACGACGCTCACGACGCAAAATAGTCTCGTAAACCTGACCACTGGTAAAGTTATTATTTTGCGTCATTTTTGAGCGCAAAAAACGCTCATAGTGCCCTAAATCAAGGTCAGTTTCTGCACCGTCTTGGGTTACATAGACCTCACCGTGCTGATAAGGGCTCATTGTCCCGGGATCAACATTGAGATAGGGATCTAACTTTAAGATGGTGACACTTAATCCACGGGCTTCAAGAACAGCACCTAAGGATGCGGCAGCAATACCTTTCCCCAAAGAAGAAACAACACCACCAGTTACAAAAATAAAACGCGTCATAGAGACCCTGTACAGATCAGAAATTGAGTATTAATAGTCTTTTGGGAAGGTGATTTGGCTATCAAAACACATGTTTTTAGCCTCTGACCCATCCGTTGTAAGATGGGGTAGTATATTGCCACAAACAAGGTCAGTATTCCACTCTCATCTACAGAGAATCTACTTGCCATTTTATCTTCACACCACTTTGGTTAGGCTTAGTACCCCAGCCCTCACAAACCCATAAATCACCTACAGCCACCAGTTCTTTATTTGCGTAAAATAGAGGCACCCTATCTCGTAGCCATGGCGGCAACTGATATTCTAATAATAATTTTTTCAAGCTACTCGAATGCCCTCTTCCCTCAGGCTTACAGCGCTCACCCCCTTGCCGGTAGCGAATCTCGAGAGAGTCGGCTGCAACTAATAAACCTTTACCCTTAGATGTTTCAGCACTTATTTGACTACCATCAGCTAATAATAGGCAATTTTGCATATTCCAACTTCTAGGGGAATCTTGTGGGGCTTGTTGGTTGCTAAAATTTAACAGATACAGCCTATTTTGAAACCGCGCCCAACATTGAGACTGCCAAACAACCTCTGGTGAAGCGTCTTGGCGAGCGCCAACCACCGAAGATAGTATTTCATTAATGATCTTGCCGCTAGGTGCAGACAAATTTTGATTGTCTGACCAATAGCGCAAAAAATTCCTCTGTCTTAGGGTAGAAAGATTGGTTAGTGCCTCTATTGAAATCGACCAGCCAGCCCGCTCTTTTAATTCATCTAAACTTGCCAAATCCTCTAGCGCCATGTCTTTAGACAACTGATTGGCTTGGTCACTTAGACCCGCCGAATGCATAATTGCTTGAGGATAATCTGGCCAGCGTTTGGCTATGACAGGAATAACTTTATTACGAATATAGTTGCGATCAAATTGATTGTCTAAATTACTTTCATCTTCAATCCAATTTAAATCTCTCTCGACTGCCTCGCGCTGAATCGCCTGCTTGGAATAAGCTAATAGTGGACGAATCAATTGACCCATGCCTAGAGGTCTTGATTCAGGCATGCCGGCTAAGCCCTTAGAACCAGAGCCGCGCAATAACCGATAGAGAACTGTTTCCACCTGATCATCGGCATGATGCGCTAAAAATAATAGTCCATTCTGTTTTAAGAGTTTTTCGAAAACAGCATATCGGGCTTCTCGGGCAGCAGCCTCTATACCTTCTCCAGTAACGACTAATTGAATTTTTTCAGCATGGTAGTCCACATCCAGCTGGCGGCAATAGTCCTGAGTAAACTGTTGCCACTGATCAGCATTGTCAGATAACCCATGATTAATATGCACCGCTTGAATAAGCTTGGAATCAATCTGCTGTTTAAGTAGCTCAAGTAGTAATACGGAATCTATACCGCCACTTAGCCCCACTAAAATCTGTGGCGCATTAGCAATCGCCTGTTTCCAGGGAATTAATGCAGAATTTAATGCCGATGATTCAGACATTTTTATTCAACCCCACCCATATCATCAACATAATCCTGATAAGTATCTAACTCTTGTTGAGCAAAATTTCTATCTTCCATTAATGAGCGCTTATTACGCAGAAACTGATGTCGAGTAAGCAACGTACAATTTTCTGTTTTCGGATCAAATGTAATCACAATCTCACCTGAGGCTAATTGTTTATGCACCTGCGCAACCTTGCTTGCAAAATCTGTTTCACGAGCACCATAGTCAGTGCCCTCACGAAGGATAAATTCTTCGATAATAGCCTGCAGAATATCATCGCCCAATCGTTGGAACGGTATCTCAATCACCCAATCGACCTCATTGTAAGTTTAGATGCAAAAAGCCTTATCGCCTCTGTAATCAGATCATCATTTAATGCGATAATAGCATTGTCCCATAAAATACTACTGTGCGAATAAAATATTAATTATGCTAGATATTGTTCTTTATCAACCTGAAATACCGCCCAATACAGGCAATATAATCCGCCTCTGCGCCAATACAGGCTTTACTCTTCATCTTATTGAGCCTATTGGCTTTGATTTAGATGACAAGAAACTTCGACGCGCCGGTCTGGATTATCTGGAATTTCAATCGCTTCAGGTTCACAAAAGCTGGGAGTCATATATAGAAAAAATAAAACCTAATAGGGTTTACGGTCTTAGCACCAAGGGCAAAAATTGCTTTTCAAAAGTCCAATATAAACCAGGTGACTGTCTATTATTTGGCCCAGAGACTCGCGGCCTTCCCGCTGATATTCGACAAAACCTAGGTGAAGATAAAGTTATACGCCTGCCTATGCAGCCTGACAGCCGCAGTCTTAATCTATCCAATGCAGTCTCTATAGTGACCTATGAAGCATGGCGTCAACTAGACTTTGCCGGCAGTTACGAGATCGGGGGCTAAGCAAGAAGATGCAAAACACAATTGGACTATTTTATGGCAGCTCAACCTGTTATACCGAAATGGCAGCGGAAAAAATTCGCGATAGCATTCAAGCCAAGATGCCTGAGCAAAAAATTGATGTACACAATATTGCCAATGACTGCATAGAACTTATGCCACAGTACCATCAATTAATTCTTGGCATACCCACATGGGACTACGGAGAACTTCAAGAAGACTGGGAAACCCACTGGCAGCTATTGGATGGATTAGATTTATCCCATACTAAGGTAGCTATTTTTGGGCTTGGCGATCAAGTAGGTTACCCCCAGTGGTTTCAAGATGCGCTTGGCTATTTATGGGCTAAAGTAGTCAATCAGGGAGCTTCAGCTGTAGGCCTTTGGCCCAATAAGGGTTACGAGTTTGAACAATCAAAGGCGCTAACCGATGATGAAAAATTCTTTTTAGGCTTAGCCTTAGATGATGAAAATCAATTTGATTTAACCGATCAATATATCGATCAATGGTGCCAACAGATTTTAACCGAGTTTGGCTTGTTAAATCATGACTAAAGCCTCTGCGTCAGTGATTAGAACTGCCGCAATCGAATGGCGGGATAATATTCCCTTTTGCAGTGAATTTGACGACGTTTATTATCTTAGTGAATCCCCCTTCTCTGAAAACGGGTTAAAAGAAACCGAGTATCTATTTCTTCAACAGAACCAGCTTGAACAACGATGGAAAAACTTATCTAGCCAAGAGCATTCTGATAACTCTGTATTTGTTATTGGTGAAACTGGATTTGGTACTGGGCTTAATTTTTTAACCACCTGCGATCTTTGGTTAAAAACTGCACCCAAAAATTGGCGATTACAGTTTATATCTACTGAATTAAGACCCATTGCCGCATCTGACTTATTTAATATCCATAAAAGCTGGTCTGTATTTTCTGAATTATCTCAGCAATTGCTTGAACAGTATCCAGTACTGACTCCAGGCGTTCATCTGGTCTCCTTAGCCGAGGGGCGTATTCAGCTTATGCTTATGCTCGGTGAAGCCCAGCAGATGTTTAATAGCATAGCCCAAAGTCCTCAGTCATTTTTGGCCAGCTATCAGAGAAAAACGGTCGATGCATGGTTCTTAGACGGCTTTGCACCCAGCAAAAACCCTGATATGTGGACTGATGAAATATTTAAAACTGTGGCCTCTTTTTCTTCTAAAAAAACAACATTTGCCACCTTTTCCTGCGCATCACATGTTAGAAAAGGGCTAATAGATGTAGGCTTTGAAGTCACTAAGCTAAAAGGATTTGGCAAAAAAAGAGAATCTCTCAAAGGAATCTTTAAAGGGCCAGTAAAAACTGAAAAAGTAGCCTCTACACATTGGCACATTGATCAATTACCTGCACAAAAAAACCAAAGAGATGTAATAATTATCGGCGCCGGAATAGCCGGTTGCTCAGCCGCCGCAGCTATAACTAAAAGAGGTTTTAAAGTAACAGTCATTGATCGTCATAAGTCGGTAGCCAATGAGGGCTCTGGCAATCTTCAGGCTGTGGTTTACCCTAAACTATCTCGCCAAAATGATGCCTTACCAAGAATCAATCTAACCGCCATGACACTGGCTAGCAGATACTATCAAACCTATTGGAAACAGGGTTTAGGCGCCCAATGCGGCGTTATGCTTTTACCGGATAGCGATCAATCTAGAGTAAATTTACAACAAATAGCCGAGCGCTATGCCGAACATACAGAGTTAGTCACTGAGTTGGATAATCAACAAATCTGCGCTGTCAGCGGTCTGTCACTTGAAGCCCAGCAGGGACTATTTTTCCCCAGCTTAGGCTGGCTTCCTCCGCAAGAACTGTGTAAGAACATATTGCAACAACATCAAATTGCACTTGTTACTGCAGATATTGATCAAATACAACACTGCACTAACACCAATCAGTGGGCTCTGATAGATCAACAAGCTGATATTGTCGCCAGCGCTGAAACATTGGTTATAGCCACTGCCTATGAATGTGCCAAGTTCTCTCAGACTGATTATCTTTCAGTAAATCAGTTGCGTGGACAGGTTACCCATATTCCCAGCGACTTAGGGATCAATAATTTAAAAACCGTTATTTGCGGCAAAGGCTATATCGCCCCCACCAGTAAAGGTGTGCAAAGTTGCGGCGCATCCTACAACAAGGGGCTGCTATCTACAGAGCTTCGAACTCAAGACCATACAGCCAATTTAGAGACGCTCAGAAAAACTGATAAAGGTATTGCAAAGGCTATTAAGCTTGAAAAAGCTGAAGATTTAGATGGTAGAGCCAATTTTCGCTGCACTACCAATGATTATTTACCTATAGTCGGTGCTGTGCCCAATGCAAAGCAATTTACTGAGCAATTTCAAGACTTGCGTCACGACGCCACATCGATCATAGATAACTTTGGCAGTTATCATCCAAACCTCTATATTCACTGTGGTCTAGGCTCGAGAGGATTGAGTTATGCGCCACTGACAGCAGAAATTTTGGCGGCAGAAGTCAGTGCTGAAATTCCACCTCTTGAAATGGATCTTAGGTTAGCAATGCATCCAGCAAGATTTTTAATTAGAGATCTTAAGCGACGTAAAATTTAAGCTTTATCAACCATTGATTGAGTAGCAAATCGCAACCCCTTTCGATACACCTCTGAACTACTACTAGTATCACCAAGCAATTCAAGCACCGCTGCTAACTCATGATAAGCCTGCACTGTAGGTGCAATATCAATCGTCGATTGCATATAGTCCTTAGCCTTGCCCAAAAACCCCATTCTGCGACAAATGCCACCAAGAGCAAAAAGCAATTGGGGGTCATCAGAATATGTTGCCAGCCATTGCTCACCTATAGCTAACTGCTTTGTACCATCCTTAATTTCTAATCGACCATAGGCCTGAAGTAAACTTGGATGCCAATTTAACTTAAGCGCTTTAGTCAAAAGACTTAATGCCTTTTCAGGCGCATCTGCAGTGGCTAAACCGTGGCTGTATGCAGCAATAATTTCAGCAATCTGACGTAATGATCGAGGTATCCCAGACCATATAGCCTCTAATTTTTGAATGCTAACTTTGGCCGATAATTTAGGGTCTATATTAGTTAGCAGTCCACAATAAGTCTTTACCTGAAGCGCCTTAAAATTTTTCTCGTCTAGCACAGATTGACGTTTGATCTTGGGCAACAAAGACTCCAGTGCCGACCAATTAGACGTAAGAACATAGATATTGGCCATTAACCTCAGGGATGTTTTATTTTCTGATTGAATTACCTCAAGTATTTCTATAGCTCGATCAATCTGTGATGCCTGAATTAATGACTCAGCCATCTGTAAGCTAGCAAAATCTTTATACTGAGGATACTCAACTGAAAATTCCGTTAAAAGCTGCTTTGCTTGTTCTAATTGCTGATTATTAGCCGCCGCCTTTGCTGCAAATAAAAGACTTACCTTGGAGAGCTCTGGATCCTTTACCGATTGCTTGAGAATACGACCAGCTGATAACCAATCACCGCTTAAGAAATCCATAAGGCCTTTTGCAGTTTTACTAGTTTGTTTGTTTGCTCGTCTAGCAATCCACCACTGGCGCACACCTCCGGCAGCCAAAAGCCATCTTAAAAACAACAAAAGCCAAATTAAAATACAACTAGCAACTACAAAAATAATCGCACCCAGCCAAAAACTCATCTCAACACTTACACTGCCAAGGCTGATCAGAATATAACCCTGATCCTGTTGCATCAACCATATTGCGGCGGCGCCCAATAGCAGTGCGCCCAACGTGATAAGCAATAACTGCCTCACTGACCAGACTCCAGTGGAATAGATTTTTCACCCTCAATTATTCGCTGCTCACGCATAATCAATAAAGCTTGGATAGCTTCCAGAGAATTATGAACATCAGGTATCTGTTGAGTAATACTAGTATCTAGCAACACCGCTATACGTTGATTCACAGCCTGGCTACCTGGATTGGATTGGAAAAATCGCTGTAAATAATGTTGTGCTTTTTCCAGTGTTGCCCGATAAATTTTCTGCTCTTCACGCAATAGTGACAGCTGTGCCTGCTCAAATATCATTCGCATATTACGTCTAACAATTCGCTCCTCATAAGGAAGCAATATTGGCTCTATAGGGTTTTGTCGCTGGCGAACACGAACTAGGCTACTTAAATCGGTTAAAAACTCATCTAATACAGTCTGTTTTTGCTGAACTGGCTTTTCAACCGGCTGCTGAACTGACTTTTGCGACTCAGCTAATTCAACCAATAATAGCTTATCAACACTGCTAGCCAGTGCTTGAAGCTCTAGAAAAATACCCTGTCTATCAACATCT
>JBJKZE010000028.1:0-25655 GCA_045560645.1 Porticoccaceae bacterium | reverse complement strand
TGTGAGGCGCACCGGCTAGAGGGTTATCTTCTAGGCTGTACTTGCCATCAGCTAATTCGGCAACCTCATCGGCGATTGATAGCATGGCATCACAAAAACGATCTATTTCTCGCTTTGACTCACTTTCAGTCGGTTCAATCATAAGGGTTCCAGCCACTGGAAATGACATAGTTGGGGCATGAAAACCATAGTCTATTAAGCGCTTGGCAATATCATCAACGCTAACGCCGGTTTGCTCTTTAATATCGCGTGTATCAACAATGCATTCATGAGCAACACGATTATTAGCACCGGTAAATAATATGCTGTATTTCGACTCTAGTCGCTTAGCGATATAGTTGGCGTTTAAGATAGCCACCTCTGTTGCCTGTCTCAACCCGCTATAACCCATCATTCTGATATACATCCAAGTGATAGGCAGGATACTGGCGCTACCAAAAGGCGCTGCTGATATTCTTCCACCGCGACGAGTGGCAGAGTTATCTTGCGGCAAGAACTCTGCTAAATGCTCACCTACACAAACCGGACCAACACCAGGACCACCGCCACCATGAGGAATACAGAACGTTTTATGCAAGTTAAGGTGGGATACGTCACCGCCAAATTTACCTGGCTGACATACGCCAACCATGGCATTTAGATTGGCGCCGTCAATATAAACCTGACCGCCATGTTGGTGAACAATGTCACATAGCTCAGTAATATTTTCTTCAAACACGCCGTGAGTAGATGGGTAAGTCACCATTATGGCTGAAAGATTATCTCTGTGTTGTTCGGCTTTTTGCTTTAGATCATCAATATCCACATTGCCATGATCGTCGCAGGCGACAACCACTACTTTCATTCCACACATCTGCGCAGAGGCTGGGTTAGTGCCGTGGGCTGAACTTGGTATCAAACAGATATCGCGATGATGGTCACCACGGCTTTCATGGTAGGATTTTATAGCTAACAAACCGGCATATTCACCTTGAGACCCAGCGTTTGGTTGCAATGAAATACCATCATAACCAGTAATTTCTGAAAGCATTGATTCCAGCTGATCTATAAGCATCTGATAACCCAGCGTTTGATCAGCGGGAGCAAACGGATGAATATTAGCGAATTCTGGCCAGGTTACCGGCAACATTTCAGCAGTTGCATTTAGCTTCATGGTACATGAACCAAGGGGTATCATGGCTCTATCTAGAGCAATATCCTTATCCGATAGTTTACGGATATAGCGCAACATTTCTGTTTCTGAGTGATAGCTGTTAAACGTTTCATGATCTAAGAAACTCTCTGTTCGCATCATATTGCCAGGAATATTCTGCACCGCCTGTTCGGCTATCTGATCAATGGATAGGTTATGGTGACCAATAATGGTATCCCACAACTGCACAATTTCTTCGGCACTGGTGGTTTCATCGAGAGATATACCCAAATGATTGTTATCAATTTGGCGTAAATTGATATTGTTAGCTTTCGCTCTGCCGATAATAGCCGCGGTATTGTCTCCAGTCTTTAAGGTCAGAGTATCAAACCAACTGGTATTTACTGTGGGTATATTATGTTGATTTAAGCCATTGGCTAATACTGTGGTTAGCATATGTACACGATTGGCAATATCGGTTAAACCTTTGGGGCCGTGATAAACCGCATACATACCCGCTATTACTGCCAATAAAACCTGTGCAGTACATATATTCGATGTCGCTTTTTCGCGACGAATATGCTGCTCTCTGGTTTGCAATGCCAACCTGTAGGCTGGATTACCCTGTGCATCTTGAGACAGGCCTACAATACGACCGGGAAGATTGCGCTTGTATGCCTCTCTAGTCGCCATATAAGCCGCATGAGGACCACCGAAGCCCATAGGTACCCCAAAACGCTGTGTGGACCCTATGGCTATATCTGCACCCAATGAACCCGGCGACTCAAGTAGCACCAGGCTAAGAATATCCGCCGCCATCACCACAATGCCCTTTTGTGCTTGAACCTTAGCTATAGTGTCTCTGTGATCTTGAATTTCACCACTAACACCAGGGTACTGCAGTAACATACCAAATACATCACCATCACAATCTTGAGGATTACCAATTACCACCTCAATACCCAAGGGTTCAGCTCGGGTAGCAATAATATCGATAGTTTGTGGCAAGCAGTCACTATCGATATAAAAGCGATTTGATTTGGATTTTGATACACGTCGTGACAGCGTCATAGCCTCGGCAGCGGCTGTTCCTTCATCAAGCATAGAGGCATTAGCTATTTCTAGTCCTGTAAGATCGGTCACCATGGTTTGAAAATTTATAAGCGCTTCTAAACGACCCTGGGAAATTTCAGGCTGATAAGGTGTATAAGCTGTGTACCAAGCCGGGTTTTCAAGGATATTTCGCAAAATAACATTTGGCGTTAGGGTGCCATAATAGCCCTGACCCAAAAAACTTTTGCAGATCTTATTCTTATTAGCAATTTGACGAAGCTCTTTAAGCGCCTGTGATTCTGTGCACTGAAGCGGCAAATCTAATGGCTGATTATTGGTGATAGATTCAGGAACGACCTGTTCAATAAGCTGCTGTAAATTATTACAATTGAGCATGCTAAGCATTGCTTGCTGATCTTCAACACTTGGGCCTACATGACGTTTAACGAATTGTTCAGCATGTTGCAGATCATTGAGCGTACGTTTCTTTTGAAGCATCTAACTTCTCCTGAGTTATCCTCGATAATAGCGTTGGGGGACAAATGGCATTGAACAAACAACCAGTGGTCGCGACTTACCTCTGACCATCG
Source organism: Porticoccaceae bacterium (assembly GCA_045560645.1). Taxonomy (GTDB): domain Bacteria; phylum Pseudomonadota; class Gammaproteobacteria; order Pseudomonadales; family Porticoccaceae; genus HTCC2207. The sequence continues at coordinate 22,880 of JBJKZE010000028.1, read as the reverse complement.
CATTTACCGTTGTTCCTGTAGTTGCATAATCTATTGCGATATAGCCCATAGCGATGGGCTGTTGTAAGCTAGGCGAGAAGCCACCACTACTAATAGCACCAATAACTGTGCCCTGTTTATCAATAATCTCAGCTCCCTCGCGAACTGGCGCTCGACCATCGACCATAAAACCTACGCGCTTCTGTGAAACACCTTGATCGATATGTTTTAGTACAGTCTCTGAGCCCAAGAAGCCGCCATGCTTCTGCCCCTCTGCGCGACGTGACTTATTAATGCTCCATAATAGGCTGGCTTCAACTGGGCTTGTCTGCTGATTCATATCGTGCCCATAGAGACATAACCCTGCTTCTAAGCGAAGCGAATCACGTGCCCCAAGACCAATCCACCGAACTGATGAATCATTAAGTAACGCATCGGCAATAACAGAGCAATCTTCGGGCTTAATGGATATTTCAAAACCGTCTTCACCGGTGTAGCCCGATCTGGTGATATAGCAGGAACAGCCCTCAATAGTGACTGAGCGACCCTGCATAAAATGCAAATCCACAACATCTGGCGCTAGCTTGACAAGAACATCAACCGCTAATGGGCCTTGCAGCGCCAATAAGCCTTGCTCTTCTAACTCAATTATTTCAGTGCCGGGAAGATTGTCGCGAAAGTGTTGTATATCTTGATATTTACAAGCCGCATTTACTACCACAAAAAAGGTTTGATCATCCCATCGCGTGATAATCAGATCATCAAGAATACCGCCCTGCTCATTGATCAGAGTACTGTAGGTCATGTTATTGATAGCAAGCTTTTGTAAATCGAGCGGCATTAGCGCCTCAAGTTGCTCCGCTGCTTTGGTACCACGAATTATTACTTGACCCATATGAGATACATCAAACAAACCCGCTGCATCACGAGTATGAAGATGCTCTTGCATAATGCCGCCGGCATAATTAATAGGCATTGAATAGCCAGCGAAAGGCACCATTTTGCCACCAGCTTCAATATGGAAACTGTGAAAACGCGTGTTTTTTGGCTGTTCTGATATAGACATAAATTAAGCAATATTTGTCTTAGGAATGAAACAATAATATCGCTAGATTTACAATAAGTTAAATTAATAGATATAATGTTTCCATTAGTTTTATAAATACTTAATATTGATTTAAAAAGTGCCATTAAATGAAAAATTTACCCATGGATTTACTGCGCGCCTTCGTGACTGTTGTAGAGTTTAATAGCTATACAAAGGCTGGCGATCTATTGGGACGATCACAGCCTGCTATAAGCCTACAGATCAATAGACTCGAGGGTCTATTAGATGAAACCTTAATTGTTAAGGATGGTAAAAATCTTGTTTTATCGGAAGCCGGTGAGACTATTTATGAATATGCTAAACAAATATTGTCGCTGAATGATCTTGCGGTCAGCGAATATTCAAAGAGCACCGTTATGGGCAAGGTGCGACTTGGAATTCCCAGTGAATTTGCCACCATACTTTTACCTAAGATAGTGGGTAGATTTGCTAAGGCATACCCCAATGTCACTCTGGAAGTAAATTGTGAGCTCAGCAAGACCTTGCTATCACGATCAGGGAAAGCCGCTCACGACTTAATTCTGGCACTGCAAAATAACCCCTTAGAAGAATCCGATAATCTAGTAAAAACTGATAACCTAGTCTGGGTTTCGGGGCCTGAGTACAACAGTCAAAAACCACCGCCAGTTCCGCTTATAGTTGCACCTGAGGGTTGTATCTATCGACAGCGAGCCATTAAGATTTTAAAAAAAATAAAACAGCCATGGCAGATTGTATATAACATCCCCGATCTAACTGGCATTCAATATGCTATACAAGAGGGGTTGGGTGTAACTGTACTAGCTAAAAGCACTGTGCCAGAAAACCTAAAGATCATCCCTACTTCGCAGCGCTACCCAGATCTTGGAACTGTTGGGATTAGTCTTTTAAACGTACGTAAAAATAGTAAAAACCAAGCTATTGATCTTCTTGCAGAGTTTTTAAAAACCAGTCTTGCCTAACTATTGTCGCACCTGTCTGAACAGTGGTGGTCGCAACATATGAGTGCTTCTAAACGGATTGATGTCGAGCCCTCCCCTTCGCATATAACGAGCATAGACTGATAACTCTGAGGGGGAACAGGCTGACATAATATCTGTGAATATTTGCTCGACACATTGCTCATGAAAATCCTGATGTTGTCGATAAGAAACTATATATTTAAGTAACCCCGCCTGATCAATCTTTGCACCCTTATAAAAAATATAAACCGATGCCCAATCTGGCTGATCTGTAACCGGACAATTGGTTTTCAGCAAATGAGAGTAAAGAGTTTCAATAACCTGTGTATCGCTCTCCAGTCTCAACAAACTAGCATCAGGGCTGTAAGCATCAATAACCAATGGCTGCCTATCAACGCAAAGCCCTTGAGGCTCACCTATAGGCTGAATACCTTGATATTCTGAGATTTCATAAAGTGTAACTTCAACAACAGCACCAGTGGCTGCTGATAGATCGACAACCAGTTGATGTTCCACTGCTTCCATAGAAACAAATTGCGTCTGTATAAAGGAATTTAGGTACAGCTTGAAGGACTTTGACTCGACAATAGATTGGCTATCACAGGGAACCATAAATTCAACAATAGCAATTTGTGGTAACCCGTTAAGATTTAACCAAGATAACTCATAAGCTGTCCAAACATCGACCCCGATAAAAGGCAATGGCTTAGACTGATCATTAGACTGCCTAGCTTTGACTCTAGATATTGGGCATAACAGGCTAGAATCATAAGAATCGCTATAGCTTGTATCTTTACCCAGCTCGGTAAATGTGTAATCACTCATTAACTTCTTAACCTCGAGCCTTTCTCTAGCAACCACAATGCCACAAAGAACAATATGGCTGAAAATAGCCCTACCATAGCAAAAGAGCCGACAATATTTATATCGGTTATTCCTACCATGCCATATCTAAACGCATTGACCATATACAGTATGGGGTTTAAAAGAGTTAGGGTTTTCCAGAAACCGGTTAACAACTCGATTGAATAGAAAACACCACCTAGATATATAAGCGGTGTTAAAACAAAGGTTGGAATAATAGAGATATCATCAAAACTTGAAGCAAAGATGGCATTAATTAAACCTGCCAGTGAAAACATTAGCGAAGTCATCAACACAATACCAATAGTAACCGGCAGGCTATAAAGCGTAAAATCAGCAAAATAAATCGACAATATAGTGACAATTAAGCCCACACCCAGTCCACGCGCCATACCGCCTACAATATAGCCAAGCAAAATAATCCAGTTAGGGGTGGGTGAAACCAGTAATTCTTCAATATTACTTTGAAATTTTGAGCCAAAGAAAGATGACACTACATTAGAATAAGAATTAGTAATAACAGACATCATTATCAAACCTGGGGCAACAAACTGAATATAGGGTAATGATGCCATCTCGCCTATACGTGAACCGACCAATTTACCAAAAATAACAAAGTACAGAGCCATAGTTATCACTGGCGGTACTAATGTTTGCGGCCAAATACGCATAAAACGACGAATCTCGCGCCGCACAATGGTTGAAAAGGCAACCCACTTTTTCTGATTATCCATTGCTTGAAGCCTCGTCAGATTTCAGGTTTTTCTCTACCATATCAATAAACAATTCTTCCAAGCGATTGGCCTTATTTCTCATGCTGATAATCTCAATATCCATATCCGTAAGGTGGTTAAAAAGCTGATTTAATGATTTATCCTTATCTACAGCAACCTCAATTGTAGTACTATCAATCAAGGTTAATGGGTAACCTTCGAGAGGCTTTATATCTTTAATTTCTCTATTTAAATCAAGAACAAAGGTTTCTTTATTAAGCTGTTTTATTAAGTTTTTGATGCTGGTGTTTTTAATAATCTTACCCTTATCTATGATGGCAATATTGCGACATAGGCGCTCAGCTTCTTCTAGATAATGAGTTGTTAAAATAATAGTGGTTCCCTGACGATTAATATCTTCAAGGAAGCTCCACATTGATCGGCGCAGTTCAATATCAACACCCGCAGTAGGTTCATCCAACACCAATAATTTAGGCTCATGAATTAAAGCGCGAGCAATCATTAATCGACGCTTCATTCCGCCGGAAAGGCTTCTAGAGGGAACATTGTGCTTTTCCCACAACCCTAAAAGTTTAAGATACTTATGGGCTCGCTGGGTGGCAATCGAAGCTGGAATACCATAGTAACCCGCCTGAGTAACCAGAATATCTATAGGCTTTTCAAACTGATTAAAATTAAACTCTTGAGGCACAACGCCCACATATTGCTTAGCAGCACTAAAGTCTTCGTCTATATCAATACCAAATATTTTGACGCCACCACTAGATTTTCTTACTAAAGAACAAATAACACCTATAGTTGTCGACTTCCCAGCACCATTGGGGCCTAGCAGTGCAAAAAAATCTCCCTCTTTGACTTCGAGATCAATTCCCTTAAGTGCTTCAAAGTTATTGTCATATGTTTTAGCTAGACGCTCAATGTGAAGCGCACTACTTTGATGATTTTTCAATTAATACGATCTCTGTGTCTATAATTTAAAGTATTGATGTATTGTAGCCTGCTTCATACAATCTGTCCGCTGTTATAGCGTGACTCAAAGTGGTATTCGACATAAAATTAACGATAACTAAACATATGACTTAACAATATGCCTAGAAAAATCATTCATCGTTTCTTGCCCAATGTGAATAAGCTATTGGATGCACCCTCTTTGCGATGGATAAGATCTCTAGCAAAAGATCCGAATTTATTTCATATCAATCGCCACTCAGTCTCTCTTGCCTTTGCGATTGGCATTTTTTGCGCGTTTTTACCACTACCTGGGCAAACATTAATTGCCGTAGTTCTCTGTTATTGGCTTGGCGCTAACCTACCCATTGGTATTATCTTGATATGGATTAGTAACCCTATCACTATTCCACCGATGTTTTTTCTTACCTATCAACTGGGCTCGAGCATTCTGGATACGCAAGCTGTGCAGTTTTCGGCTCAAATGGACTGGCAGTGGTTTAAAAGCTTAGGCTCTGATGTTTTAAAGCCACTATTATTGGGCAGTCTTATTTGCGGCACTATTCTCTCTATTGCTAGCTACTTCGCCATTTTTCAGCTGTGGCGATGGAAGGTTTTAAAAAACTGGCAAGAACGCAACGAGAAACGAGTTCAAAGTAAAAAACATTAAGCCTAGTTTTGGTAGCGCAAAGTCTCAGCAGGCACGGTATTGCTGGCCTTTATAGCAGGATATAAAGTAGCCAACAATGTTAGCAATAAAGCTGACAATGCAACAAACAACACATCTCCCAACCTTAAATCGACGGGCACATAATCAATCGGATAAATTGAAGTATTTAGTAGCGGAGCCCCTAAATAGGCTTCAACAACTGCAACTAAGTCTGCTACCCAAAAGCAGCCTAATACCCCTACAATCACTCCAATAAAAATCCCGGCAAGAGCAATAAATAAACCCTGAATTAGGAAAATACTTATTATCTGAGGCTTGGATACTCCCATGGTCTGCAAGATAGCTATATCTTTACGCTTTTTCAGTACCATCATCATCAGCATGGAAATCACATTAAATGCGGCAATACCAACCACTAAAAACACTAACAAAGTAACCATGTTTCTAGATAGCTGAATGGCTTGATAGAGGTTTCCGTGGGTTTGAGTCCAATCGACCGAGCTATAACCATAGGGGAGCTGGCTTAAAATACGATTAGCCGTATTTCTAGACTGAAAAAGGTCATCGAGTTGCACCCTAAAGCCAAAAACATCACCCACAGTACCCGACATAAGCGCTGCTTGATTAAGCGAGACAATGCCTAGCATTTGATCCGCTTCAGTTCTTGTGGAAAAAGCCCCCCTAAGCACTAACACAAATACCTTAGCTCGCCGATTAATGTCAGAAGGCAGTATAAGGTTTATAGTTTGTCCTAAGGTTAAATTGAGCGAATTGATAATTGGCTTTGCTAGCAATAACTCACCATCTATTGGAATGGTTAAATTTGCATTATTAAGTACAGTCTCGAAGCCCATTGGCAATATTTCACGATCTAAACCCATAAGCTGTATGGGCCTGGTATTATTTTGCGAGAAAATAATACCTTCTACTCGATTAAAGGGAGTTACTTCCTTAACATTAGGCACCGTAGTTAACAATTGACGCTGAGACTGCCAATCCAGGATAGAGTTAGAATGAGTAATCTGAACATGGGGTACAACCGATAAAATATGCTCACGCATCTCGCGATCAAAACCATTCATCACTGATAGCACTAAAATAAGCAAGCCAATACCTAGAGATAAGCCCAATAATGCTAATAGCGATATAAAAGAAACCAGTCTGCTATTACGGCCTCCTGAGGAAAAATATCGAACACCAATAAATAGGGGTAGATTCCTAATCAAGGGACTGCCCCAAAACACCATCAACCAGACTAATAGTTCGGTCTAATTGCTGCGCTATATGTGGATCATGTGTTACAACCACAAAGCTTATCTTAAGCTCTTCGTTAAGCTCCATTAATAGCTTTAAGACCGATTCCGCGGTCTTAGGATCAAGATTACCCGTAGGCTCGTCCATTAGCACTAGAGAGGGTTTACGAGCCAATGCTCTAGCTATAGCGACTCGCTGGCGCTCACCACCGGATAATTCTGACGGTCGATGATGCAATCTCTCTGATAACCCAACTCTGTCCAGCAGCTCTTCAGCATAGGCTTTACTCTTTTCTGCATCACCCGCTATTAAACCGGGTAAGCAGACATTTTCAAGCGCAGTAAACTCATCCAGTAAGTGGTGAAATTGATAAACAAAACCTATATGTTGATTACGCCATGCCGCGCGCTGAGTAGGGTCAAGATCTTTCCAATCCTTACCCTTTAGTACCACTGAACCATGGCTAGGATTGTCTAGCCCACCCATTAAATTTAACAGGGTTGACTTACCAGAACCTGAAACTCCAACAATAGCTAACTTCTCGCCCTGTATAATCTCAAGGTCAATACCCTTGATTACTTTGAGAATAGAGGTCGCATCACCCTGCTGGTAATCACGGCGTAAATTTGTTGCCTTTAAAACAGTTTTACTGGTCATATCGAAGCGCCTCCGCTGGCAATACTTGACCTGCACGCCAAGCGGGATAAAGTGTTGAAAGAATACTTATGACTGAAGCCCCTACAACAACTAGCATAATATCTGAAAACACCAGTTTACTGGGCAATGAATTAATCAGGAACACCGCTGGATCAAAAATATGCGAGCCAGTAAGCTGCTCAACTAAAGCTACAATATCGCCAATAAACAAAGAAATTATACAACCCAGAACTAAGCCCAAAACCACCCCAACTATCCCTATCGCGGAACCCTGAATGATAAATATTTTTACAATTTGATCAGATCTGGCGCCAAGTGTTCTTAACACCGCAATATCTTTGCGTTTATCGGCAACCATTAATACTAGGCAGGCAATAATATTAAATGCAGCTACCGCAATAATAGCTGACAACAGTAATCCGATAACTAACTTTTCCATACGCATAGCCTGAAATAGCGTCGCCATCTGCTGATCCCAGCTTTCAATAACCATTTTTTTCGGTAAATTAGGCGCTATTGAGTCAATCACACTGTGGGCTAAAAAAGGGTTATCTAATGCCAATTGTAAGCCTTGATAATTGTCGCCCAATTGAAAAAACTTTTGCGCATCGCGCTGGTTAATATAGGCAGTAGTTGCATCAACCTGAGCACCAACCTCAAATATCCCTACAACCTTCATCATCTTTAAACGCGGAAACGTACCTACGGGAGTTACTGAAAGTTTTGGCAGTATGACTTCAACTTTATCGCCAAGCCCAACACCTAAACTTCTTGCCAGTTGATTACCTAACAATATGCCATAAATTCGAGGCTGCAATTGAGATACATCACCCATCAGCATATTGTCAGATAACAACTTAGCTGATGACCACGAGATATCTATTCCTTTAAGGAGCACCGCCTGCTGACGAGAACTGTTGGCCAACATGGCATAGTTTTCAAGGATGGGGATTACAGCGAATACTCTGTCGTTATTGATAGACAATTGCTTAGATAATTGATCAAATTTTTCCGGACTGATATTGCTGTCATGCTTGATGGAAACATGCGGAATTATATTCAGTAACCGCTGCTTAATTTCACGATCAAAACCATTCATAACTGAGAGCACAACGATTAAACTCATTACACCAAGAGCCATAGCGCAAAACGAAAACACAGAAATAAACGATAAAAAGCCTTCTTTGCGCTGACTAAGCGCGTATCGAAGGCCAATATATAATGGGAGATTTGATTTCATGCACAGATTAAACAGCAAAGCCTATAAGGGTACAACTCTCAGGAAAATCTATTGTGTTATTTTAAACATTAAATCGCGATGTTCTTTGGGCTATGCGCGACGACTCTCACGACTCACCCTATTTAATCCATTAAGTGCAGCCACACGATAGGCTTCGGCCATAGTTGGATAGTTAAAGGTGGTGCGCAAGAAGTAATTGATACTATTGGCCTCACCCTCTTGATTCATAATGGCTTGACCAATATGAATAATCTCAGCCGCTTCGGCACCAAAGCAGTGAATACCAAGAATTTCCAATGTCTTTTGATGGAATAGAATCTTTAACATCCCTACTTCTTCTTCAGAGATATGTGCTCGAGCTAGGTCTTTGAAATAGGCACAACCAATTTCATAAGGAATTTTTTGCTCGGTTAATTCTGTCTCAGTTTTGCCTACATAGCTGATTTCGGGAATAGTCCAAATTCCTGTAGCTACATCTTCAACTCGGTATTTATCCGGCATATCGCACATATGAGAAGCGGCAAACCGGCCCTGATCATAAGCGGCACCGGCTAGGGCTGGCCAACCAATCACATCGCCTGCCGCATAAATATGAGGCACTGCCGTCTGATAGTCACTATTGACCTTTATTTGTCCCTTCATATCAGACTCAAGACCAATATTTTCCAACCCTAGGTCATGGGTATTACCGGTGCGACCGTTGGACCATAGAAGCGCATCACCATGAATACGTTTCCCAGAATTTAGGACTAGAGTGACTCCATTATCTGTGGTTTCTACGCGCTCATATTCTTCATTATGGCGAACACTAACCCCTAAATCTCGCAGATGGTAACTTAGGGCATCAGAAATTTCATCATCCAAAAAACTCATCAACCATTCGCGCGTATTGACCAAATCAACACGCGTATCTAAACCAGCAAATATAGACGCATATTCACAACCAATAACACCAGCACCATAGATAATGATATTTAATGGAGAATGATCGAGAGAAAGAATAGTGTCACTGTCAAAAACTAGAGGGTGATTGAAATCAATATCGTCTGGGCGATAGGGCCTGGAGCCAGTGGCTATCAAAAAGTTGTTACCCTTGATGGTTAAGGGATTGCCAGATGGATCAGAAACAATAACTTCATTCGGATTTATGAACTTAGCTCTACCGATATGAATTTTTACACGATTTCGGGCATAGCCCTTAGTTCTACCTTCAACCTGCTTAGTAATAACATTTTCCGCGGCTTTCATAACCTCAGGGAAGGAAAACCAACGGGGATCACCAACAGAGCGAAACATAGGCATAGTGTTATATTGCACCATTCGCCGAACTGAATGTCTTAAAGCCTTTGACGGAATAGTACCAAGGTGCGTACAGCCGCCACCGGGCTGAGCTCGGTCATCAATAACAGCAACGCTTAAACCCTGTTTAACCGCATTCATAGCAGCACCCTCTCCCGCCGGACCACTACCAATTACCACTAGGTCATAAGAGAAATCTGCCATAACTATTCCTTATTTTTTAAATCAGCTGCATTGGTAAACAAAGATGTTGAAGTTTTAGAGATTTCATCGCACTTATTTGGATCATCACCACATATTTCACAGGTGTAGTCCTTCTCATCCAGAGCAGCGGCAACACCTCCACAGGAGCCTGCTATTGGCTTTTTACCCATCAAAACCCCGATTGCCATAATAGAGATTAGAAAAATAAAACCTAGCACTGCAAATAAAATATCTAACACTGTGAATTAACCTATTAAATCTAATTTATGATCAAATCAAAGCTTGCGCTTGATTTGGCAACAAATTGTTCGTTTTCTCTCACCAGCATATAAACCGCTAAATCAAGCTCTTGAGCCAACTCTAAACCTTGCTCTACCCCGATTACTGAAAAGGCAGTGGCCCATGCATCAGCATCGGCACAGGAAGGCGAAAGCACTGTAACTGAGGCCAAGTTATGACTAATCGGTCTACCCGATTTTGGATCGATAGTATGTGAATAACGAATGCCATCTTTCTCAAAATAATTTCTATAATCACCAGAGGTTGCAACTGCAATATCAGTAATATCGATTATCCGATCAACCTCCGCAAATAATTGCGGCTGCTCCATAGCTATTCGCCAAGCAACACCATCAGAATTAAAGCCGCTAACACGTATTTCACCACCAATCTCTACCAGATAATCAGGCAAAGCGAGCATCTCTAATAAATCAGCCAGTCTATCGACCGCATAGCCCTTTGCCACGGCCGATAAATCCAATGCAATAGGCTTAGTTTTTGACAATTCCTGCTCATTAAGTACAACAGAATCAAAGCCTATTTTGGTTTTAGCCTGAGTTATGGCCTGGGATGAGGGGGTAGAATCATGCTTTTCAACTGGACCGAAGCCCCATAAGTCAACAAGTGGGCCTATAGTTGGATCAAAAGCACCATCACTTAGTTGCCATATTTTTTGGCTGATTCTCACAACATCGGCAAACTCTTGAGAAATAGTCATCGTCTGCCCAACTGGCATGCGATTATATTGACTAATTTCTGAATCCTTTTTGTAGGTAGACATTGAATTATCTACCTTAGATAGCAACTGCTCTATTTGCTGCTCTAAGTTTTCAGGGGGCAATTGATCTGCCACTACAGTAACGTTGTAAGATGTACCCATCTTAGCACCTGAAATTTGGATAATCTCTGGATCATTACTGCAGCCTACTGTGAGTAGACTAACTAGAACAACAAGTGAGCGCCATAGGACAAACAACGTAGTTTGCCCGAGCCATATCACTGAGGAATATCTAGCCACCAAAGTCGTCAAGCATAATGTTTTCTGGCTCAACACCCATATCTTCAAGCATCTTAACCACAGCCATATTCATCATAGGCGGACCACACATATAGAACTCACAATCTTCTGGCGCTTCATGGTCTTTTAAATACTGCTCATAAAGCACATTGTGAATAAACCCTGTTAGGCCATCCCAGTTGTCTTCTGGTTGAGGATCAGAAAGAGCTAGATGCCAGTCAAAATTATCATTGTCTGCTGCTAATTGATCATATTCATCATCATAGAAGCATTCTTTAAGGGATCTTGCACCATACCAAAAACTAATTTTTCGGTCTGAATTAATACGTTTAAGTTGATCGAAAATATGTGATCGCATAGGTGCCATACCTGCACCACCTCCAATAAACACCATTTCAGCTTTGGTCTCTTTAGCGAAGAATTCACCAAAGGGTCCATAGACAGAAATCTTATCACCCGTCTTTAGGTTAAAAACATAAGATGACATCTTGCCGGGGGGGATATCACTAGAACCTGGAGGAGGACTAGCAATTCGAATATTAAACTTAACCACACCCTGCTCTTCAGGATAGTTAGCCATTGAGTAAGCCCGAATTAGAGGCTCTTTAACCTCAGAAGTGTACTGATAGAGGCCAAAACGCTCCCAGTCACCCCTATATTCTTCTTCAACGTCAAAGTCAGAATACTTCACAACGTGGGGAGGACATTCTAACTGCACATAACCACCCGCTTTAAAGTCAACATTTTCACCTTCCGGTAAGCGAAGAGTTAACTCTTTAATAAAGGTAGCTACATTTGGATTGGATTCGACAGTACATTCCCAGCGCTTAACACCAAACACTTCTTCAGGAACTTCAACTTTCATGTCCTGTTTGACCGGGGCTTGGCAGGATAGTCTCCAACCTTCGTTAGCTTCTCTGCGAGTAAAGTGGGCTTCCTCTGTGGGCAACATAGAGCCACCGCCATCAGAAACAACACATTTACACTGCGCACAGCTTCCGCCGCCGCCACAGGCAGAGGGCAAGAATAAGCCAGCATTTGAAAGGGTTTGCAAAAGCTTATCACCAGCAGGAACAGTGATAGTCTTTTCGCCATTAATTTCGATATTTACATCACCAGAAGCAACCAGCTTACTACGAGCGGCTAGAATAAAGGCAACAAGTGCCAAGATCACTACCGTGAACATGGCTACACCTAAGATAATTTCAGTCGTCATACTGCTTTAATTCTCCAATTTTTATAGATCAATGCCGCCAAACGACATAAAGCCAAGGGAAATCAAACCTACGGTAATAAATACAATTCCCAAACCTTGTAAACCTTCTGGGATATCACTGTACTTTAGCTTTTCACGAATACCGGCCAAAACCGCAATAGCTAGGGCCCAAGATGTGCCAGAGCCAATACCGTAAACAACACTTTCAGTAAAGCCATAACCGCGCTCTGCCATTAGCAGCGAACCACCCAAAATAGCGCAATTTACTGTGATCAATGGCAAGAAAACACCCAGTGCACTGTAGAGAGCTGGAACATATTTATCCAATACCATCTCTAGAATCTGAACCAAGGCTGCAATAACACCAATAAAGCACAGGTAAACCAAGAAGCTTAAATTAACATCCGGAAGTCCAGCCCATGCTAGGGCTCCATCTGCTAGCAAATAGTTCATTAGCAAATAATTTACGGGAACAGTAATGGTTTGTACCACTATAACCGCGATTCCAAGACCAATTGCAGCATTAATCTTTTTTGATACCGCAATAAAGGTACACATACCCAGAAACATACTAAGGGCAATATTATCGATAAAAATCGATCTAACTAATAAACTGAGATAATGTTCCATTAGACAACCTCACTATTGCGACTATTCGCAGTAATCTTAAAGTCTGGCTGTTCAACCTGCTCAGTCTTCCACACGCGAAGGGCCCAAATAAACAGACCGATCAAAAAGAATGCACTGGGTGGCATTAACATCATACCGTTGGCAACATACCAGCCACCTTCAGTGCTGACTGGTAACACCTGAATGCCCCAAATTTTACCGGCACCAAATAATTCGCGAATAAAGGCTAGCAGCATCAAAATTACACTGTAGCCAATGCCATTACCAATGCCATCATAGAAACTTGGCAGTGGCGGATTTTTCATAGCAAAGGCTTCACAGCGGCCCATTACAATACAGTTAGTAATAATAAGACCAACAAATACTGAAAGCTGCTTACTGATATCGTAAGCAACCGCTTTTAACACCTGATCTACCATAATTACCAATGAGGCAATAATCGTCATCTGAACAATGATACGAATACTATTTGGAATATGATGTCGAATAGAAGAAACAAAAAGGTTTGAAAAAGCAGATACAGTGGTTAGCGCTAGACACATAACGAATGCAACTTTCATGCTGGTAGTTACAGCTAGTGCCGAACAGATACCCAATATCTGTAATGCAATAGGATTATTACTAGCAATTGGCTCTAGTAAGATATCTTTAGTCTTTGACATCTATTACGCCTCCCCTGTTTTAAGATTTTCGATAAAAGGTTTAAAGCCCTGATCTCCCAACCAATACTTAACAAGGTTATCAACACCTTTAGTGGTTAGCGTTGCGCCGGCGAGACCATCAATCTTAGACTCTGCACCATCGCGAGATACATCAACTTTACCCTTAAGCACCTCAAGTACAAGCGCGTCGCCACTGTAGGCTTGTTTACCTATCCAGCTAGACTTCCACTTTGGATTGTCGACCTCACCACCAAGTCCGGGTGTTTCCGTATGCTCATAAAAACCTATACCAGCAACAGTTTTAAGATCAGACTCAAGGGCGATAAAGCCATACAATGTTGACCATAGTCCGTAGCCTTTGATTGGCAATATAACCTTTTCAAGGCCACTGGCATTTTCAACAATATACACCTTAGAAAAATTGGCACGGCGCTTAATTTTTGCAATATCTTCTGACGAACTTAGGGCAACTGAAAGCGCTGGATCTGAGGACGCTTTACGCTGATCATAGCTATCAGAATCAACGGCATTGGTATAGCGACCAGAATCCATATCGACTAATTTAACACTAATTTTTTCAAATTGAGTTTCAACGTCAACACCCTCTTCTAATAAACCCGCAGAAGCCAGAATATTAGTTTTTAAATCAAGCAGCTTATTAGCCTCTTGTGCAGGACGAAGAAAAACAGCCGCGCTAGATACAACCACGGCACAAACAATACATAGGGTCAATGCAACGGTAAATGTTTTGGTAACAGATTCATTAGCCACGTGCTAGTCTCCTCTTAATATTGGACTCAACCACATAATGATCAATCAATGGGGCAAAAAGGTTGGCAAAAAGTATGGCTAACATCATGCCCTCTGGGAAAGCGGGGTTTACCACTCGGATAAGAATAACCATAACACCGATCAAAAGACCGTATATGTACTTACCGGTATTAGTCATAGAGGCTGACACCGGATCAGTAGCCATAAAGATTGCACCAAAGGCAAAACCGCCGATTACCCAGTGCCAATAAAATGGCAAGGCAAACATTGGGTTTGTTGATTCAATACTATTAAACAACAAAGACACAGCAGCAGAACCCACAAGCACCCCACCAATAATCCGCCAGGAGGCGATTTTCATAGAAATCAACACAGCCGCACCCATTAGAATAGCTAGGGTCGATGTCTCCCCAATGGAACCATGAATAGTACCTATGAAAGAATCCATCCAACTAGCCGTTTGAGCCAATGCATTAACACCATCTGCAGCAGCAATAGAGAGCATAGTAGCACCGGTATAACCATCAACTGCAGTCCATACCATATCGCCACTCATATAGGCAGGATAAGCAAAGTATAAGAATGCTCGACCAGTAAGTGCTGGGTTTAGGAAGTTCTTTCCTGTGCCGCCGAAAATTTCCTTACCGATTACAATACCAAAGCTAATACCCACAGCAACCATCCACAATGGTAGATCCGGTGGGCAACAAAGAGCAAAAAGAACCGAAGTTACAAAGAAGCCTTCGTTAACTTCGTGCCCGCGAACGCTAGCGAATAGTACTTCCCAAAATCCACCCACTATAAACGTGGTAGCATAAATGGGTATAAAGTAGGCAGCACCATGGATCATATTGTCCCAAATACTGCTAGCGTCATAACCTGCCAGTAAACCGATAAAGATACCGCGCAGACCTTCCTGACCCGCCATACCCATATCAGCCATAATACTGTTAGCTTGGAAACCAATATTCCACATACCGAAAAACATGGTTGGAAAAGTACAAAGCCAAACCGTAATCATTACGCGCTTTAGGTCAATGTTATCTCTAACATGTGAACTATTTTTTGTTACATCAGAGGGCTTAAATAGACCGGTGTCAATGGCTTCATAAAGCGCATACCAACCTTCCCACTTGCCGCCTTTCTTAAAGTTAGGTTCTAACTTATCTAGGAATTTACGCATTCGAATTAACCCTCCTTCTCAATTCTAGTGAGGTTATCACGAAGAATCGGGCCGTATTCATACTTACCGACGCAGACATAGGTGTACAAACCTACATCATCTTCATCAAGTTCTAAACAGCCCAATTTTTGAGCCATTTCTGTATCGCCGACAATTAGCGATCGCAACAATTGAATTGGCAATAAATCTAATGCTGTGACATTTTCATAGCCCCCTACAGGAACCATTGCACGCTCACTACCATTGGTGCTGGACGTCATATTAAATAGTTTTTTCTTAAGACCGCCGGCAAAAATTGGCAATGCAGAATGTTTATTAATACCTGGACGAAGATAGTGAAAAAGCTCTCTTTCACGACCTTCTCGAATCACCGACACTTGGTTGTGGTATCGACCAAGAAAAGCAAAGTTACCTGAAGCTTTACGACCACTTAAAATAGAACCTGATATAACACGATTTTCGTCATTAACAAGCTCACCAATGACTAGCTGATTAAGATTTGCACCCAAGATAGTTCTAATAAGACGCGGCTCCATTACCTGAGGTCCACCCAATGCAACTACACGACGATTATCGATTTCACCGGAAGTGAATAGTGCACCAATAGCAATAACATCTTGATAGTTGATTGTCCAAACAGTTTTATTGGCACTTACTGGGTCTATATAGTGAATATGAGTACCAGAAAGGCCTGCCGGATGAGGGCCAGAGAAATTGTAAACTTTTGCATTGTCAGCTGTTACAGATGAGTTTGTCTCAACACAAAGATTAACTGAACCCTCAGTTAATTTTGAAATAACTGTAAGGCCATTGGCAAAATCCTGTTGACGTTCTGCAATAATAGCCTGCGGGTCCGCTGCTAATGGATTAGTATCCATTGCATTAACAAAAATTGAAGCGGGTACAGTATCAATTGCAGGAATTTTTGAATAGGGTCGAGTTTTAAGGCTAACCCACTGTCCTGAATTAACCAGATTCTCTACCACCTGTTCACGACTAAGTGAAGTGAGTTTGTCTGCATCAAAAGAAGGGAAAGCTATTTTTTCATCGCCATCGATATCAATAACCAACGACTGGAAAACTCGTCGATCACCGCGATTGATTTCAACCACAGTTCCAGAAGAAGGAGATGTAAAGCGTACACCTAAGTTCTTTTTATCCGTAAAGAGCAACTGACCCTTACTAACACTATCTCCAACTTTCACTTCCATGGTGGGCTTCATGCCATGAAAATCTGAGCCAATAATAGCAATTTGACTAGTTATAGGGCCATCGTGAATTTCTTGCTTTGGCGCACCTGATATAGGCAGGTCCAGTCCGCGGCGAACTTTAATCATAGGAAATACCATTGACGAGATTAAAAACATTTTAAGCATGAATATGTAAATTACGTCAAAAAGTCTTGACCCTATTCACACAGTACTCAAAAACATCTATTTGCACTGACCAAAACTACGAAAATATTTAAAGTAGTGCGGCCAACATTTTCGCGCGAGAGTATAATCTTGTTAGGGTTTTGATGCCAGTTTAACCGCTCGAAATAGTCGATTTTTCGATTATTTTTTTTGTTTTTGCCGCTCTAGGACAAATAACCACTAAAAATTACCAATGATTCCGCAACGCTCTTAATGCAAGAAAAATATCTTTAGCTTCTGGATGAGCAGGAAAATCATTTATCGTAGATTGTAAATTTGAGATAATTTCTTGGCTATCAAGTCGCATAAAACAGTTGATTTGTTTTTCCATTGCTATGGTTGTTACCAGTGGGTTATTTGTATCCTGAGCAACAACCTGATCAAGTAAAGTGGCAGCAGCTTTATTGCTCGGCTCTCGATTGAGAGTAAACTCAAGGTTATTAACGATGTAGTCATGTCCAGGATAAATTTGAGTATTATCAGCTAGCTTTGAGAAGATTTCAGAAAAAGTCGTGTAAAGCGCCTCTGGATGACCACCACCGTGACAGTTCCCTGCCCCTGCATTAAATAAAGTATCGCCACTAAATAACACCGGAGTTTGAGTTTTGGATAAAAGACATAGGTGACTCATGGTGTGCCCAGGGGTATCTATAACTTTCAGCTGAACAGTGCTACCGACAGTAATCACCTCGCCCCCAGCAAGAGGCAAATCAACACCAGATATAGCATCACGTGCTCCAGTATGTGCCAATAGCGTAGCATCAGTGGCTTTTATAAGCGGCTTGTTTCCCTCAATATGATCATGGTGCTCATGGGTATTTAGTATCTTGGTAATTTTCCACCCATGCTTTTGAGCTATATCTAAGCATTGCTGATAATTTAACGGGTCAATAGCAAGTGCGTCACCGCTTTCAGGGCAGGCAATAAGATAATTAAAATTACGCCAAGCATTATTGGTCCAAATCTGCTCAATCAACATGTGAAGTTCTTAGTGGTTAATTATTAGGCTTCAGTAGGATAACGTTGCCAATCAACACCTGCAAACTTTTCAATACATCGAACCACCTGACAGCTATAACTAAATTCATTATCATACCAACAGTAGATAACGACATTACTTCCGGAAACAATGGTTGCCTCTGAATCGACTACTGTAGCCTGCCTAGATCCAACAAAATCAGTAGACACCGCTTCGGTAGAAACGGTATAGCCAATCTGCTGTTGATACTGACTATGCAGTGCCATAAATCGTAGAAACTCATTAAGCTCATCTCTTGTAACTGATCGACTTAACTGTAAATTTAAAATAGCCATTGAAACATTGGGGGTTGGAACCCTTATTGCGTTACCGTTAATTTTCCTGCAAGTTCGGGAATTGCCTTAGCCACAGCTTTGGCGGCACCAGTTGATGTCAGCACCATATTAAGCGCAGCACTTCGACCGCGCCTATCACCCGAATGGTAATTATCAATTAAATTTTGATCATTAGTATAGGCATGCACGGTCTCTACATGACCATGCTCAATACCGTATTGATCAAGTATAGTTTTAAGTACCGGTACAATAGCATTGGTGGTGCACGACGCCGCTGAAATTACTTTATCTTCATGGTTAATTTGAGAGTGATTAACCCCATAGACAATATTTGGGATATCGTCGCTCGCCGGGGCTGTAAGTAATACTTTTTTTGCACCATTACAAAGATGTCGCTCAAGGCTTGCTCGATCGGTCCATATACCGGTGTTATCAATTACTAGGGCATCATTAATATTATAGTCGTTATAATTAATATCCTCTGGTTTATCGGCATATATAACTCTTATAGGATTTCCATTAACAACTAGCGTATCGCTTTCTTCAAGCACCCTAATCGTTCCTCTAAATGAACCATGAACAGAATCCTGACGCAGTAATGCTGCACGCTTTTCTAAATCTTTATTCTTTTTACTTGCTTTGCGGACAACAATTGCCTTGAGTCGCAATACATCGCCACCTCCAGCCTTATCAATTAAAAGCCTAGCCAATAATCGCCCTATCCGCCCAAAGCCATAAAGCACTATGTCCTGTGGCTTTATAAGGGGCTTTGACTTGGATCCTACACAGCCTGACAACTGGCCGGCAACAAATTTTTCCAAAGATAGCGACTGATTTAAAGTCTGGTATTTTACGACCAACTTACCAATATCTATATGTGCCGGCCCCAAACTTAATTGGGCAATAGCTTGCAACATAGGTGCCGTATCAAATTCAGATAGTTCATTCTTTTCAACTTGGCGCACAAAACGATGAGATTTCATAAGATCGATGACAGATTTATTCACCATGCTTTTACCATACATATAACAAGATACGTTTGACTCTCTGTATAACTTGCCTATAAGCGGTATCATTCCTTCCGCAAGGGCCTCTCTTTGCTTCCAATCTAAAAAGAAATTCTCGGGTGACGGTCGAACTGCTTTATTCACTTTATAAGTCCTTTTATTGTGAAATAATTATTAATCGGTGGTCTTTATAAACTATAGACAATTATTATTAGTATT
This sequence comes from Porticoccaceae bacterium, assembly GCA_045560645.1. Lineage (GTDB taxonomy): Bacteria > Pseudomonadota > Gammaproteobacteria > Pseudomonadales > Porticoccaceae > HTCC2207. The sequence goes on along the minus strand of JBJKZE010000028.1, from coordinate 3,268 downwards.
AATCAGCGAATTGATATTTTTTACAAACCGATAAGCTAAGTAGAGTAAAATACCAATCCGATATTTTGTGCTTAAACTAAAACACCCTATGAGAGACATCAGTAAATGAGTAAAGCATCAGACAATCAATCTGATTGGGCAGCCCTTGGCACTACAGCACAAGCATTATCCATTGCTGAAAGCGCAGTAAATTACCCCGGCATCTCACTTGTAATCACAGCTACAACTGCAGAGGCCTCAATTCTTCGTAGAGCAATTAACTTTTTTTTACAAGACAGTGAAGTAGATACCAAGGTATTCCCAGACTGGGAAACCCTAGCTTATGATATTTTTTCGCCTCACCAAGATATTATTTCTGATCGAATACAAATACTGAGTGAACTCCCAACACTCAAACAGACAGTGCTAGTTTTGCCGCTACCTTCACTGCTGCATCAACTTCCACCGACTGATTTTTTAGCCTCACGACTATTTGACTATAAGGTTGATGAAACACTCGATCGTGACAAATTGCACAATCAATTAACCAGAGCCGGATATCAGCGAGTTGATACAGTTTATGAACACGGTGAATATGCGTTTCGTGGTTCGATCATTGATATTTTTCCTATGGGTGAAAAAGCACCTTTTAGAATTGATTTACTCGACAATGATATTGAATCATTAAGAATATTTGACCCTGAATCACAGCGCACGCTATCCAGTGTTGAGCGCCTGCGACTTTTACCTGCACGAGAGTTTCCGCTCGACAAAGAGGGTATTAATCATTTTCTTAATAACTGGCATGATCATTTTGAGCAATCAACGGTCGATTGCCCTGTTTATAAGGATGTAAAACAAGGAATAGCCCCTCAGGGTATTGAGTACTACCTGAGTCTATTCTTTGATCAAACAGCCACATTATTTGACTATCTTCCCGAGCATACCCAAACATTTATGCAAGGTGACCTATACACTACAGCAAACACCCTATGGCAAGATATTAATCGACGCTATACCGAATATGGTGTTGACCCTCAAAGACCACTTTTAGCGCCCAAAGAAATTTTTATTACGGTTGAAGATTTATTTTCCGAATTTAAACAGCTCAATATTATCCAAAAAGCGCCAAATGCTGCAGATCAAGAAGAGCTGATCAGATCTGGTATTCCAGATATAAGCGTCAACAGCAAACAACTCAATCCTCTAGAAAAGTTAGAACAATTTATAGTAAGTATCCCAAATGATACCGCCGTATTATTCTGTGCTGAATCAGCCGGTCGCAAAGAGGCTTTAAGTGAGTTGTTGGTCGCCAATGATATTAAGACAATAGCATTTGACTCATGGCAAACATTTACATCATCTGATGCAACAATGGGTATTTGTGTCTACCCCATTGATCAAGGTTTTTATTGCCAGCAACGCAAAATATGTCTTATTACCGAAGGTGAACTATTCGGCCAACAGGTGATGCAGCGCAGAAGACGCTCAACAGCCTCTGAATCTCCTGATTATATCTTTAAAAGTTTAGCCGAACTTAAAATTGGCGCACCGGTTGTTCACTTAGACCACGGAGTCGGCCGCTATAACGGTCTAATCCTTTTGACTGTCGATGGCTCAGAGCAGGAGTTTCTTACACTAATCTATGCCGATGATGCCAAGCTTTATGTCCCCGTATCATCACTGCATATGATTAGTCGCTTTAGCGGCAGTGGCGATGAAACCATGGCACCACTGCATCGACTGGGATCTGATAAATGGGATAAAGCGAAGAAAAAGGCCGCAGAGAAAGTACGAGATACAGCGGCAGAGCTTCTGGACATCTACTCACGCCGCGCGGCTCGCAAAGGCTTTTCCTGTGAAGATAATGAAGAAGAGTATCGTCAATTCTGTAGTCAATTTCCGTTTGAAGAAACGGCAGATCAGCTAACCACAATTGAAGCGGTTCGAAAAGATCTATTAAGCCCGCAGCCTATGGATAGGCTGGTATGTGGCGATGTCGGCTTTGGCAAAACTGAAGTTGCAATGCGTGCGGCCTTTACGGTAGTTTCAAGTAACAAACAGGTAATAATTTTAGTTCCCACTACCCTGCTTGCGCATCAACATTTAGAAAATTTCCGCGATCGCTTTGCAAACTGGCCTATTCAAGTAGAAGAGTTATCCAGATTTAAGACAGCCAAAGAGCAGCAGCAAGTTATCAGCCAAGTAGAATCTGGCAAAGTTGATATTCTTATTAGCACTCACAAACTTCTACATGCGAATATCGACTTTAGCCGATTGGGCTTGATGATAATAGATGAAGAGCATAGATTTGGCGTGCGCCAGAAAGAACAACTGAAAGCCCTAAGAAGCTCTGTGGATATGCTGACCATGACAGCGACCCCAATTCCGCGAACGCTAAATATGTCAATGCACAGTATTAGGGATTTATCGATTATTGCTACGCCTCCAGCTAAGCGCTTATCTGTAAAAACATTTATTAGACAAAAAGAATCCAGAGTCGCCAAAGAAGCCATACTTCGAGAGATTTTACGCGGTGGGCAGGTCTACTATTTGCATAATGATGTTAAATCCATCCAACGAGCTGCCGATGATTTAGCAGAGCTTGTTCCCGAGGCTCGCATCAATATAGCCCATGGTCAAATGCGAGAACGTGAGCTAGAAAAAATCATGTCGGACTTTTACCATCAGCGGTTCAATGTTCTAGTCTGCTCAACAATCATTGAAACTGGTATCGATATACCCAGCGCTAATACCATTATTATTGAACGTGCGGATAAATTTGGTTTAGCTCAGTTGCACCAGTTAAGAGGACGTGTTGGAAGATCACATCACCAAGCCTATGCCTATTTGATGACTCATCCTGAGAAAAAGCTTACTACTGATGCCTCCAAGCGTCTTGAGGCTATTGCCGCAGCAGAGCATCTGGGTTCGGGCTTTACCCTTGCTACCAATGATTTAGAAATTCGTGGCGCTGGAGAGCTACTAGGTGAAGAACAAAGTGGACATATTCAAACCATTGGTTTTACCCTTTATCTGGAGATGCTAGACCAAGCTGTAGAGGCAATACGCAGTGGCGAAAGTCCCAATAAGGCGATTAATTTTGATCAAGGCATAGAAGTAAATCTTCATATTCCCGCTCTTATACCCTCGGACTATTTGCCTGATGTTAATATGCGGCTTACTTTTTATAAACGCTTGGCAAACTGCCAGAGTAAACAACAACTTCACGAATTACAGGTAGAAATGATCGATCGCTTCGGGTTATTGCCCGAGTCGTTGAAAGTCC
>JBJKZE010000027.1:0-26310 GCA_045560645.1 Porticoccaceae bacterium | reverse complement strand
TGAGACCTGCCATAACGACGCGATTATGAATGGATTATCTCTGGATGTTCACGAAGAAGAACAGGCGGTAGAAATGTTTGCCGAAAATATTATGAAGGCTGGTGAGCTGTTCTTTAACTGCCCTATGGAACGACCCTTTATTCCTAGTTGGAACCGTGTAGTTAGTGCGGTACCGGATATCTTTGAGGAGTTAGTTCATGCTGTTGAAGAAGATCACAAACAATTTAGTAACTAATTATTTTTAAGAGTAAATCTATGTCATCCCCACTGACTCAACAGATTGAGCATCACCTTGAACATATTTATCGTGGCACTGAGGTCACTGAAATTAATAAGCTTGCTACCGAACTTATTGAGTTAATGCGCCTTGAGAAAGTTGAACCGATCAAAAATCGCTATATCAATCATTGGGATGAAAAAGATAGTATTCTAATCTGCTATGGGGACAGTGTTTTACAGCCAGATCAAAAGCCCCTAGCAACCTTAAAATCCTTTTTGGATAGCTACAGCAAAAATATGATTGATGGCGTTCATATTCTGCCCTTTTATCCTTTTACCACAGATGATGGCTTTTCCGTTTTAGATTACTCTACAGTCAACCCAAGTCTTGGTGATTGGGACGATATTGAGATGATTGCTAAAGATTATTCACTTATGTCAGATTTGGTGATTAACCATTGCTCCGCTCGAAGCCTATGGTTTGATAATTTTAAAAAGAATCATGACCCTGGACGCAATTTCTTTTTTACTGCTAGCCTTGAAGATGACTTAAGCGCAGTGGTTAGACCACGTACCAATGATCTACTGCGCGAGGTTGAAACTAGCGAAGGTACTCAGCATGTGTGGTGCACCTTTAGTCATGATCAGGTGGATTTAAACTTTAAAAATCCTCAGGTTTTAAAAGAATTTGTCAATATTATTCGCCAATATCTGGATCATGGCGTGAGAATTTTCCGATTGGATGCAGTGGCTTTTTTATGGAAAGAAATTGGTACAAACTGCCTTAATTTGGAACAGACACATGAGACCGTTCGTCTATTGCGATCACTGATTGAGCAGGCTCGGCCTGATGCCATTATTATTACCGAAACCAATATTCCAAATCGTCAAAATCTAGCCTACTTTGGCAATGCTAACGAGGCACACTGTATTTACAATTTCTCACTACCGCCATTATTGGTAAATACCTTAGTCAGTGGCAACTGTGACTATTTAAAGCAGTGGATGATGAGTATGCCGCCCGCACGCAATGGCACTGCCTATTTTAACTTTATTGCGTCTCATGATGGCATAGGACTGCGTCCTGCCGAGGGTCTTTTAGACGAGCAAGAAATCGACTCTCTCGTCAGTATCATGCAGAGTTTCGGTGGTTTAATTTCTTGGCGTAATACTGAAAATGGTAACCGCAAACCCTATGAAATAAATATTTCTCTGTTCGATGCACTTCAAGGTACCAAAGATGGTGTGGATAACAATGGTTTAGAGCGTTTCATCTGTGCCCATGCCATTATGCTTGCCCTAGAGGGAATTCCTGGCATCTATATCCATAGCTTAGTTGGCACACGAAATGACTATCAGCGGGCAGAAAATAGCGGACATAATCGTGCTATTAATCGTCATCAATGGGATTATTCAGTTCTACAATCTGAGTTAGAAAATCCACAGAGCAACCATCACCGAGTCTATAATAGCTTGAAATCATTGTTTAACATTCGCTGTGATCAGTCCGCTTTCCATCCCAATGCCACGCAGTTTACCTTGCATCTTGGCTCGCAGTTATTTGGTTTTTGGCGTCAAAGCATAGATCGTGAACAGAGTATTTTTTGTGTAAGCAATATCAGCAATCAAGCTCAAATCCTCCAAATGTCAGATCTAAACCTAATTGATACAGAGGATTGGTTTGATCTTATTTCTGGTGAAAAATTTGGTGAGTCCAATCAAATTATTGATTTATCACCCTATCAAACAGTATGGATTACCAACCTGCAAAGGTCAGATGACGCATAAATTGTTCTTTTAGATTGAACTACAAGCGATCTTGTAGGAGACTATGCACCCTTTTTTAAAATAAGCAGACAGGATTAAACAATGAAGATTGAAACTCAGGCCATACATGCGGGATTTGGTGACGACCCAACAACTAGAGCGGTAGCCGTCCCTATTTATCAAACGACTTCATTTAGTTTTCGTGACACCCAACATGGTGCTGATCTATTCAACCTTGCTGAAGCAGGTAATATCTATTCTAGAATAATGAACCCAACCTGCGATGTCCTCGAACAGCGCATTGCGGCAATGGAAGGTGGTGCGGCGGCTTTATGTGTTGCATCTGGTATGGCAGCGATTACTGCTTCTATGCAGACACTCTGTGCTGCTGGCGATAACTTTGTCAGTGTAAGCCAACTTTATGGCGGCACCTATAACCTATTCGCGCATACGTTCCCACAACAGGGAATTGAAGTGCGTATGGCATCAGGTGATGATATTCCTGCCCTTGAAGCTCTAATCGATGAAAACACTAAGGCTATTTTCTGTGAGTCTATCGGCAACCCTGCTGGCAATATTATTGATTTAGCGGCTGTTTCTGAGATGGCGCATAAACATCAAATTCCTGTGGTAGTTGATAACACAGTTGCAACCCCTTATCTATGCCGTCCTTTTGAGCATGGTGCAGATATTGTTATTCATTCATTGACTAAATATATTGGTGGTCACGGAACAACTATTGGCGGCATTATTGTTGATTCGGGTAAGTTTCCGTTTAAGGATAATCCTCGTTTTGACCAATTTAACACCCCAGACCCCTCCTATCATGGTGTGGTTTATGCCGAGGCACTAGAGGCACCATTTATTGGTCGTGCACGTGTTGTTCCACTGCGCAATATGGGTGCTGCCCTATCGCCATTTAACGCTTTCTTGATTCTACAAGGACTTGAAACACTAGCACTGCGAATGGATCGTCACGTTGAAAATGCGATGGTAGTGGCTAATCACTTAAAAAATAATGCGCAGATTTCCTGGGTAAATTACGCTGGCTTAGAATCAGACAAGTACCATGAAATGGCTAAACGCGTGGCATCAGGCAAGCCATCAGCGATCATTAGTTTTGGTATCAAAGGCGGTGAAGAAGCTGGCGCCAAATTTATTGATGCCTTGCTAATGATTAAGCGACTAGTGAATATTGGTGATGCTAAGTCTCTAGCCTGTCACCCAGCAAGTACAACTCACCGTCAATTGAATGAAGATGAGTTAAAAACTGCAGGTGTAAGTGCTGATCTTGTTCGTATTTCCGTGGGTATCGAGAATGTTGAAGATATTATTGCTGATATTGATCAGGCATTAGAGGCTGCAAAATAAAAGTTACTTTGCAGTAATACAAAAAAAGCGACCCGAGGGTCGCTTTTTTTTATGCTCTCTCGGTTAGCTTACCAACCGGTTAATTGTTTTAGAGCCTCTCCAATATCCGCTAAACTGCGAACAGTCTTAACACCGGCATCTTGCAGCGCGGCAAACTTTTCATCCGCAGTCCCCTTGCCACCGGAGATAATTGCACCGGCATGGCCCATTCGTTTTCCCGGAGGTGCTGTAACACCGGCGATATAGGAAACCACAGGCTTGCTTACATTAGCTTTAATATAGGCCGCTGCTTCTTCTTCGGCTGTACCGCCAATTTCACCGATCATAACAATGGCTTCAGTGGCTGGATCTTTTTCAAACATCTCTAGGATATCGATAAAGTTTGAACCAGGAATTGGGTCTCCACCAATGCCTACACAGGTTGATTGTCCAAATCCATAATCCGTAGTTTGTTTTACTGCTTCATAGGTTAAGGTACCTGAGCGTGAAACAATACCTACCTTACCTGGCAAATGGATATGGCCAGGCATAATACCGATCTTGCATTCACCCGGCGTTATAACACCTGGGCAGTTAGGGCCAATTAGACGTACGCCTAGTTCATCACATTTAGCTTTACACTGCAGCATATCAAGCGTTGGAATGCCCTCAGTAATACACACAATTAACTTAATGCCGGCATTCGCTGCTTCAAGAATTGAATCTTTACAAAATGGTGCTGGAACATAGATAACAGAGGCCTCTGCGCCAGTTTTTGTAACGGCTTCAACTACGGTGTTAAATACTGGAAGCCCCAAATGAACAGTACCGCCTTTACCAGGGGTCACACCGCCAACCATTTTTGTTCCATAATCGATTGCTTGCTCTGAGTGGAAAGTACCCTGACCACCAGTAAAGCCCTGACAGATAACCTTAGTGTCGCTATTGATTAAGATAGACATTATTTAGCCTCCACTGCAGCTACTGCTTGTTTAGCCGCATCCGTCAAACTGGTCGCAGCAATAATTGAAAGACCTGATTCAGCCAGTTTTTTAGCCCCTAATTCTGCATTGTTACCTTCTAACCGAACAACCACAGGAATAGTAACCCCAACCTCTTCTACTGCACCGATAACACCGTCAGCAATCAAATCGCAACGAACAATTCCACCAAAGATATTGATAAGGACTGCTTTTACATTTTCATCAGAAAGAATAATTTTAAAGGCTTCTACTACACGCTCTTTAGTTGCACCACCGCCGACGTCGAGGAAGTTTGCCGGTGAACCGCCGTGTAATTGAACGATATCCATAGTACCCATAGCTAAGCCAGCACCATTTACCATACAGCCGATACTGCCATCGAGAGCAACATAATTAAGATCCCAAGATGCCGCATGAGCTTCTCTTGCATCTTCTTGAGAAGGGTCATGCATTTCCTTTAGCCCAGGCTGTCGATACATAGCATTGCTATCAATAACAAGTTTTGCATCTAGACAGTGTAGATTGCCTTCATCGGTAATTACCAATGGGTTAATCTCTAAAAGAGCTAGATCACGCTCTTCAAATAATTTGGCTAGACCCAAGAAGATTTGTACAAATTGCTTAACTTGCACACCTTTGAGACCTAATTTAAAGGCTAATTCGCGTCCTTGATAAGGCTGTGCTCCAGTCATTGGATCGACAATTGCCTTGAGGATTTTCTCGGGGGTTTCTTCAGCAACTTTTTCAATCTCTACACCACCCTCTGTGGATGCCATAAATACAATACGGCGTGTAGAGCGATCAACTACAGCACCAAGATAAAGTTCTTGATCAATATCAGTACAGGTCTCAACAAGAATTTTGCTTACTGGCTGACCATTTGCATCGGTTTGATAGGTTACCAAGTTTTTTCCCAGCCAATGGTTTGCAAACGCTTCAATTTCAGGCTTAGAGCTGACTAATTTTACTCCACCAGCTTTACCGCGACCGCCGGCATGTACCTGCGCTTTTACCACCCATTTATCACCACCAATTTTATCGGCAGCAGCTACCGCTTCTTCTGCTGTGGCAGCGGCTATACCCTGTGAAACAGGTAGTCCATATTCAGCAAAAAGTTGTTTACCCTGATATTCATGCAGGTTCATAGTTTATTCCTGTAACTTTAATGTATTGACGCCCTAAAGGTTATTTAGGGCGCAAAGGATAGTAATTATTTACGTTTGCGATTGGCTATATGGATAGCCCCACCATTAACGGCTAGTGCGGCTTCATGAACCGCTTCAGAAAGGGTTGGGTGGCCAAATACTGTCATTCCCAAGTCTTCAGCACTAGAACCGAATTCCATCGCAATAGCGACCTGCTGTACCAGATCTGCAGCGCTTGGCCCTACGATATGACAACCAAGAATGCGGTCGGTATCGGCATGAGCAATAACTTTAACAAAACCATCGGTATCATTTGCCGCCATGGCACGACCACTGGCTGCGAATGGGAAAGTACCGACATTGTAAGCGTCGCCAGCTGCTTTAACTTGCTCTTCAGTAAGACCTACAGAGGCAACTTCAGGGTGGGTATAGATGACGTTGGGCACAATATCATAGTTCATTTGCGCCTTATGACCGGCAATGATTTCCGCAACCATTACACCTTCTTCCGAACCCTTGTGGGCAAGCATAGGACCGCGAACCAAATCGCCAATGGCGTATACACCCGGAGCATTTGTTGCACATTGTTCGTTAACAAATACAGTGCCGCGCTCATCGAGCTGAACACCACTATCATCTGCTAAAAGGCCGTCAGTAAACGCGCGACGTCCGACACAAACAATTAATTTATCAAAAGTTTCTGTATGCTCTTCACCGGCTACAGATTGATATGTAACTTCGACTTGCTTACCCTTAATTTCAGTACCAATTACACGTGCGCCAAGCCGAATATCTAAGCCCTGCTTAGTAAAGATTTTCTTGGATTCTTTGGCAACCGCCTGATCCATAATCGCTAAGAAATCTTCCATCGCTTCAAGTAATACAACATCAGAACCTAAACGATTCCACACTGAACCCAATTCTAGACCGATAACACCAGCACCAATAACGCCAAGACGCTCTGGGATTGCATCAATTTCTAAGGCACCAGTCGAATCAAGAATAAGCTCGCCATCGACAGGAGCAACTGGAATTGCAATTGGCAGTGATCCCGATGCAAGAATGACATTCTCTGCGTCTAGAACGCTAACCTCGCCTTCATTGCTAGTGAATTCAACCTTCTTACCTGCCAGCAACTTTCCTGTACCATACAGGGAGGTAACACCATTAGCTTTAAACAAGCCGGCAATACCACCAGTAAGCTGATTGATAATCTTATTTTTTCTGTCCAACATGCCAGATACATCCATACCAACGCCATCGGCGCTAATACCGTGAATACCTAAATCATGCTTGGCTTCGTGATATTTATGAGAGCTGTCTAACAGTGCTTTTGAAGGAATACAGCCAACATTAAGGCATGTACCACCATTGACGCCTTTACCGTCCTTGTTCTTCCACTTTTCAATACAAGCGGTTTTTAGACCAAGTTGAGCTGCACGAATTGCCGCCACGTAACCAGCGGGTCCACTACCAATTACCACTACATCATATTTTTCTGACATTTAATGACCTATTTAAGATAACTTAAAGATTAAATTTCTAACAAAATTTTCGCTGGATCTTCGATTAACTGCTTAATCGCCACCAAGAATCGAACCGCGTCTTTTCCATCGATTAGTCGATGATCATAAGAAAGCGCCAAATTCATAATTGGACGAATAACCACTTCACCATTCACAGCTACCGGACGCTGCTGAATACTATGCATACCTAAAATTGCAGTTTGCGGTGGATTGATAATTGGCGTAGACAATAGAGAACCGTAGACTCCACCATTAGTAATGGTAAATGTTCCGCCGGTCATCTCTTCAATGGTAAGCTTTCCATCGCGCGCTTTACCTGCATAGTCACCAATTGAGTTTTCAATAGTAGCAATGCTCATATTTTCAGCGTTACGCAAAACAGGGACAACAAGGCCGCGCTCTGTGGATACTGCAACACCAATATCTTGGAAACCATGATAAACAATATCAGTGCCATCGATTGAAGCATTGACTAAAGGGAAACGCTTAAGTGCTTCAACTGCGGCCTTTACAAAAAAGCCCATAAACCCTAATCGAGTTCCGTTGTGAGTTTTAACGAACTCATCTTGATAGCTTTTTCTCAAACCCATTACTGCCGACATATCCACTTCGTTAAATGTAGTCAATGATGCAGTAGTTTGAGTAACCTCAAGCAGACGCTCAGCAATTCTACTGCGCATTCTTGTCATAGCGACACGGCGTTCTACTCTCTCGCCAGCTTCCATAATTTGTTGCTCTGCTGATTCCTGAGAAACTGCCACTGCACTCGATGCCGAAGTTGCCGAAGTTGTCGGCGAATAATTAACCACATCTTCTTTAGTAATTCGACCACCTTTACCTGAACCCTTTACTTGGGCTAAATCAATACCACGCTCTTGAGCGAGTTTTTTGGCTGCTGGATTGACTAAGGAATCTGACTCAGATGAACCCTGAGAAACTGGCTCTTCCGAGACTGGCACTGGCGCCGTCGATGTCGGTGCCGCAACAGCACCCTCTTCGATACGGGCTATCACCTCATTGCTCATCACGATATCACCTTCATTTTTAAGCACCTCTATGAGGGTGCCGCTAGCGGAAGCAACCACTTCGAGAACCACTTTATCGGTCTCAATATCAACCACAAGCTCATCGCGAGCTACGCTGTCACCCGCATTTTTATGCCAGGTAGCAATAGTCCCTTCTTGAACTGATTCTGGGTAAGTTGGTGCCTTAATTTCGATGGCCATTGATCTATTCCTAATATTTTAATTATCTAAAGTTAGAGCTTCATCAATAAATGAATTCTGCTCTTCCAAGTGCACCGACATATAGCCACTAGCCGGTGCCGCTAAGCTTTTACGCCCCACATAGCTCAGAGTTATTTCTGGCTTAAGAGCATGAATTACACGTTTCATATGGTGCTGACTACTATACCAAGCACCCTGGTTTATTGGCTCTTCCTGACACCAAACAACAGATTCCATATTGCTGTAGGCCCCGAGTATTTCTTCTAACTCATCATCGGGGAATGGGTATAGCTGTTCAATACGAACTAGCGCTATATTATCAATTCCTCGAGCAATACGCTCCTCAAGCAAATGATAATAAACTTTACCTGAGCAAAGAATAACTCGCTTTACACCCTTAGGTTTAACAGTATCACCAATGGCATTCTGGAATTCACCATTAGCTAACTCCTCAAGCGAAGATGTGGCTAGCTTGTGACGTAGAATCCACTTAGGACTCATAATAATTAACGGCCGACGCATGGGTCGGATTGCCTGTCGACGCAGTAGATGGAAAACCTGCGCGGGTGTAGTTGGAATAGATATTTGCATATTGTGCTGAGCACAAAGCTGCAAGAATCTCTCTAACCGAGCCGAAGAATGCTCTGGCCCCTGCCCTTCAAAACCGTGAGGTAGCATCATAGTTAAGCCCGATAAACGACCCCACTTATGCTCACCACTAGCAATAAACTGATCGATGACTACCTGAGCACCATTGGCAAAGTCACCAAATTGCGCTTCCCAAATAATCAGCCCTTTTGGCGCGGTGGTTGCATAGCCATATTCGAAGGCTAAAACAGCTTCTTCCGATAGAATTGAATCGTAAATATCAAAACGCGGTTGATCTTCCGCTAGAGACTTCAGTGGAAGATAGGTTTTCCCATCTTTTTGATTAAACACGACTGCATGGCGATGAGAGAAAGTACCACGACCAACATCTTGCCCAGTTAATCGAATCGGATAACCCTCTTCAAGCAAGGTGCCATAGGCTAAAAGCTCGGCCATACCCCAGTTAAGCGGCAGTGCGCCACCGGCCATCTTATGACGATCGTCATAAATTTTTGCCACCTGACGCTGGACTTTTATTCCATCGGGAATAACACTAATTTTATTAGCGATCGACTGAAGCTTTTTAAGCTTAACTCCAGTATTTGCTGGCGTTCTCCAACCATGATCTAAGTATGGAGACCAATTTACAAACAAACTAGTATCTGGCTCACTAACAAGGTTGTGCACCACATATTCACCGCGATCCAAACTAGCGCGATAATCATTAGTCATTTGGTCTGCTTGCGCCTGACTCACTACACTTTCTTTAACTAGCTTTTCAGCATACAGGGTTCGCACCGTTGGATGCTTGCGTATCACATCATACATCAATGGCTGAGTCGCTGAGGGCTCGTCTGTTTCGTTGTGACCACGACGACGATAACAAACAAGATCTATAACCACGTCTTTACCAAACTCATAGCGATAATCCATAGCCAACATAGCGGCAAACATCACCTCATCTGGGTTATCCGCATTAACGTGTAAAATCGGCGCTTGAACCATCTTGGCAATATCAGTGCAATACTCTGTTGAGCGTGCGTCTTCCTGACGGCTAGTAGTAAAGCCAATCTGATTATTAATAACAATATGGATAGAACCGCCAGTCTTATAGGCTCGGGTCTGAGATAATTGGAATGTTTCCATTACCACGCCCTGACCGGCAAATGCAGCGTCGCCATGAATCAAAATAGGAACAACCTTTTGACCTTCAGCATCATCGCGACGATCCTGTCGAGCACGGCCAGAACCGATCACCACAGGACATGAAATTTCTAAGTGGGATGGATTAAACCCAAGCGCCAAGTGAAGTTCACCTCCGGGCGTCATCACATTCGAAGAAAAACCTTGGTGGTACTTAACATCGCCAGATGTATCAACCATACGCTTTCCCTCGAACTCTTCAAAAAGCTCGGTAGGGTTTTTGCCTAGAACATTAACCAATACATTTAGCCTGCCCCTGTGGGCCATAGCCATAACAATTTCTTTACAACCATATTCGCCCGAGCGATGAACAAGACAATCAAGTAAAGGTATTAAGCTTTCTCCACCTTCGAGACCAAAGCGTTTAGTTCCAGGATACTTTGAATCCAGATGCTTTTCTAAACCCTCTGCCGCAGTCAATCGACTAAGTACATCAATGCGCGCAGCATCACCATAAGTAGGCTTAGATTTATGACTCTCAAAACGTTGTGCCAGCCACTGTTTTTCTGCGAATGAGGTAATGTGCATAAATTCAGCACCCAAACTCTGGCAATAAGTCTCTTCCAAGGTCTCAACGATTTCTCTTAGAGTTGCTTCGACCTTGCCCATATATAGAGGACCAGACTGAAAGGTTGTATCCAAATCAGCCTTAGTAAGACCATGGAAGTGCAAATCTAGATCGGGCACATGCTCTCGCTTCATAATCCCGAGAGGATCGAGATTGGCTTTTTGGTGGCCACGAAAACGATAAGAACTTATCAGTTGAACAACTTTAACCTGCTTTCGCTCATGCTCAATATGCACGCCGCCAGAACCAGGTGCCGGCGTCGGGCGAGCCTGCCTGCGACCTAGCAGCTCAAAGTGTTTAACCACAGTATCATGGGAAATATCTGGCGTAACCGACCCATTAGTGCGCGGCAAAGAGTCAAAAAAGCGGCTCCACTCCTCTGGCACATTATTTGGTTCGTGCAAGTAGGTCTCGTAGAGTTCTTCTATGTATGCGGCATTTCCACCAGAAAAGTGGGAGGAGTTAAAAAAACGCTCCATTAAGCCTTCTGCCATCGCGAAAATTCCTCGTAGGTTTACATCGGCAACCAGTAAAATTAAGGCGGATATTTTAGACCTTTATTCAACAAACAACTAGTATAAATTTACGAATAATGTATTGAAATTACAAGTATAAAGGGTTTAGTTACTGCTTTTTGAAATAACCGAGCAAAGACTGGACAAATTTAACCTCAATAACTTTTGTTTTACGCAAAAAAGATAAAAAAACTAAGTATAAAAAAGGGGCTAAAAAGCCCCTTTTAAATGCAGTAGTAACTATAATTCTAGGTTGCACTCGACAGCAACATACTGCGAATATGTCCGATAGCCTTTGTAGGGTTCAATCCTTTAGGGCAAACCTGAACGCAGTTCATAATGCCATGGCAACGGAACACGCTGAATGGATCATCTAGATTGGCTAGACGGTCTTCAGCTCCAGTATCTCTGCTATCTGCAAGAAATCTGTATGCCTGAAGTAAACCCGAAGGTCCAATAAATTTATCAGGGTTCCACCAAAAGGATGGGCAAGCCGTTGAACAACAGGCGCATAAAATACATTCATACAGACCATCAAGCTTGGCTCTATCTTCCGGCGACTGTAAACGCTCAATTGCCGGTGCTGGCGTATTATTAATCAAATATGGCTGTATTTTTTCGTACTGAGCATAAAATTGGGTCATATCAATAACCAAGTCGCGAATAACGGGAAGACCCGGCAGCGGCCGAATAATTAGCTTATTGTTTTTTACCACTTCAGAAAGTGGCGTAATACAGGCAAGGCCATTCTTGCCTGAAATATTAACCCCATCTGAACCGCATACACCCTCTCGGCAGGATCTGCGGAAAACCAATGTTGGGTCCTCAGCTTTAAGCTTTTCAAGGACATCTAGCACCATAATGTCTTTACCCTGAGTATCAAAAGAGAACTCTTGCATATAGGGCTCAGAATCAATTTCTGGGTTGTAACGATAAATACTTACTTCTAACATCGACACGCCTGACTCTCCTAGTAGGTCCGAACTTTTGGCTCAAAGGCCTCTCGGGTTTTAGGGGTAAAATTTACATCTCGCTTAGCAACAGACTGATTTTGCGGAAAGTAGATTGAGTGACATAACCAATTTTCATCATCTCGCTCTTGGAAATCCTCACGGGCATGGGCGCCACGACTTTCCGTTCGCCACTCAGCAGCAATAGCCGTCGCCTCAGCCACCTCAAGAAGATTTTGTAGCTCCAAGGCTTCAATTCTTGCAGTATTAAATGCGTTACTGGTATCACTTAACTGTACATTTTCAATACGTGGACGCAGGGCTTTTAACTTCTCAATACCCTCTTTCATAAAGTCACCACGACGGAATACACCAAAGTGGTTTTGCATAATCGTTTGCAATTCAGCTCTCAATACAGAGGCTTTTTCGCCCTCTTGAGACTGATTGACCCTGTTAAGGACTGTCATTGCCCGTTCAATATCTTCTTCGGTAGCATCCTTAAGATCAACACCTTCACTAAGCTGGTTTTCGATAAACAACCCAGAGGCGCGACCAAAGACCACCAAATCGAGGAGTGAATTACCACCCAAGCGGTTGGCACCATGCACAGAAACACAAGCCGCCTCACCACAGGCATAAAAGCCCTCTACAACCTGCTCCTTACCCTGATCGTCTAAGGTCAGTGCCTGGCCGTCTACATTGGTAGGAATTCCACCCATCATGTAATGACAGGTTGGCACCACTGGAATAGGTTCAACCACTGGGTCTGAATGGGCAAAAGTTCGAGATAATTCAAGAATTCCCGGTAGTTTTGCATTCAGGGTTTCTTCACCTAAGTGGTCGAGTTTAAGGAATACATGGTCACCATTTTCACCACAACCCCGCCCGGCAAGAATCTCTTGAACCATTGAGCGCGCGACAACATCTCGACCTGCTAGATCCTTAGCATTAGGAGCATATCGCTCCATAAAGCGTTCGCCGTCTTTATTGATTAAATAACCACCTTCACCACGGCAACCTTCAGTTACCAGAGTACCAGCACCATGAATACCGGTTGGATGAAACTGCCACATTTCCATATCTTGCACCGGAAAGCCTGCACGCATGGCCATACCAATACCATCACCAGTACAAATATGGGCATTGGTTGTTGAGGCATAGATACGCCCTGCACCACCGGTAGCAAATACTGTTGCTTTAGATTTCACATAAACGGTTTCACCGGTTTCGATATTAATAGCAATAACCCCAACAACAGCATTATCGGAGTTTTTAACCAGATCAACGGCAAACCATTCATTTAAAAAAACTGTCTCATTTTTAAGATTACCCTGATACAAGGTATGCAGAAGAGCATGTCCAGTTCTATCGGCTGCAGCACAGGTTCTTGCCGCCTGACCACCTTGACCGAAGTCTTTAGATTGGCCACCAAAGGGTCGTTGATAAATACGTCCATTATCATTGCGTGAAAATGGAAGGCCCATATGCTCTAGCTCGAATACTGCCTCGGGGCCAGTCTTACACATATATTCAATAGCTTCTTGGTCACCAATGTAATCTGAACCCTTGATCGTGTCATACATATGCCACTGCCACTGATCATTGGGATCGTCACTAGCAATTGCACAGGTAATACCGCCTTGAGCGGATACGGTATGTGATCTTGTAGGGAAAACTTTGGTAATTACTGCTGTCTTATAACCTGACTGAGCCAGCTGCAGCGCTGCTCGCATGCCTGATCCGCCACCTCCAACGATAACCGCATCAAAGCTCAATGTTCTCATATTTTCCATTTAATTAAATTCCCCAGAGGATATCTAAAGTCCAAACCACATAAAAAAGTATTACCGCGATCATTGCCAACTGTAAAAACATACGTATCGGCGTGGCCTTCGGCCCAATTAAACGCACAGTAATATAGTCTGTTAATACGCACCAAACTCCAATCCAAGCATGGGCTGCAATAGAGAGTATGGTCACAAGACTGAATATGCGCATTGCCAGCGAGCTGTGAAGCCCTGACCACTGCGTATAGCTTGGGCTGGGGTTAACAAAGAAATATGCCAGCATAAAAATTAAATAGGCAGACATAATAAGTGCTGAAACTCTCTGCAATAGCCAGTTAGAAAGACCACTGCGACCTATACTAATTAATGACTTCACCATAGTATGATCCACCCTGAAATAGAAGCAATCAAGATAATAGCGATAGCTACCACAGCCCACGCGCTGTTGCGGCCAGACTCATAACTATCCTCTCCAACACCAAAATCCATAATTAGATGACGGATACCAGCGACAAAATGATACGCCAATGCTGCCAGACAAGCCCAGATAATTAGCTGAGCAACAGGACTGGAAAAACAGTCTTTAAGTGACTGAAAGCTCTGTTCTGACTCTAAACTTGCGTCAAAAACGCAAAGCAATACAGCAACAGAAAAAAATAAAACAACACCTGAAACTCGGTGCAAAATAGAAACATACGAGGTTATTGGCAACTTGATTGAACCAATATCCAGATTTACGGGTCTTTTTGTCTTCACAGTGGATTAACTCTTTAATAGAACTCTAAATAAACTAAAGGTAAGCGACTTATTAGAGCTGAAAACTTCGAACAACCTTTATTTTAGATCGCTCTCTCACTACGGCGTGGTATTATAGATAGTTCACCCAATTAATTCAATCTGAACCCCTGTAAGCAAACAACTTTAGCGCGATTATTGCTCTTAAAAAAACAAAGCTGTTTAAAATGAAGCGCTTGTGATTAGTAATAAGCCATAATTTTTTCTTTTTTAAACCTAAAATTAAGGTAAAATGAATATCTCAAGTTGACAATTTTGGCTGAGCATTTATAGTTTACCACTCGGCTCAAGCCAGACATATCATCAGTATTTCTCGAGGATCATGCATGACCAATCGTAAAGCAACTCTCTCTTTAGATGGAGATTTGACCGTCGACCTCCCGATTTTGGAAGGCACTAGAGGTCAAGACGTAATTGATATAAGCAGCCTTGGCGGCCATGGTTACTTCACCTATGACCCAGGCTTCTCAGCTACTGCAGCCTGTCAGTCTGACATCACTTATATCGACGGAGGCAGAGGTATTTTGCTGCATCGCGGCTACCCCATCGAACAGCTCGCGGAAAAATCAGACTATCTAGAAACCTGCTATTTATTACTTGAAGGCAATTTGCCTAACGCTGAACAAAAAGCGGACTTCGAAAACAATATTAAATACCACACCATGGTTAACCGCTCGATTGAAAACTTTATTAGCGGCTTTCGCCATGATGCTCACCCTATGGCAATGATGTGCGGTATTGTCGGCGCTATGTCATCTTTTTATCATGATTCTCTCGATATCAATGATGAAAACCATCGTAAAATTTCTGCCCATCGCCTAATCGCAAAAATGCCGACCATTGCAGCGATGTGCCACAAACACTTTATGGGCCAACCCTTTATGTATCCCGATAATTCTCTGTCATACTCGGAGAATTTCTTACATATGATGTTTGGTACGCCCTGTGAAAGTTATAAAATCGAACCGGCAATTGCCAAGGCAATTGATCGCCTATTCCTTCTGCATGCTGATCACGAGCAAAATGCCTCAACATCCACAGTTAGATTAGCAGGCTCATCGGGTGCTAACCCATTCTCCTGTATTGCGGCGGGTATTGCTGCACTATGGGGCCCTGCTCATGGTGGTGCTAACGAAGCCGTATTGGTTATGCTCAACGAAATTGGTCACGAAGATAATATTGCTGAATATATTCGTAAGGCCAAAGACAAAAATGATCCATTTCGCCTTATGGGCTTCGGTCACCGGGTTTACAAGAACTATGATCCAAGAGCTACAGTGATGCGTGAAAGCTGCAACGAAGTACTTGAGGTTCTTGGTCTTGAAAATGACCCACTATTTAAATTGGCCAAAAAGCTAGAAATTATTGCCCTAGAAGATGAGTATTTTGTCAGTAAAAAGCTTTATCCAAATGTTGATTTCTACTCAGGAATTATCCTTAAAGCATTGGGCATTCCAATCGAGATGTTTACAGCTATGTTCGCTACAGGCAGAACCGTAGGCTGGATCTCTCACTGGAATGAGATGATAACCAACCCCTATCGCATTGGTCGCCCCCGTCAACTGTATACTGGCGCTGATAGCCGCGACTATGTTCCGCTCAATAAACGCTAATAACTTAGATAGACACAAAAAAGGCAGCCAGTGGCTGCCTTTTTTAATTTAAGATCAAATAATTTGATTATTTATACTCGAATACCGCATATGACGGAAGCCAGCTGTTCTCAGAAATAGTTTTCTCCACATCGTTGATTGCCCCTTGCATCAGATCAATATCCTCAATAAAACAATAATCAACACACTTAGACAAATTTTTAGGAACTTGTGAATTTAAACGCAAGTGCTCTACAATTGGACTATTCCACCAAGTCAATACATCATTATTTTCTCTTGGGACAGATGATGAGAACATCCTATAATAATGAGTCTCACTCATGTATATCATACAGGTGTATTTGTCGCAATATGCATAGGGCCGAAACGCTGAACTGGTTAGATCTAAATCTGAGCCGGCATGTTTTGCTGGGGGAATAGCTGCACTATGATTAAACGAAATTGGATTGTATTGACAAATTTCAGAAGCGTAATTTTTAGCTATTAAAGCAAGTCGCGGACTCTCGTCATCCATAGTGATAGGAAGATTATTTGCAAGATCATCCACACAATTTTTAGATTCAAATGCTTTTACTGATTTATTTATAAGTTCAAATCTTCCTCCATAAGTGCCACGTGAATGAATTGCACGTGTAAAAGCAATATTTAAAGTTTTATTAATATTTTTTAGTAATTGTAGCCGATCATGAGCATCCAGAATTGAATTTGGGAGTTCATGGAAATAATCATAGGTTGCCAAACCATATGTAGAGATATATTGCTTATCTTTATTTGAAAGAGATTTTGATTTGGTGACTGACTGGAATTTCTCTCCAAAATAAATCAAAAGAACGTGATATTTCATGTGGGCGCGATCATAGACTTTTACTGTATCATCATTTATGTCTTTAGTTACACTTGAAACTGCCTTCACAAGTGAATCTGTAATATCAATGCTGTGGTATTTTGTTTTCCACCATGCATCATAAGCCTTATCAACACAGGCTTTAAAATCAGAATTAAACAACAAATCCCACCATTGCCAAAACCAATCTGAGTGTGTTGAAACACATTTCATGTACTCTGAGAAAAATTGAGTGGGTGATAATTTGTAAGAAAACACCAATTTTGACTGAGGAAAAGCATCTAAAGGGTAGTTCAAATTATCAAGCTTAAAATGCCTTACCATTTGAGTGTAATGATCGTGCTCAGTAACTGAATATTCCTTACCGCCTATGTTCAAATTAAAACTCTCAATTGTATATCGATCATACCCATCTAGGCTTGTTGGAGTATTGCCCTTAAAGCTTAAAGTTATATCTGAATTATCAAGGACTAAGCTAGCTTCATAAGAGTCTTGTGTACTTGAACTGGCATGCTCTGTAAGACCATTAAAACTGTGGGAATTACTTGAGAAAAATAGCGCCATGCAGATTAAAGCAGGCATATATTTTAAGGCTTGAACATAACCAATTAAATCGTAACCTGATCTTCGAAGACTACTCACGGATCTTTGAAGATAACTATAAAAATTTTGTATTAACATAAACCCACTCCTTGGATTAACCATAAAAAAGAACTGTAAATAAGATAGTTATTCACAATATTTGGATCGGTATTATCCTCTTTTAAAAAGGTAAATCAATTATTCATAAGTGCTAAATAATTATGATTATAAATAATGCTGAATAACTAGGCAGAGTGTACCAATGGCGGTTCATATAACCTCCAACACAGGCGCATCGGTGGTTAATTTAGGGGTTATTCACAAGGGCCAGAATGAAATCTAAACTCTGTATCTGGTGTCTCTATAAGCTGTTTTTCAATGTGTAAAAACAGCTCCAAACGCTTGTCGATCTCTTGCTGAGAAGCAATAGTTAAGGCTAAAGTAAGGTAATCTTTAAAGTGTCTTCCCTCTGACTTAAGCAGGGATAAATAGAATGTTTCCAGTTCCTGATCAAGAAAAGGCGCTATTCGCGCGAAGCGCTCACAGGAACGCGCCTCAATAAGAGCACCGACAATAAGTATATCGATCAGCTTATCGGGGTCGTTAGGCCTTACCGCCTCTCTTAGTTTGACCGCGTAGCGAGAAGCCGTTATCTGACGGTATTCGATATTTCGACGCTTCATAATGGCAATAACCTGCTCAAAATGCCGCAATTCTTCACGCGCCAATCTCGACATCTTATTTAAAAGATCGAAATTATCAACGTACCTATAGATTAAATTAAGCGCAGTACTCGCTGCTTTTTTCTCGCAATTAGCATGATCAATTAATAATAACTCAGGATTAGCCAAGGCATTTTCTATCCATAATTGCGGTGTTTTACAGGGTAGGAAATCTTCAATTTCTTGCAGAACTGTCATAGGAATTATCGGCTTAATTTTAAACCCCAAATTATAAGACTTAATAGCCATAACTAACAGGGTAAATTAGCACCAAATAAATGTTGCTATTTTATCGATTAATCATTTTATTATTTGCCTGCGCCATTCAAAAGTCCAGAGTCCACATAACTTCCTGTAAAAAAACTACAAATTCTTGTACAATCAGCACATACCAACCCTGAAACCTAAGACTTAATCTAATTAAATCTTATAACCTATTGTTATTAATGAGGTATTCCGTGTTAGAAGCCTATCGCGCCCATGTTGCAGAACGTCAATTAGAAGGTATCCCACCCAAGCCATTATCCCCTGAGTGGACCTCTGGTTTAGTTGAACTTTTGAAGAATCCACCGGCAGGTGAAGAAGAGTTTTTACTCGATTTAATCGCCAATCGCGTACCCCCAGGTGTTGATGAATCAGCCTATGTTAAAGCCGGATTTTTAAGCGCTATTGTCAAGGGTGAGACCACCTCCCCTTTAATTGATCGAGCTGCTGCTGTTGAGCTATTAGGTAATATGCACGGTGGTTATAATGTGGCGACTCTTGTTGAGCTTCTTGACGACACAGAACTCAATGAATTAGCCGCCAACCAGCTCAAGGCAACCACCCTTGTATTTGATGCATTTCATGATGTGGCAGAAAAAGCTGATTCTGGCAACCCTCAGGCACAAGCAGTCATGCAATCCTGGGCTGATGCTGAATGGTTTACTGGTAACGACGCGGTACCGCAAAGCATTAAAGCCGTAGTATTTAAAGCGACTGGCGAAACCAATACCGATGACCTCTCCCCTGCCCAGGATGCTTGGTCACGTCCTGATATCCCATTGCATGCTAAAGCTATGTACAAAATGACCCGTGATGGCTTAAATCCAGAAGAGCATGGCGTTATTGGCCCTATGGCACAGGTTGAAGAGATTAAATCTAAAGACCTACCAGTTGCCTTTGTCGGAGATGTTGTGGGCACTGGCTCCTCGCGAAAATCAGCGACTAACTCTGTATTGTGGTTTTTTGGTGAAGATATGCCGGGTGTTCCGAATAAACGCTCTGGCGGCATCTGTATTGGTAGTAAAGTGGCGCCAATTTTCTTTAATACCATGGAAGATGCTGGCGCCTTGGTATTTGAAGCGCCAGTAGACGATATTCACTATGGCGATATTATCGAGATTCGCCCCTACGATGGACAAATTTTAAACGAAGCCGGCGATATTATCTGTGAGTTTGAACATAAATCAGAGGTGATCCTTGATGAGGTTCAGGCCGATGGACGAATTAACCTAATTGTGGGTCGCGGCCTAACTCAAAGAGCCAGAGAGCATCTAGGTCTTCCTGCATCTGATGTATTCCGCAAGCCAGAAACACCAGAAGACTCGGAAGCTGGTTACTCCTTAGCCCAGAAAATGGTGGGTAAAGCCTGCGGTGTTGAGGGTGTTCGACCCGGAACCTACTGTGAACCGAAAATGACCACCGTAGGCTCGCAAGATACTACTGGCCCAATGACTCGTGACGAGCTTAAAGACCTCGCTTGTCTTGGTTTCTCTGCAGACCTAGTCATGCAATCGTTTTGCCATACGGCCGCCTACCCTAAGCCAGTAGATATCGACACTCAACACAGCTTGCCTGACTTTATTATGAACCGCGGCGGTGTTTCACTGCGCCCCGGTGATGGCATTATTCACAGCTGGCTAAACCGAATGCTATTACCTGATACCGTAGGTACTGGTGGTGATTCCCACACCAGATTCCCGATGGGTATTTCATTCCCTGGCGGCTCTGGTCTAGTGGCATTCGCAGCCGCTACAGGGGTTATGCCCTTGGATATGCCAGAATCAGTTCTGGTGCGTTTTAAAGGCGAAATGCAGCCGGGTATCACCTTGCGCGACCTAGTTCATGCCATTCCCTACTACGGCATCAAAGAAGGCCTATTAACCGTTGAGAAGAAAGGCAAAAAGAACTTCTTCTCTGGACGTATTCTAGAAATTGAAGGTGAAGGTATTGAAAACCTAACCGTTGAGCAAGCATTTGAGCTGTCTGATGCCTCAGCAGAGCGCTCAGCCGCTGGCTGTACCATTAAACTGGGAGAAGATTCAGTCGCTGAATACTTACGCTCTAACGTTACCCTACTTCGCTGGATGATTGCTGAAGGCTACGGTGACGTAAGAACTCTAGAGCGTCGCGTACGCCAGATGGAAGAATGGCTAGAAAACCCAAGCCTAATGTCTGCCGATGCCGATGCTGAATATGCCGCGGTAATTGAAATCGACTTAGCGGATATTAAAGAGCCTATCGTT
The DNA here is from genome assembly GCA_045560645.1 of Porticoccaceae bacterium. GTDB lineage: Bacteria > Pseudomonadota > Gammaproteobacteria > Pseudomonadales > Porticoccaceae > HTCC2207. Next base: position 5,420 of record JBJKZE010000027.1, on the reverse strand, counting down.
TGCTGCCCGAATGATCCAGATGATGCCAAGCTACTATCAGAGGTTGCCGGCGATAAGGTAGACGAGATCTTTATCGGTTCTTGCATGACTAATATTGGACACTTCCGTGCCGCTGGTAAGTTGCTAGATGAAGCTGGGTCAGTAGATTCCAGATTCTGGATCTGCCCACCGACACGTATGGATGCCCATACCCTGATGGAAGAAGGCTATTACAATATTTACGGCAAAGTTGGCGCACGCACTGAAATGCCCGGCTGTTCGCTGTGTATGGGCAACCAAGCGCGAGTGCTTGCTGGCGCTACTGTGCTTTCCACATCAACCCGTAATTTCCCCAACCGTTTGGGCGATGGCGCCAATGTATATTTAGCATCAGCCGAGCTTGCATCTGTAGGTGGTATTTTGGGCCGCTTGCCTACCCCAGATGAATATATGCAGTATGCGAGTAAAATTGATTCGATGGCGGATGAGATCTATCGCTATATGAACTTTGATCAGATTGAATCGTTCCAAAAGTCGGCCGAGCAGGGTAAAACTATTGCCGCTGAGCAGATTGTTGAGGTTAGTTAAGACCAATTTAACGCCATAAAAAAACCCCGCTTTTGCGGGGTTTTTTATAGCTGCCTAGCTGACTTACATATAAGCATTGCTGGTATCAGAATGATCGGTGGAATCTTTCACCCCTTTAAGCTCGGGGATTTTCTCCATTAGGGTTTTTTCAACGCCCTCTTTAAGGGTTAAACTAACAGATGAGCAACCCTGACAGCCACCACCAAATTCAAGCACTGCAAAACCATCATCAATTGTTGCAAGAGCTACATTACCCCCATGAGAGGCTAGACCTGGATTAATTTCACTGTGAAGCAGGTAATTGATTCTATCTTCGATAGGACTATCATCTGTCACATTAGGCACACGTGAATTGGGGGCTCTAATAGTTAGCTGACCACCAAATTTATCTTCAGCAAAATCCACCTTGGCATCGTCTAAAAATGGGATGCTGCGCTGTTCGAAGTAGGCATTGAATTTATCATACTCAATAATCACATCTTCTTCGTTGTGCTCCCCCGGGCGGCTATAGGCTATACAGGTCTCTGCCTTAGGTGTTCCCGGATCAGAAATAAACATACGAATACCTATACCATCGCAATTCTGCTTTTCAAGTAATCCAGCAAGATAGTCCTGCGCTGACTCTGTGATATTGACATTAACCATGAACTAAAATCCAACCTAAATGTAAGTTTTAACCATTTCATTTTACGGCATGCGGTGTTCAAACAAAACTTTTCTTTTTAAAAAATACTGGTATGATGCGCATCCATCAAAATATTTTGATGTATCAGTAAAAAAAGGCGCTTAAACAGAGTATGCATAAGACGAGCTTAAATAAAACTCATAATTCCCTTGAGGATGCCGCAAAGCAGAGAATTCTGTTAATTGATGGCGCCATGGGCACTATGATTCAACAGCATAGTCTTGAGGAAGCGGATTTTCGCGGCCAGCGTTTTGCCGCTTGGAATTCCGAAATTAAAGGCAATAATGACCTTTTAAGCCTGACTCAACCGCAAATTATTCTCGATATCCATCGCGCCTATCTTGAGGCTGGTGCAGATATTATTGAAACCAACACCTTCAACTCTACTCAGGTATCTCAGGCTGACTACAATATGCAGTCACTGTCTGCAGAGATTAATCGTGAATCAGCCAAGATTGCACGGCAGGCGGCCGATGAGTTTTCCACCCCCGAAAAACCTCGCTTTGTCGCTGGTATTTTGGGGCCTACAAGTCGTACCGCATCTCTATCACCTGATGTTAATGACCCAGGTGCGCGCAATGTTACCTATGATGAATTGGTTGAAAACTATTGCGAATCAACTGAAGCTTTAATTGAAGGCGGCTGCGATATCATTATGGTCGAAACCATTTTTGATACGCTCAATGCCAAAGCTGCACTATTTGCCGTTCAAAAAGTATTTGAAAAGCTCGAAACCGAATTACCCATAATGATCAGTGGCACGATTACTGATGCCAGTGGAAGAACACTTTCTGGACAAACACCAGAAGCTTTTTGGAATTCTATTCGTCACAGCAAGCCGATAAGTGTCGGCCTTAACTGTGCATTGGGGCCAGAAGAGTTGCGCCCTCACCTATTAGAAATCTCTAATGTAGCGGACACACTAGTCACTGCTCACCCCAATGCAGGTCTACCCAATGAATTTGGCGGCTATGATCTAGGCCCTGAGGCTATGGCTAAAACTATTTTAGAGTTCGCCCAGGCGGGGCTTCTAAATATTGTCGGCGGTTGCTGTGGAACTACTCCTGAGCATATTAAAGCTATTGCTGCAGCGGTTGCGGATATTAAGCCACGCAAAATACCCGATATTGCTCCTGCCTGTCGTCTTTCTGGGCTTGAACCATTTACCATTGATACTAACTCGCTGTTTGTGAATGTCGGTGAGCGCTGTAATGTTACTGGCTCTGCCAAGTTTAAACGTCTGATACTTGAAGAAAATTATGATGAAGCCTTGCAAGTTGCCTTGCAACAGGTAGAGAACGGCGCGCAAATTATTGATGTGAATATGGATGAGGGCATGCTGGAATCGCTGCCCGCTATGGTGAAATTTCTTAATCTTATTGCATCGGAACCTGATATTTCTCGGGTACCGATTATGGTCGATTCCTCAAAGTGGGAAGTAATCGAGGCTGGTTTAAAATGCATACAAGGTAAATCAGTCGTTAACTCTATTAGCCTCAAGGAAGGCGAACAGGAGTTTATTGAGAAGGCTACACTATGCAAACAGCATGGTGCCGCTATTGTGGTTATGGCCTTTGATGAGGAAGGTCAGGCGGATAATTTACAACGCCGCCAACAGATTTGTCAGCGTAGCTACGATTTACTGGTTAATCAAATTGGTTTTCCTGCCGAGGATATTATTTTTGATCCTAATGTATTTGCTGTGGCTACAGGTATTGAAGAGCATAATCGCTATGGCTTGGACTTTATTGAAGCCACCGGCTGGATTAAACAAAATTTACCCCATGCGTTAGTGTCTGGCGGCATCTCCAATGTGTCCTTTTCTTTCCGCGGCAACAACCCTGTGCGCGAAGCGATTCACTCGGCATTTTTATTTCACGCTATCCGTGAAGGCTTGTCCATGGGTATTGTTAATGCGGGCCAATTAGCGGTGTATGATGAGCTCCCTCCTGCTCTGCGTGACGCCGTTGAAGATGTGGTGCTGTATCGCAATGAGCAGGCTACAGATAATCTTTTAGCTATAGCCAATGATTATCGCGGCGACGGCCAAACTAAGGCCAAAACTGAAGATCTAAGTTGGCGTGAAGCTAATGTGAACCGACGTCTTGAACACGCCTTGGTTAAGGGTATTACTGCCTATATCGAGGAGGATACAGAAGAAGCTCGACAACAGGCTGATCGTCCATTACATGTGATCGAGGGTGCGCTGATGGACGGCATGAATATTGTTGGCGATCTATTTGGCTCTGGAAAAATGTTTCTTCCTCAGGTGGTTAAATCTGCTCGCGTCATGAAACAAGCAGTGGCCTATTTACAGCCCTATATTGAAGATGAAAAAGATGCATCCGCAAGCACTAATGGCAAAATACTGATGGCCACAGTGAAGGGCGATGTTCACGATATTGGAAAAAACATTGTGGGTGTGGTGTTGCAGTGCAATAACTATGAGGTAATTGACCTCGGAGTGATGGTGCCCGCTGAAAAAATCTTACAAACTGCAAAAGATGAAAATGTCGACATTATTGGCCTATCTGGACTGATTACACCATCCCTTGATGAAATGGTCCATCTAGGCAAGGAAATGCAACGTCAGGGCTTTTCTGTACCTCTACTGATTGGTGGCGCTACCACATCTAAGGCGCATACAGCGGTAAAGATAGCTCCGACCTATGATGGTAATCAGGCAATCTATGTGTCTGATGCCTCAAGAGCCGTAGGTGTTGCGAGCAAACTTATTAACAAAGACAGTCGAGATGAATTTGTTGCCGATATACAAAAGGACTATGACGCGGTGAGATTGCGCACGGCTAATAGGACCTCTCGCGGCACACTGTTTGCCTACGAGGATGCGGTTAAGCAAAAGCCACAGCTTAACTGGCGCGACTATACACCTGATATTCCTAAACAACTGGGTGTTAGTGTTATAGATGATTACCCGCTGGAAGTGCTAGTTCCCTATATTGATTGGACGCCCTTTTTTATCACTTGGGATCTAGTGGGCAAATACCCGCGAATTTTCGATGATGAAGTGGTCGGGGATGCGGCTAAGACGTTGTTTGAGGATGCACAAGCATTACTAAAAGACATTATTGATAATAAACGTCTTAAAGCTCGTGCTGTGTTTGGACTATGGGAAGCTAATAGTGTCAATCACGATGATATTGAGATTTATAATCCAGCGGATAGCTCTCAACCCGCAACTACGGTGCATCATATTCGTCAGCAAATTCAAAAGCCCGGTGCGAGTGAAGAACTCTTTTCACTAGCAGATTTTATTGCACCCAAAGAAAATGGCATCAAAGATTATATTGGTGGCTTTGCCGTCACCACAGGTATTGGTGCGGATGAGCTAGCCAATCAATATGAAGCAAAGCATGATGACTACAATGCGATTATGGTAAAGGCTCTAGCCGATAGATTAGCCGAGGCGTTTGCGGAGCATCTGCATGAACGTGTTCGTCGAGAGCATTGGGGTTATGCCACTGATGAAACTCTTGATAATGAAGCACTTATCAAAGAAAAGTACCGCGGCATACGCCCTGCCCCTGGCTATCCTGCCTGCCCAGATCACACCGAGAAGGCAGCTCTATTCAAGTTGCTTGATGCGGAAAAAAATACCGGTCTAACTCTAACCGATAGCTTTGCTATGTCACCAGCTGCTGCAGTAAGTGGTTGGTATTTTGGTCATCCAGAGGCCAAATATTTTAATACTGGCAAAATTGACAAGGACCAACTGGCATCATTGGCGCAGAGAAAAGCTATGCCAGTCAATGATCTTGCTCGCTGGTTAAGCCCAATTTTGGACTAAAAAATGAGTAAAACGTCTAATAACAAGCCTAGCCTTATTTCAGTGGTAAAAAGTATTTTAGCCGCTGCAATTGGCGTTCAAAGTGATAAAAACCGAACCCGCGATTTCGAGCAAGGTAGCCCACTGACTTTTATTGTTGGCGGCATTGTATTTACACTTGTGTTTATTGTCAGCCTTTCCCTAATTGTGGGGTTTGTTTTAAGCCGTTAAGCGTTTTTAGTTTGCTTCAAAACTAAGATCATCGACAAAATCAGCGTTGCAAATAATTGCCTCTAGATGAGCATAATTACGGGGCAATATTTGCGTACTAAAGAATCGAGCCGTTGCCACCTTTTGCAAAAAAAACCTATCCCCAACTCC
>JBJKZE010000026.1:0-26506 GCA_045560645.1 Porticoccaceae bacterium | reverse complement strand
AAGACCTATCAACGGCTTACCGTGCTGGTGAGTGTGCTAACGATAATGTTGCTGCATACGATGATACTTGGTTCAACCGTTTATGGGCTGCTGATGCAGGCGATGTAACGGGTGATGTTGCCAATGCATGTGGTGATACTGTTCTTACTCCAGAGGCTCCAGCAGGAATCACTATTGCTGAAAGCTCAGATTTCTATGATAAGGCACATGCTGTTTGGGTTAAGGTTATTAACTTAGCGCTTACTTCTGATGGTGCTTCTAGCCAAGCGGCGCAGACCTTATCAATAAATGTGACTGAACTTCCTGAAGGTGGCGCGAACTACAGAGTCTATAAGACAACGGCTAACGGTGGTGACTTCTTGGCCAATGCCGTAGCATTATCACTAGGTGCTAATAACATCACAGTTGGTGGTGTAGGCTTTGATAGAGCGGTTAAGATTCAGCTATCAAGTGCTGATGTAAGATTTGATGCGCTTTCTGTTAATGGTAATACGTTGTATCCTGAGTAGGTTTACAGACTTTTGTAGTCTACTTCCAAAAAAGCCCCGATTGTATCGGGTTTTTTTTGATTAAATAAAATGTTCACTTAATAATAAGTGAACATTGTTTAACAGATTTTTATTGCCACAAAAATGTAAAGAAAAAATCTTTATTCTTTAGATATAGCTCTTTTATAAACGACTTGTGAATGTATATGGGATAGAACATAGTCTTAGCTAAGTGGAAATAATCCAAAGTGCCTAACTATATTTATAAATCTATTATAAGGTTATCAAAACTATATCAGTCTAATTAAGTAGTATGGTCAAGGATCAATAAGCCTATCCAGACAAAATCCCTCAGTATGGATATTAATACTGTTGCTGGTCATCTTTACGGCAAGCACTATTGAAGATGTTTACTGACTAAATTTATTTGTAAAAGAGATGGATTCATATCTAGTTAAGTTAAGTGTATTGATTGACTAGAGGTGGGGAGGGTTTAGTTTAGTTTAGGACTACATGGCTATAACAGTTGAATTAAAAAAAGCCTTCCTTTAAAACTAAAGGAAGGCTTTTATCGACTTAAGTAATGAGTGTTATTATCTTACTAACTGAAATCCCGCCGGCACACTAACTGCACTATAGTTGACGGTGTAATTATTTGATCCGCCACTCACTTTTTCAAATTCTATTGATGCTAAATTAAGTTCATTAGTTTGTGGCCATTGGCCGTAGATAGACGCCCAAGCAAAGGGTAAAAATGCGTCGGTTGCTGGATTATTATCGCGGTTATCAGCGTCAGCCATTACTATATTCGGTGTGGTGGTGATAATAGCATCGACTGGATACTGAGTAACATTGATTGGTTTTAGTGATGAGCTATCATAGTGAACCCTAAATCCAATCCCGGTAGTTTGTGCATGAGATGATTGATATTCAATATTCAATGTACCGGTTTCGCCATACCACATAATGCCGTTATCATAGAGTCTTTGAAATTTTAAATTTTCACTATCTTTTTCTTTAGTGGTATCCGAATCGTTATTTGTGTCTTTTTCTTTAGATGTTTCTAGATTGGTGCGCTCAGTGTTGTTATTAGATTTATTAACTGTGGAAGTATTGCCAGTGGCTGAATTACTTTGGTTGTACGACGATTGACTATTATCATAGGATGATTCGGTATCGCTATTGTACTGCTCACCAGAGTTGTAAGATGAATCATTACCTTGATAATTGGCTGAATCACTACTTTCGTATCTAGAGTAATCATCTTTACCAGACTGATTCTTCTTATCAGAGGAACTTGCGGCGTAAAGTTTACTTGAGTCGGGAGACTTAGCGACTTTTTTATCGTCGTTTTCAGTAGTTTCCTTATGATTACTTTTATCTGTATTCGATGATGCAACTGATTGTTCGCTTAATGCTTTTGTGTCAGTTATATCGGTATCAACAACAAGAAATACAAGGACACCTACTATTAAAATCATGATTGATATAATGGCTTTCATAAAATTACCCACTCTTAATGAAGTTATAAATATTTTTCTAGACTATACAACAGCTGGTTATGTTAAAAAAGCAATACCCGACAAAGTGTCTGCAAAATTATGTTTTGATGCTAATTAGGTACAAAAAAGCCCCGAATAATCGAGGCTTTAAAACAGATGGTGCCCAAGGGCGAAACAAATAGCATGCTATTTGGGCGCCGAAGGCGGTCCGGAGGACCGAGCATCTTTAGATGCGAGTCCATCGACCACCGGTATAAAGTGTGTTCGATTTATAGATATCGAATAGACACAAAAAAGCCCCGAATAATCGAGGCTTTAAAACAGATGGTGCCCAAGGGCGGAATCGAACCACCGACACGAGGATTTTCAATCCACTGCTCTACCAACTGAGCTACTTGGGCATTTCTCTGAGGTCGCGTATTAAACCGTTTGGAGCGGCATTCGTCAAGGATTATTGACTAGGTGGAACATATCCTTCTGCTTGATCTACATCTTCGCCATCAAAGAACTTTTCTCGCTGTTCTGCGAGGTAATGTCTAGCGGTTAAATCCATCATATTTAAGCGCATTTCGTTGATCAGAGTGGTCTGGTGTTCCATCCATTCCTGCCAGGCCTGTTTTGACACGTGATTGAATATTTCCTCACCCTTAGGGCCGGGAAATGGCGGTATATCCAAACCAGGTAATTCCTTTTTAAGTTTTTTACAAAGTACAGTGCGAGCCATATTGACCTCAATTAAATATTCAGTAATGCCTTAATCGGTGCAGGCATCCCCAATGATAGAGGATTTTCTATGTTATACCAGACTAAGTCGTTATTTTCGTTGATACTGCTACAAGATTCTTCAACCTCTACCTGCAATGGTTGGTAATCTAACTGAAAGTGACTAAACGTGTGCCGTTGTTTTGCTAAAAATAACTCAGATTTTATATTTAGCCCTAATGTGTCACAGATGGCTTTAAGTTCCGATTTTTTTTGTATTTCAGGAAGCACCCAAAGACCACCCCAAAGGCCAGTAGGTGGATTATGTTTTAGTAAAATATCCCCCTTAGTGTTGCGTAGCATCAAAAATATAGATTCCCTTATAGGAGTGAGTTTTTTAGGCTTTTTGCCGGGATACAGCGTTTGGTTGCCCTCTACTAAGGCTTTACAGCCTGATGCTATCGGGCAGTAATCACACAGCGGTGACTTTTTAGTACAAAGTAGTGCACCTAAGTCCATCATTGCTTGGGTATATTCTTGGGTATGCTGATTAGGACTATAGCGTTCTGCTATATCCCATAGTTTATTATGCACTGCAGTTTTTCCCGGCCAACCGTCGATGGCAGCAAACCTTGCCAATACGCGTTTAACATTGCCATCTAAAATAGCAGCGGGTTTTCTAAACCCAATGGATCGAATTGCTCCTGCTGTAGAGCGACCAATACCAGGTAGTTCAGATAGTTGTTCAACCGTATCTGGAAATTGTTTGTCCAATTGAAAGACAACTATTTGAGCCGTTTTATATAAGTTGCGCGCGCGCGCATAATAGCCTAGCCCAGTCCAGTGATGCAGAACCTCATCAATACTGGCATTGGCCAAATCTTCAATGCTAGGAAAGCTTTCCATAAAGCGTTCAAAATAAGGTACAACAGTAGAAACTTGAGTTTGCTGCAACATAATTTCAGAAATCCAAACTCGATAGGGCGTTATGGGATTTTGCCAAGGTAAGTCTTTACGACCCTGTTGTTGATACCAGTCTAAAACTGCTTGCTGAAAATCAGTCGGGTTCATTGCAGCTTTGGAGAAAGCAGGAGTGTTTGAATCAAATTATTATCCGGTTTACATTTAAACTTATCACCTAGTGCCCCTTTGCATTTGAAGGGTATCTCCCGCTTCACAATCATTGGATTAATTTTACAGCCTTTTGCGCTGCTGGTTGATTGAGTTGCTAAAGCTGTCGTATTTAAAGAATAGCGCAGGGTGGAAAGATTTAAACTAGCATTACCATAGATATCTATATGGTCCAAGTTGGTTTTATAGTCGCTCAACAATAAGCGGCCTTGGTTAAAACGCAGCTTGCCGGTTAGATCATCAAGCACAGTATTCTTTGACCAAGTTGTCTTAGGAATGGGTTTTCCACCAAAAATTGCCGCAGCATTACAAAGAGTTTGTTCTAAGTTGAATCCAATATAACTTGGATTTTCAATCTTAACTTCTCCCCAGCCATCAAGGGATTCAAGGATTGATTCGGTAGTATTTCCAGATCCCTTAATAGCGGTTTCAAGATTAAATTTACCACCTATCTTTATATCTTCCATTGATTTTGTAACGGTGCTTAAATCAATATCCGTCATAGAGTATTCAGCATTAAATTGAGGCTCAGGGCCTTGCATGTTGAGTGAAGCAGTGGCATTTATTTGGCCATCAAAAACATCACCACTAAAAGCAGTCAATCGAAACATATTCTGATTGCCAAATAGATTTGCATAGAGGTTTGATAGGCTTATATCGCCATAGTTAACGGTCATTAGGCTTAATTCAAATTGGCTTTTTCCGTGCCAAAGAGCCATGGGAACGGCCAGAGGCGCAAATAACATTGAATTATTTGCATTAGCCGATGATTTTGCCTTGTAGGCATCTAAATTAAGTACTTTACCGCTAACCAAGGTGTTGAGTTTGTACTTTTGCTGATCTATATCAATATCTATATCAAGTACTTGCCCATCGATAGATAGGGTAGTTTGAATTTTAGAGTAACGCGAAGTTTCAATATCAAAAAAACTATCCAAAGTGATATCAGTTAAGGCATTAGCATCGACTAACTGTGGAACGATTAAGTCAGGCACAAAACGTTTGGCTAATTTAAACTGCTTAATAAGATTGAAAGCTTCAGTTTTAATATTACCCTGGATTTTGGTTAGGTTTTTTGAAGCCTCAAGATAGCCACTAACTGATAATGCATTAACTTTAAATTGAAGGTTAGTAATAGATAGATCAGTTACTGTTTGATCTTGTATTTGCAAAGCAATTTCAGAATCCAGTGAAATTTTAATACCTTTAGGTGCTAGAACATTAAATGCTATTGGGAATTTTTCACCCACAGAATTTAAATGATCAACCGCTAGATTAATCTGACTAAACTGAAGGGGGAAGCTATTGGGTAAGGCATAAATCACACGACCATTAGTTATGGATAGGCGGCTAATAGGAAACTGACTACGCTGACTAGCAAGAGAAATAATAGTTGAAAGATTAACCCCAAAACTCAGTTGATCGGCACTACCGGCCATTGATTTGTCGCTTAGTACAAAATTGACTTTTTCAGCACTTATACCTAAAGGAAAAAGCTGCCATGCCAAGTCGCCTTCAATACCCAATTCGACGCCCACATTAGCTGAAGTTGTCTCTATATTAGATCTAAATTGATTGGGATCAACAACAAGGGTAACGATATAAATGCCCAAGGTAACCAATAGGATTAAAGAAAGGAGGCCAGTTAATAGGCGTTTTAAGAGATTGTTCATCATCATCCGAAGTATAGCTTTACCAACGGGCAATATTCTACCTTAAACAACTAGGGGTTAAAATGATGGGCAATCCCTTACCCATCATTTTAAGTTCTAACTTGACTATTTGCTTCTATTAAAAGCTATAGTTCACTTTTAAGCCAAGGTTTCTTCCTGGAAGTGGCACTTCATCTTTAACGAATGAACTATGATTTCTAGCTACTTCGTTCAATAGGTTCTTAGCAAAGAACGAAACAGTAATTACTTCACTCTCGCTAGTTTTAATTTCTTGAGATAGAGAGAAATTAACCCATTGGTAACCATCAGTAGTCGTTTCGCCATGTTCTTCATGCCCATGTTCGCCTTCAGCCTCATCATGATGCTCCTCTTCCTCTTCTTCAGAGGCAACATTCGACTGCTTTTGGACATCTTTGATTGAAAGTGACCAATCTAAACCATTATTGCCATTGTAGCTGAACCTAAGGATATTTCTTGTAGGCACTGAGCGCGGAATATATCCACCCTGTTTAAATTGTGCATCTACATAATCTCGACCAAGCGAAACTCCTAGACTTCCATTTTCAAGCACTAACGATCGTGAAAGCTCTAATTCATAGCCTTTAAACACAGCATCCTTCTGGCGATATTCAGAAACAACCAGATCTTCTTGTTTTGTTTCTGTGTCCTGAAGATAGATGTAGTTAGAAATACTATTTTTATAAAGGTTTAAATTAGCATCAAAACCTGCAACTGCTGTATTGAAAGCTAGATCGATGTTGTTGGCTTTTTCAGGTTCTAATGTGGCATCGCCCTTCTCAAATCGTTGGGTAACCAAATGTGGGCCATTGACAAAAAGCTCCATAGCAGAAGGTGCTTTCTGAGCAGATGAAACTCCAAGGCTAACACCCAGTTCTTTCGAAAGTTCGCGACTGATTGTTGCTGAATAGCTAGTTAGGTCAGTGTCATAGTTGCCAGCGACAGATTTGCGATCAATTTGATCATGTCTAATACCAAAGTCTACATGAGCCATTTCATACTTATTGCTTGTGAAGTATCCCAAAGTAATTTCATCTGACTTAGTGGGTTCTAGGAACGCCTCATGACCAGTGATAGAAAATTCTTCTTGAGAAACATTCAAAGTAATTTTTTGGATGGCTTCAGTTTGACCAATATCTAAGGTTAGACCGAACTCATTAGAAATATTTTTGAATTCAGTTCCCTCGGCATGATGCTCATCATCACCGTGGTCATCATCACCGTGGTCATCATCACCGTGGTCATCATCACCGTGGTCATCATCACCGTGGTCATCATCACCGTGGTCATCATCGCCGTGGTCATCATCACCGTGGTCATCGTGCGCGCCATGTTCTTCAGCATGCTGTTCAGTATGATCATAGCTAGTGCGACGAATATAATAATCTGCGCGATTAACTAAGCCGCCATTGAAGTTGAAAGCACCCTCAAAGTTAATGGTTTCAGAATTTGTATCAGCAAAAATTCTTTCACCCTCGTGATCAGCATGACCCTCATTAGCATGATCCTCACCAGCGTGATCCTCATCTCCATGGTCTTCGTCGCCGTGGTCTTCGTCGCCGTGGTCTTCGTCGCCATGGTCTTCGTCGCCATGGTCTTCGTCGCCGTGGTCTTCATGGCCATCACCATGGAATGGGATGCCATAGGTTGAGCTTGAGTCAGCATAGGAAAGGCCTACATAACCCCAGTCTTCTACTTTGGATAGTCCAAGTTTAAAACCATTTTTTGCAAAATCAGAGTTTTCAAGTGTTTGGGGGTCATGATCGCCGTGGTCATCATGCTCACCCTCTTCATGAAGTGCATGCTCGGGGATATTATAATTTTCCAAGTTAGCGTATTGAAAACTTGAGGTAAAGTTAAGGCCGTCAATGTTCGCAATATAGCTCGCACTAGCAGTATTACCCGAATTACCATCCTCATAGCCAGCACCTAGATTGAATTTTGCAGATTTAATATCCTGTTTGGCAATTGTGTTATCAACGATATTAATAATACCGCCCACAGCACCATTGACATATAACAGAGAAGAAGGGCCTCGAATAATCTCAATTTTTTGCAAATGCCCCAAATCTATTTCATTGGCATGATCTGGCCCCAAAGAGGATATATCTCTGATTACTTTGCCGTTATTAAGCAGTTTTACTCGGCTTCCGCTAAGTCCTCTAATAATAGGTTGACCAACAGCAGCGCCAAAGTCGCTAGAAGATACCCCTGTTAATCCATCTATCAAGCTACCAATACTTTGAGTTGCATCATTGGTGATAGATGCAGCCTCTATGATATGTAGAGGGTTTGAAATATCACTTGCCAAAGGATCAATAAGGGATGAAGTCACAATAACTTCTTCAAGTTCCTCTGCAATGCTGAAATTAGCTGCAGAAAAGGCTATAACAGATAGCCCGATATAAATTAGTTTTTTCATAATTAATGTCTCTAAATAAACAAAAGACCCACTGAATAAGCAGTGAGCATAAATTAAAAATTTGTCGGAATTTTAAAGACTAAAAGGGGGGTGCTCTCGCAAAAAAGCCATTATTTGCTTCGCTATTATTTACACCAATTAAAATGGTAGTTTTATTAATATTGCGAAGTGGTGCGGAAATAATCTGAATTACCTGGTCTAATACTGACTCAGTATATTGCACCACCGTGAAGACACAGCCACTTTCTTCATGATCATCATGTCCATTTACATCATTATGATGAGCATGTTTAGCGAAATTATTATGGTAAGAATAGTTGTGAAATACAGATATAGTACTACTCAGCCCTAAAATAAGGCCAAGAAATATTGCGACTGCTATATGTTTAATCTTCATTAGTGCAATGATATACCATTTGAATAATTAGAGATATCCGAAAACTGTCTTATAACTACAAGTAAATTGTAAAATCAGATCGTTTTACGCTTATAATATCGGCTTAAATGTTCTGACTTGGAGAACCCCATGACCGAGCGCACGGCAACCGTTACGCGCAACACGTTGGAATCACAGATTACTATCAGTGTGAATCTTGATGGCACCGGAAAAGCTAACCTAGACACACCGGTTCCTTTCTTGAATCATATGCTTGATCAGATTGCCCGTCACGGCTTGGTAGATCTTGATATTAAAGCCACTGGTGATACAGAAATTGATGATCACCACACCGTTGAGGATATAGGTATTACTCTGGGGATGGCGATTGCTGAAGCAGTTGGTGATAAAAAGGGTCTGACCCGTTATGGTCACGCCTATGTACCATTGGATGAGGCTCTTTCTCGTGTGGTTATGGATTTTTCAGGTCGTCCTGGTTTGATTATGAATGTGGATTTTGTTCGCAGTCATGTTGGCACCTTCGATGTTGATCTTACTTCAGAATTCTTTCATGGCTTTGTTAATCACGGTCTTGTTACCCTGCATATAGATAATTTACGCGGTGCAAATGCTCACCACCAAGTAGAGACTATCTTTAAGGCATTTGGTCGAGCATTGCGCGTGGCAGTAAGCCAAGACGCCCGTATGTCAGGGGTTATGCCTTCTACCAAGGGCACACTGTAAATCTACAGCGACAGTAAAAATTATGAGTGATTTTCGCGATCATATTGCCGTTATTGATTATGGAATGGGCAATCTTCATTCTGTAGCCAAAGCACTGGAGCATGTGGCTTCCAGTGCTGTGGTTACGGTAACCTCAGATCCACAGGTTGTCGAAAATGCAGATCGGGTTGTATTCCCCGGTGTAGGTGCAATTCGCGACTGTATGCACGAAATACAACGGCTTAATATAGGTGGAGTGGTTAAAAAAGCTATTCAAGCTAAGCCTGTTTTAGCGATTTGTGTGGGTATGCAGGCACTAATGGAAAACAGTGAAGAAAATGGTGGCATCGACTGTCTAAATATAATGCCGGGTCAGGTTAAATACTTTGGCGAAAACCTTGTTGATAGCCAAGGCCATAAGCTCAAAGTTCCCCATATGGGCTGGAACAATGTGACTCAGTCTCAAGATCATCCGCTTTGGCGCAACATTAAACAAGATAGTCGTTTCTATTTTGTGCATAGCTACTATGTAGAAGCCCTAAACAACCCCAATGTATTCGCTACCTGTGACTATGGCAAACAATTTGCCGCATCTGTTCAACAAGGCAACCTATTTGCGGTGCAATTTCACCCAGAAAAAAGTGCCGATGCAGGACTACAACTGTTAAGTAATTTCTGCCAATGGCAGGGCGCTTAAACCCATCATGTCATCCGCAGAAGATATCAGTGAATTAATCACTCGCCTTAACGGCGAAACTGCCAAGATTGAGTGGCATGAGTTACAAAAGCACTATGCAACAGGCAGTGTGATTGCTGTAGCCGCTGGTTTTGATCTGATTAAAGTCGCCATTGCATTGCATCAAGATGACACCGCCCAGATAAAACAATGGCTTGCCGAAAAGTTAGTCGTAGAGGTAAGTGATAGTCAGGCTCAGCGTTGGTATGACCAAAACACCACGGTTTGGGCTCTAGTAATTCCGCCTTTTGTGCTAGTCCAAGAAAAGAAACCCAGCTAAACCTTACTTTTCTTCCTACTAGCGGCAGCATAAACCCAACAGCTCCGACCTGATTTTAGCGTCGCTTTCACCCTTTGGTAGTCATCAACCTCATAGTCATCAGCATGGGCAAATTCCGTTTCAGCAATGGCAATGATCTTGGCGCGATTATCGCTGCGAATTTTTCCGGTTTTGTATTTATTTTGCATGGTAATTTTGAGCCTTGGTAAATATTGAAGCCTTATTTAGATCTATAAAAAAAGCGGCTAAATAGCCGCTTTTTTTAGTTTAAAGAATAGCATTTAGCCACACTTTGAATCGCCACAGTTAAGGCAGGTCATGCAGCCATCTAAAAGGATAACAGCTTTTACACTACACTTTTTACAAACTTCTGCGTTAGCAGGAAAATCACTTGGTTCTTCTTTTGCCGCAGTAGTGCCTTCGAATTCAGCGCGCTTTTCATCCATGATTTTTTGCTGATGCTCAGGAATTTCAGTTTTTTTTAGCATGCCAATTTTCTGAAGATGATCTTCGATTGCCCAACCAATTTCTGCTACTAGTGAGGGCATGAATTTACCCCCAGGCTTGAAGTATCCACCTTGAGGGTCGAATACAGCTTTGAGCTCTTCCACTAGGAAGGTGCAGTCACCTCCTTTGCGAAATACTGCAGATACAACCCGAGTTAGGGCTACAATCCATTGAAAGTGGTCCATATTTTTTGAGTTAATAAATACTTCAAATGGACGACGCAATTCGTGATCGGTTCCTTCGTTTAGCACAATATCGTTGATGGTTAGATACAGCGCATGATCTGATAGCGGAGTCTTGATTTTGTAAGTACTGCCAGCAAGTGATTCAGGGCGCGATACTTTTTCATGCATCTGAATAATATTACTTTCTTGCTCAACTGCAGGCACTTCTGCTGCTGCCGGTTCATCCGAGACTACTTTGTAGCCCACGATCTTTTTGTCAATTTTCTTGCTCATGTTATTCCTCTTCTCTGTCCTTTATAGGTTCTACCAAGTGTTTAGAACTTGCCGTAGTAACCTTCTTTAAGTGCGTCAAATAGGTTGGCGGCTGTATGAGTCTCGCCATCATATTCAATTTCTTCGTTTCCTTTGTATTCGACCGTTGAGCCATCTTCTAGGGTAAAGCTGTATACCGTGTTTTCTAAGTCACTTTCTTTAACCAATACGCCTTGGAAGGCCTCTGGATTAAATCTGAAAGTGGTACAGCCTTTTAGCCCTTTTTCTGCGGCATATAGGTAGATATCTTTAAAGTCATCATAGTCGCACTCTGTGGGAACATTGATGGTTTTTGATATAGACGAGTCGATCCATTTTTGTGAGGCAGCCTGAATATCTACGTGAGCTTTTGGCTCGATAGTTTCAGAACTTACAAAGTAATCGGGCAATGCTTCTTCTTCAGATGTACCAAAAGGCATAGCTTTTTCGTTAATCAACGTACGATAGGCTAGAAGTTCAAAGGAGAAAACATCTACTTTCTCTTTGGACTTTTTGCCTTCTCGTATAACGTTTCTTGAGTAGTGGTGAGCAAAGCTTGGTTCAATACCATTACTAACATTATTGGCTAAAGATAGTGAGATCGTACCTGTAGGTGCAATTGAGGTATGGTGACTAAATCTGCAACCTTCTTCGATAATCGAGCTGGCTAGCTCTGGAGCCACTCCAGCAATATCCTGCATATATCGGCTATATTTACCCATTAACACTTTGCCTTTGACCATATCGCCGACCATGATGCCATCTTTAGCTAGATCTGGTTGTTTGAAGAGCATATTTGCAGTTATTTCGAAATCATCTTCCATAATTGGCGCTGGACCTTTTTCTCTTGCAAGATCAAGACCACATTCTAGACCGGCAACGGCCATTTCACGTGAAACTTTTTCAGTGAATTCTACCGAGTTTTTGTCGCCATACTTCATGCATAGCATGGTGATAGCCGAACCAAGACCTAAAAAGCCCATACCATGACGGCGCTTGTATTGGATTTCATTTCTCTGACCTTCAAGCGGTAGACCGTTGATTTCTACTACGTTATCCAGCATGCGAGTAAAAACTTTAACTACTTCGGCATACTGATCCCAGTCAAATGAGGCTTCTGAGGTAAATGGGTTGCGTACAAATTTAGTCAGATTAACTGATCCTAAAAGGCAGCTTCCGTAAGGTGGTAACGGTTGCTCACCACAGGGGTTAGTGGCACGAATATCTTCACAGAACCAGTTGTTATTATTTTTATTTACCTGATCGATCAAGATAAAGCCAGGCTCTGCAAAGTCATAGGTTGATGACATGATGGCATTCCACAGTTTTTGTGCGCGAATTGTTTCATAAATTCGGCAGGCAACTAAGCCATGATCGTTGGTTACATAGCCATCGGAAGTTGGGAATGGTTTCCAAACAATATCATCGCCTTTAATATCTAAGCCTTCTTTGACTTCTTTTGCACTGACAGGGAAGGTCAGGTTCCAGTCGCCATTGTTGCGAACTGCTTCAATAAACTCCTCGGTAATTAGCAGAGATAGATTGAATTGACGGAGACGACCGTCTTCACGCTTGGCTTTTACAAAGTCAAACACATCGGGGTGGCTAACATCAAAAGTGGCCATTTGCGCACCTCTTCGACCACCTGCAGAGGATACCGTGAAACACATCTTATCGTAGATATCCATAAACGATAATGGGCCAGAGGTGTATGCTCCAGCACCGGAAACGTAGGCACCTTTTGGACGTAGGGTAGAGAATTCATAACCAATACCACAACCAGCCTTAAGGGTTAAACCTGCCTCTAGATTGCGCTCTAAAATACCCAGCATGGAATCAGGCACTATGCCAGAAACTGTACAGTTAATGGTTGAGGTCGCAGGCTTATAGGCCTGAGCACCAGCGTTTGAAATAATACGACCAGCAGGTATGGCGCCATGTTGAAGAGCCCATACAAACTTTTCATGCCATTCTTTTCGCTTACTCTTAGACTCAACATCAGAAAGTGCTTTAGCAACTCGATCGTAGGTTTGTTGGATATCTTTATCGACCGGTTTGTCTTGTTTGTCTTTTAGTCGGTATTTTTTATCCCATATGTCTAATGATGCTTCTTGAAATTGAATATCAT
This sequence comes from Porticoccaceae bacterium, assembly GCA_045560645.1. Lineage (GTDB taxonomy): Bacteria > Pseudomonadota > Gammaproteobacteria > Pseudomonadales > Porticoccaceae > HTCC2207. The sequence continues at coordinate 13,344 of JBJKZE010000026.1, read as the reverse complement.
CAAAAGATTTACTTGGCTTAACAGTCTTTAGTTTAGTTGCGCTCATCACTAGCCCTTTTTGTTTGTCTTAAGTAGTCGGCAGATTTTCATGTGCAAATTATATGCAGCCACTGTTTTCGTGGAAATTTGCCGTATCACTTAAATTAGCGGTTCGGATAATTTGCCTTTTTATTAGAAGGTAGAGTTTATCCAACATTTTGTGTGTTGCAAGCACTATTACACTATATATTGTGTTTTTTTTAAAAAAAATTCCAATATATGGTTGGTAAGCTGTTGAAAAATATGTGGATAAAATTCACAAATGCAGTCACAGTATGCTATGTGAATAAATATTGACCAATGTGTATAAATTGGTCATGGTTGTAGTGTGCTAAGGCAAAATATATTTCGTAAACCCATATAATTAAGCGGTTGAGTTGTTTCGCCTTACCTAACTCGATAAAATGTAATTAATATTATTTCTATGGCGCATGGGCTTAGATATAAAGACCCAAAGTGCACAATTGAGGATTTTCATGGATATTTTTGATTTCTCCAATGGTCGTGAAGGCTATTATGGAGAATATGGTGGTGTTTTTCTCCCCGAAATTTTGCATGCGACTATTGAAGAGTTGCTTGAATGCTTTCGAGAATGTAAGGCTGATCCAAAATTTTGGCAGGAATATGTCGCGCTGTTACAGAATTATTCTGGCAGGCCAACACCACTTACGCATTTGGAAAACCTTAGCCGTGAATTAGGCGGGGCACAGATATATGCAAAGCGCGATGATTTGAATCATACCGGTTCCCACAAGGTAAATAACGTGATGGGCCAGGGGTTATTAACCCAAAGATTAGGCAAGAAACGTGTTATTGCTGAAACTGGCGCTGGGCAGCATGGGTTTGCTACTGCGACTATGGCTGCTAGATTTGGTTTTGATTGTAAGATTTATATGGGTGCCGTTGATGTCGCCCGCCAGCGTCCTAATGTTTTTTGGATGGAGAATCTTGGTGCTGAAGTTATTGCCGTTGAGGATGGTCAGAAAACCTTAAAGGATGCAGTTAATGAGTGTATGCGTGACTGGGTAACTAATATGGCCGATACCCACTATATATTGGGTACTGCCTGTGGTCCTCATCCATTCCCAGAAATGGTTAGTTGGTTTCAGTCAATTATTGGCCTTGAAGCGCGAGAGCAGATTCTCGCTCAGACTGGTCGATTACCGGATAGGGTATTTGCCTGTGTCGGCGGTGGCTCTAACGCTATGGGGCTGTTCCAAGGCTTTATTGATGAGCCTAATATTGAACTTATTGGTTGTGAAGCTGGTGGTGAGGGTATTGGTTCTTATATGCATTCGGCTCGCTTGGCTTATGATGATGCCTCGGTGGGTGTTGCTCAGGGATACAAGACGTATTTCCTACAAAATGATGAGGGCAATATGAATGAAACCCATTCGGTTGCCGCTGGATTGGATTACATTGGAGTAAATCCAATCTTCTCTCATCTTCATGATACTGGTAGGGTGCGCTTTGAAGCAGCAACCGACGCTGAGGTGAAAGAAACACTAAAGCTTACTATGCGTTCTGAGGGTCTTATTCCTGCATTAGAAAGCACCCATGGTTTTGTAGTGGCTCTTAAAGAGGCCGCTACCATGCACAAGGATGAGATTGTGATTGTTAATATGTCAGGTCGTGGCGATAAGGATATCTTTACTATTGCAGATGCACTTGATGATGCTAAATGGAAAGCATTTATTGGTGGCAAGGCTGACCAATATCGTGCGGAGAAAAAGTAATGGGTTTGCAGTCGTTTATTGCTGAGCGCAAAAAAGATAAAGATTTATTGGTAATGGCACATGTTGTTTGTGGTTACCCGTCTTTTGAAGACAATTTAAAAGAATTGGAGATAATGGCTGAGGCGGGAGTTGATGTTGTTGAGCTTCAATTTCCATTTTCTGAGCCCAGCGCTGACGGTCCGCTATTTGTTCATGCCAATGAGCAGTCATTAAAGTCTGGTACTACGGTTGATCAGTGTTTTGAGCTAATGGCAGAGGTTAGCGCACGATTTCCGTTTAAAGTGCTAATGATGGGTTATTACAACACTGCATTTAAGATGGGCGAAAAGGTGTTTATTGAGCGTCTTAAAGCTGCCGGCGGTGTGGGTTTTATTCTCCCAGATTTGCCGATTGAGGAGGCAAGTAATCTGCATACACTTGCCGATAAAGCGGGTATCGAACCGATTATTCTTATGACGCCTACCTCAAGCGACAAACGCTTAGCGCAGTTGGGTTCTGCAAGTCGGGGCATGGTATATGCTGTTGCTAGAAAAGGCGTCACTGGCTCCAAAACCAATATGGGCGATGATGTGGTGGCATTGATTAATCGCTGCCGCCAGCATACGGATGTTCCCATCGGTGTTGGTTTTGGTGTCAGTAGTAAAAAGGATATGGACTTTTTACGCGGTCATGCTGATATGGCAATTATTGGTACTGCGGCCCTAAAAATTTGGCAACAGTCTGGCGCTGACGGCCTGCGAGCCTTCTTTAAAGAAATGATGGCTTAAGAGCTAATTTTTCTTGCCTGCCGATTGTTTTTTTACCATTTCATAGCGCCAATGATTTATAAGCTGGGGTTTTAAAAGCTCTAGTTTTGGCACTGTACCTATACTTACCTGTTTAACGCATATTAGGTGGACGCCAACTTTTGACGTGATTGGTTTTGTCCAACAGGGAAGATTCTGTGGTTGCTGTAAAACTATAGCTACAAGCTTTTTGCTAAATTCCGCTCCATAAAGTCGATTAATTTCTAATGTATTTAGGCTTACTTTATCCTGTGGTGTCGGTCTATTGGCTGGCGTTGTGTTAAGTATCTTTTGCGCCATACTGACTGCCTGACCGCCATGGCGAACCGTAGTGAATAGATACTGAGTAAACTGGAAACTGGATATTTGTCGATACTGTTCTTGGTGTTGCTGATAAAAATCGTTTAATTCTTTGTTGCTAGGCTCTCTGGTTAAAGTGATGTTTTTAGTTAGAGCAGAGAGTTTTATTTGCATCGCTTGTTCATCAATAATGCCATCTAAATAATTGGTTACTTGCTGGTCTATATCAGTTTGACCAGTGACTTTTTCATCTATATATAGCTGAATTTCTTCTGCGCTTGGCAGCTGAATGCTAGTGTCATCCCATATTATATGGGTTGGCGTTATTAATTTAATCCAGCCATAACACAAGGCTGCAACAACCAGCATGGTTAGAATCATAATTTGCTGTCGACTAAGTGTTTTTACTCTATTGGCGAGGCTATTACCGTTATTTTGTTGTTGCTTCATTTTGTGTCCACGGGATTATCTTGTTAGCCAAAGAAAATAACCCTAGTTAAAGTGAGTTTTTGCAATTCAATGCTAGAATTGACTATATTTTCATTATATAGGCAGTAATGCAAATGCATAAACCATTGCAGGGTTTGCGTGTTATAGAGCTGGGTCAATTACTGGCAGGTCCCTTTGCCGGCTGTATGCTTGGGTATTTTGGTGCGGAGGTGATTAAGGTGGAGCCGCCTGGGGGTGACCCTATTCGCAACTGGCGTGAAGTGAAAGACGGTACTTCTTTATGGTGGCGAAGTTTGGCGCGAAATAAAAAGTGTATCTCATTAGATTTGAAGACTGAGGAAGGGCGTGATTTGGTCAAACAACTTCTATTGACTGCGGATATAGTGATTGAAAATTTTCGCCCCGGGGTGATGGAGAATTGGGGGCTTGGTCCTGAAAGCCTTAGGCAGGAAAACCCACGCCTTATCTATGCAAGAATTTCGGGGTATGGGCAGTCGGGACCCTATGCCAAAAAGCCGGGGTTTGCTTCTGCCTGTGAGGGTATTAGTGGTTTTAGGTATCTCAACGGTTACCCAGATGAGGTGCCTGTGAGACCTAATCTTAGTTTGGGCGACACTGTGTCTGGGCTACATGCAGTTATAGGTATTATGATGGCCTTGAGAGCGCGCGATCAAGAGTCCGGAGAACAGTTGGGCGAGGGACAGGTAGTCGATGTTGCCCTTTACGAATCAATGTTCAATCTTTTGGAAGCTGTGATTCCTGAATATCATGCTGCTGATATTATTAGGCAGCCCTCAGGCACAACAGTAACGGGTATTGTGCCGACCAACACCTACAAATGTGCCGATGGTAAATATTTGGTTATCGGTGGCAATGGCGATTCGATTTTTATGCGTTTAATGCAGGCAGTTGGGCGTGAGGATATGGCTAAGAATGAAGCCTATGCGACCAATGCGGATAGGGTGCGCTATGAGAGGGATATAGACGCTGTTTTAAAGGCGTGGTGCGCTGATTATAAGCTAGAGGATGCTGTTAATATTCTAGAGTCAAAACGGGTTCCCTGTGGTCCTGTATACAATGCTGAAGACATGATGAATGATCCGCACTTTAATGAAAGAGGATTATTTGAGCAGGTAGAGATCAATGGTGAGCCACTTAAAATTCCTGCTATTTTACCCAAGCTTAAAGAAACCCCGGGGTCAACTGAATGGCCTGGGCCAGAATTGGGTTCACATACAGATGAAGTATTGGCAAGCCTGGATTTGGATGTACAAACAATTGCTGATTTAAAAGCCAGTGGTGTAATAGCTGATGTTAATTAGTTGTGCTCTTAGCTATTATTTCGTTTAAGAAGCAGAGAATCTAAACTATTTTCCATAAGTTTTTTTCTGGCACTGCTACTTTCTTCACTATTATTGAATGGGCCGACTAAAACTCTATGAAGTTTACCGCCAGTAGATGTTTTGAAGGGCTCAATAAAAGCCGGTAAATTAAGAAGCAATAAGTTGACCCTCACGCTTTCAGCCTCAGCCTTATTTTTGAATGAACCTACCTGCAGTAGGTAGCTGGCATCTGTTACCTTATTTGTATTAGTTTCTTTATTGGGCTCGGTTCGGGGGATATTGATTTCACCGCCCTTAAGTAAATTGGGAAATTGAAAATCAGGTTTTGCTGGAGCATCTGCGGCATTTACATCATTATTATTGATGGAATACGGTTTTTCAGCCTTTAATAGGTAGGGCAGTAATTGACAGGCTAGAACCCCAAGAATAAAACCTGAAACAAAAACAGGAAAGCCATTACTGCGTTGTTGGCCACGCCGCTTGTTAGACGAGTTTGATTTCCTGTTATAGTTTTGAGCCATAATTACCAATACCTGTGATTAAACCGAATTGTAGGTGAAAACGCCTGTAATTGGCAAAGTAAACTGACAGTATTATTTAATTAACTAAAGCTCCTGCGGATCTACATCGATTGACCAGCGTAATTTATTATCTTTTTTACTATTTTCTAAATCAGATGCAACCTCAGTTAGAAGCTGTTGTAAGATTGCTCTACTCAAAGACGTGATTTGTAGTACGAAACGATAGCGACCAGAACGCTTTTCCATTAGTGCCGGAAGCGGGCCCAATAGATCAACCTCGGTAATGGAAATTAAATGTTTTTCACTTATTCGGCGAGCCAGGCTTAAAAAGTCGATTGCTAGCTGGGGGTATATGGATTCTGCTCGAATAACTGCAAGGGCTCTAAATGGGGGCAGCATTCCCTGTTGCCGCTGATGAAGCAGTTGTTGTGCTAAGGGGCGATAACCGTCATTCATAAGCTGATCCAAAACTGGGTGCTCGGGTTGGTGAGTTTGGACAATTACCTGACCGCTAATTTTGCCTCGACCACTGCGCCCTGCCACCTGAGTAAGCAACTGCCCCATGCGTTCATGGCTGCGAAAATCTGCACTCATAAGTCCACTGTCAGCGTCTAAAATAACCACAAGAGTGACGTTTTCAAAATGGTGTCCTTTAGCAAGTATCTGAGTGCCAACAAGCACGCAGGGCTTGCCACTGTCTGCCGTGGCAAAAAAATCTTCTAGGGCACCTTTTTTGCGGGTACTATCTTTGTCGACTCTAATAATAGGGTAGTCTGGAAAGCGCTGTTGTAAGAAATCTTCGCTGCGTTCGGTTCCTTCACCTGCTGCTATTAGTTCGGTGCTATTGCAGCTGGGGCATTCACGCGGTTGTCGTTGCTGATAGCCACAGTGGTGGCATATTAATAGCCCACGTGCACGATGAACGGTCAGTTTGCTATCACAACTTTGGCAATCAGCAGTCCAGCCGCATTGATGACAAAGTAGGGTGGGTGCATAACCGCGCCGATTTAAAAATACCAATACCTGTTGCTTGGCTTTTAATGTCGCCTCAATAGCTTTTAAAGTTGAGTTGGCAATACCGCATTGGATTGATTCAGTTTTTAAATCAATGAGAGTCCAGCTAGGTGCCTTGGCACTATTGACGCGTTTATCCAGGGTTAGGTGTTTATACCTTCCTTGATTACAGTTTTGGAGTGATTCCAAGGAGGGGGTGGCAGAACCCAAAATAGTTGGAATATTATTGCGTTGAGAGCGAATCACAGCCAGATCCCGCGCAGAGTAGCGAAATCCTTCTTGCTGTTTATAAGAGCTATCATGTTCCTCGTCTAAAATAATTAAACCGAGATCTTTAAATGGCGTAAATATTGCTGATCGTGTCCCCAGAATTATACTCGCTTCACCAGACCTAGCTTCGATCCAAGCCTCTAGTCGCTGATTATCGGACAATCCTGAATGAATAGTAACTATTGACACGTTAAAACGATCGCGAAAACGTTTTTCAGTTTGTGGGGTAAGACTAATTTCGGGAATTAATACCAATGCCTGACGCCCATAGCGCAGCACCTGCTCGATTGCCTGTAAATATATTTCTGTTTTTCCGCTGCCAGTGACCCCTTCTAATCAAGTAACTATTAAAGCTATGTAAATCTATTTTATCCATAGCGATCTGTTGCTGGCTGTCAAGCGCAAGACTTGGCTGTTTTAAAATTTCATCAAACGCTACCTTTGGCTGTTGCCGTATAAGTGAAGATTCAATATATCCTTTATCCCGCAGTTGATTGCGCACAGTGCTTGAAAATAATGGGTTAATTTCAGACTCGGCAACGGATCCATTGTGACTTTGGATAAAATCTAACAGTGCCTGTTGTTTTGGCGCTCTTTTAAGGGTGTCTGGAGTTAGCTCGGATGCTGATTGCGATATTTTCCAGTGTACAATCATAGCTTTTTCAGCCGCATCTCCTTTGCGAAGCAGTGACGGAAGAGCTGTAAATAATGCCTCACCCAATGGGTGTTGATAATAATTAGCGGCCCAAATAAAAAGTTCAAAAAGGTCTTGGGAGACAATAGGGCTTGAATCTATAATTTCGCTAATATCTTTAAGTTTGTCGCTAGCTACTTCACTTGCTTCAGGGATAGTAACAATCAACCCAATCATTAATCTGCGACCAAATTCAACTTTGACCCGCATGCCTGGCAAAGGCTTGTGGTTTTTGACCTTTAAGCGCAAATACTCAGGTAATTTGTAGTCAAATGTACGTCGAAGAGGTGATGGAACTGCAATTCGAAGGATTATTGGGCCATTTTGTGGCATATCTATAAAGAATTCCTTTTGTGTAAGGTCTTATAATTGCTAGAATCCGCGCTTATTTAAAAGCTTGCCGTACTTTTTCGAGTTTATGTATAAAGTGCTAATGTGATGTAGCATAACAGGTTGGGGTAGTGCTTTGCAGGTAGCAAGAAGTAATAATTTATTGAGTAGTGTTGTGATAACAATAATATGCCTTTAGGCCTTACATACGACATTTTTTGTTTATGATTAAAATTAACTCGATCGACTATTTAATTGTATTCCATTCAACGGTTACAATAGTAAGACAGAGTCTGTTTACATGGAGCACCTAGTGCGCGCAATCAAATCATTTTTTAAAGTCATACTTTTGTTTGCAATTGCTTTGGTGGGCGCCTTGTTCGCGCTCCATAACAAGCAGCCAATAAGCGTCGACTTTATTTATTTCCGTGGTCCTGAAATTAGTCTAGGATTGTGGTTGATGCTATTTTTAATGTTTGGGGCGCTGTTGGGTGTTGTGGTGAGTAGCCTAATGATCGGTAGTTATCGCCGTAAACTCGGACGTTTCAAAAAGAGAGATGAGTAACCTATGACAACCCCAGAACCACGTATTATTGTAGCTCTAGACTTTGATAATGCAGCATCAGCCCTAGCCCTTTCTGATCAGCTAAATCCAAACCAATGCCGACTTAAAGTAGGTAAAGAATTATTTGTAGCCGCTGGCCCACAGTTGGTTAAATCACTGACCGATCGCGGTTTTGATATATTTTTAGATCTAAAATTTCATGATATTCCTAATACAGTAGCCAAGGCTGTTCTTGCAGCAGCTGATCTGGGTGTGTGGATGTCCAATGTGCATGCCTCTGGTGGTGGTCGCATGATGTCTGCAGCTAGGCAAGCAATAGAGCAGCATGGCGGTGATATGTTACTTATTGCAGTTACTGTGCTTACCAGTATGGATGATAGTGATCTGCAGCAGGGCGGTGTAAATAGATCTGCTAGTGACCAGGTGATGGCTCTAGCAAGGTTGACACAAGAATCAGGGCTCGATGGGGTTGTTTGCTCCGCTCAAGAGGCGTCGGCGTTAAAGCAGCAATTAGGGCAAGATTTTAAATTAGTAACGCCAGGTATTCGTCTTACCGACAGCGCTTCAGATGACCAGCGTCGTATTGTGTCTCCAGCTCAGGCAATAGAGCAGGGTAGTGATTATCTTGTTATTGGTCGGCCTATTACTCAGGCTGAAAACCCTATGCAGATGCTGCAAAAAATAAATCAGTCTTTGTAATTTTATAAGCTCAAGGGTTTTGAATCTTTCTTTACTCTTTACGCTTTACTCTAGCGACATTATTTTTGAAAAGCATAAAAAAAACCGGCTCCTAAAAGAAGCCGGTTTTTTTGTAGCCTGGTTTAAATACTTCTACTGAGCAGCTTGCTGAGCAGCAGTTTGATAAACCCGTACATAGTCTACTAACATTCCGCGTGGGAACTGCGTGGTATCGTCTGGATCTTCAGGCCAGTCACCACCCACAGCAACATTTAGAATCAAGAAGAAGTCTTGATTAAAGGTCTCGCCTATACAAGATCGACCAGAGCCAAAGCCTGGGCATGGGGCACCGCCAGAAAGACCAAGATCTTTACCCTCTACATATTCACCATCAATATAGAATCGAATTTTATTTTCATCCCACTCAAGACTAAATACATGGAATTGGTTAGAGAACGTTACGCCTTCATTGGTTTCATTGATTCTTCTTTCACCATAACCACTTTGGTTGTAGTAGGATTCTGTGTATGCCTCTGAATTATCTGGACCATTAGAGTTCCAATAAACATTATGAACAACCATACCTTCCTGTGGATTGCCGTTTAACTGACCACCAATGGTATCGACGATATCAATCTCTCCAGAATACGGCCAGCCAAGATCATCTACATTAGCGCCCAGCATCCAGCCTGCAGACCACATGCCTTTGCCCTCGGCAACTACAGCACGGATATCTACACGACCATGTTTAAATTCGAATAGATCCTGCGTGGTTAGCTTGGCAGATGAATAAAGCTCATTACCAGGAAGGGGTTCGTCAGCATTCTTTTGAATGTCTGCGGAAATTACAAGCAGATCATTATCAGTGTCAATGCTAGCATTTTGTTCGCGGTAGTATTGACGCTCAAAGTTACCAAAACCACCACCTGCATTAATTAGGTTCCACTTAGCCGTATCAACCTCAGTACCATCGAACTCATCGGACCATACTAGGTCATAGCCTTCATATGAGGCAGGGGCATCATAGCCAACAGCAGGGTCTGCTTTATCCCATGGGGTGTAAACTTTATCTGGTTGATCAGTACCTGTACAACTGAACTCACATAACCACGAGATATTATCTAATCTAAATGTGGCATCTCTCCAGCCATCTGAGAAGATACTGAATGTACTAACATTTTCCATAGTTATAGAGTTTAGGCCTTGAGTCATCATTTGACTTGCAGGAATTGCAATAGTTTGCCATTCGCCAGCACCAACATTTTCCAGAGCTACGGGACCACCTTGGCAAGGATACATACAGTCAGCTGAAACAAAGACATTAACACCTGATTCAGACCAGATATCAAACTGTAACTTACCGTTCACCTCGGCTCCACGAAGATCGTTTGGCGTACCAGTTTCAATAAAGAAGCCAGCTTGTGCTGGGGTATCAGCATGAGAAACATAAACTACATCACGGCCTTTTTCGGCATCGTTGACAAAGCCAAATTCAAGGTTTGGACAATCACCATTAGGGCAGGCACCCCAACTTAGATCTTGGTCATAACCATTTAAGCCAGGCTGCCAAGCGTCAGTTATGCTACCATTTCGGAAGATAACTACTTCATCCTGATACACAGGTTCCACAATTACGGTAAGTGTAGCTTCAGTAGTGTTGCCAACTGAGTCAGACGCTGAAGCAACAACTGAGTAAGTGCCAACTTTGCTTGCATCCACATCGTTAGACGTAATCGTTGCATTGGTAATTTCACCTTCACCAACATCAAGGGCGGTTAAGATTGGCAAGTCAAAAGTTGCGTTAAGCGCAAGTGGAAGAGGATTTGCCAATTCTCCATCTGAGTTATTAAATTTGATAACAGGCCCAGATAAATCCTTAACTTCAACTACTCTTTCTATGACTTCCGATTCTTTGCCACTTGAGTCAGTGGCTGAATAATACAATGTGTTACTTCCAACTTTGGTATTATCAACAGTTCCCTCAATAAGGACTGGTTGAACACCCTCGGTGCCGGCATCTTGGTCTACTAAATTATTTATATCCCATACATCTCTTACAGAGGCGCCTAACTCAACATATTCCTGGTTGATGTCTATTACAACATTGCCATCTGTATCTGAAACATCAGGACTTGTGTTTAAAATAATTTCAGGCCCAGTTGTGTCAAATCGTCTGGGATCATTTGAATCCGCATCAGAACCACAGGCTGTAGTTAAAACACTCAGAATACCAATTAGTGTAAGGTTGCTGATAAAGCCAGCATTAAATGTTTTTAGAATAGATTTCATGACCACCCTCTTCGGAAGTAACTTTTCAATGTAGTTGGAATTATTGATCCAACTCCGAATTTACCCTTTTCACCGCTATTTTGGCTAGCTTGGCGCGTTAGATTAGCCATATTTTGAGACAAGAAGAGAAGAAAACAATGATCCTTTCAATTAATTATTCTGTAATCAATTTACATAGGACGCAAACGCTGTATTTTGACGGCATGGTTAAGGAGTATATGACTATATATTTTCTAAGAAATCACATGATTCCTTTTTCTATAGATTAAAAGTATTTGACCCGCCATGATTATAAGGTTTAACTTATTATCAAGAAATGCATAGCAAATTAAAACAATTTTTCTTTGGGGTAATATAATGAAAATAAATTTAGTGACGCTAATAACAGCGATAATATTGATGGCTGCATGCTCTTCGGATCATCAGGCAAAACAGTTGGAGAATGATGTCATGCAAAAGATTTCCGATGGCGCTTATTTGCTATCACAGGTAACAATCACTGAGAACGGCGAGACAACTGTCAAGCTGAGAGATCAGATTAAAATTTATACCAAGGGCAAGTTTATGTTTGCCTTCGATAATGAGTCTACAGGTGATATGGATGTAGGTGCTGGCAATGCAACTTGGGTTGACGGGGTGATGGTAGAAGAGCCCTTGGTTAATCACGATGGACCGCTGTCTGATTTAAGTTTTGATATCACCATAGAGCCGACAGAGGTCGGGTTCGATCAAGTTCTGCACGGCATGAAGTATGATGATGGGCGTGTTCTAGACACTATGGTTGAGGTATGGAAGCGAGCTCCCGGTGAGTCATCGCCCTTTGATGGGCTTTGGACGCTGGAAAAACGCCAAGTAGATATTCCTCAGCTTACAGAATTTACCGAAACCAAAATGATTGGTGGCGGTCACTTTATTATTCTGCAAAGCGCGCTATTTCAAGGTGAAAGGGTTAGAAATTTTGGCTTTGGCACCTTCGATGTTAAAGAGGGCGGTATGGTTCTTGAAACTGGCATGGTTGGTTCATGGGAAGGTTTTTCAGGCTGGGCCACAGAGGTCAAGTTTGAAATGATTGATGAAAACCGTATGGAGCAAACTTTTATCTTTGATGATCGTGAAATTACTCAAACATATGTTCGTATGTGATTTTTCTGAAGGAGCCTCGCTAAGCGAGGCTTTGCAATATTGTGGCAATATGTCGCTAAAAGTGGCTAAAATTCATTAAATTTCGGTTAAAATACCTAAAATATATCTATATAGAATACTTGTCTGTGATATTTATAAATATTATTATTCAATCAATAATAAATAATACGGGTTAATAAAAATGCTTTTACGTCAATTTGTTCAATATATCCTTGGTTTAGTTTTTTTAGTCACAAGTAGCTTTGCTTTAAGCAATACTGAGTTTACCTATAACGCTATTGCTGGCGGTATTGAGGTGACGGGTTGTGTTGGTAGTTGCCCAAGTGACTTGGTTATTCCTGCATCTATTGATGGGCTTAATGTGCTTTCAATTGCAGAAGATGCCTTTCACTCTGAAGCAATTGAAAATCTCACCATTCATGAAGGTTTAAAAGTAATAAATAGAGGGGCTTTTCACAGCAATATGTTGACAAACCTCAATCTTCCAGATTCCCTAGAATATCTTGCTGGATTTAACAGTAATCAAATTTCAACGCTTACAATACCAGGAAATGTTACTCATATTGGTATTGAGGCTTTTGAAAACAATCGCCTTACAGATGTTGTATTCCCAAATAGTCTTACCAGTATTGAATCAGAAACATTTATGGGCAACATGCTTACGGAAGTTACATTACCATTGGGATTAGAGGAAATTGGTCCTGTTGCTTTTATGGATAACAATTTAGTCACTCTGCATGTTCCTAGTAATGTTTCATACATTGGTGAATGGGCATTCAAGGGAAATCAATTAACAGCAGTTTATTTCAGCGGCCCTGCGATTAGTAATGACGATTACAATATTTTTTCCGATAATCAGATTCAAAATATTTTCTATTGCCCAAGTACTATAGGTTGGCCGGGTGAGCCCATTAATGGTATCACGCCTGAATTAACTGAAAATTGTAATCTTAATTCTAACCCTAATTCTGATTCCGATGGTGATGGAATTTTAGACTCTGTGGATCCTGATCCACTTGATTCAGAACTTCTTTACTATTCTGTGAGTGATATACCCAATCTAGTGCCCGATCAAACTTTACGTGATTGCCTGACTAATCTGGCAAGTGGTGCTGAAGGCCTGGGTCATATCAGTGATGTTTACTGTTCATCAAGGAATGACGATGCTGAGGATTTGACTCCTATAG
>JBJKZE010000025.1:0-31072 GCA_045560645.1 Porticoccaceae bacterium | reverse complement strand
GCTTAGTGTTTCTAAATGGTCTAAAAGAACCGATAAATAGTCTCTATCTTGTCCTCTTCCCTATTTCTGCTTTTACGCTGATCTTAGCCCTTGCAAGCACCAGCACTAAATCAGCTACTATTCTGCCCTATAGTTTGCAGGCGCATATTTTAACCTCTGTATTGGCCTACAGCTTCTTAGCTATAGCTGCTCTTCACGCACTATTAGCGGGATATCAAAACTGGCAACTTAAACACAAGCATCAAAATGCGCTTATGCGCACTTTACCTGCCCTTGAGACCATGGAAAAGTTGCTATTTAAGCTTATATGGTTGGGCGAAATTCTTCTTACTGCTTCACTGCTAACCGGACTTTACGTCTACGATGATTTTTTTGCCCAGCAGTTAATTCACAAAGTTACCTTTAGCATTGTTGCCTGGCTAGTGTATGCAGTGCTTATTTTTGGCAGGTATCACTATGGTTGGCGCGGCCAGCGGGCCATTAATTGGACTTGGGTTGGGTTTTCGGCAATTTTACTGGGCTATCTAGGCAGTAAGTTCGTAATCGAATTTATCTTAAGCTAATTAAATTTATTGCTAAATTGAAAAATCTCATTCAACATAGCTGTCCAAGTCATAGAGGCTAATATTTTTTGGAAGGTTCCCACCCACTAATACTTTGGTGCATCCTGCTTTCACTTTTGGTTCTGTCCGCTTTTTTTTCAGGCTCAGAAACCAGTATGATGTCCCTCAATCCCTATCGACTCCGACATCAACGCAAAAAAAGTGCGGGAGCCAGACGTGCGGCAAAGCTACTCAGCATGCCAGATCGTCTTATTGGCTTAATTCTTATTGGTAACAATGCGGTTAACATTCTGGCGGCAATTATTGCCAATATGCTTGCGATTTATTATGTTGGTGAAGCGGCAGCTCCTTGGGTTGCCACTGCAACCCTAACTATTCTAGTACTGGTTTTTTCAGAGGTTACGCCGAAAACTATTGCGGCTCAGAATCCTGAATGGTTTGCCTTTAAAGCCAGTCATATTCTAAAACCTCTCCTGCAATTAATGACGCCACTAGTGTGGTTAATTAACAAATTAACCAATACTTTTATTGCTCTTTTGGGCTTTGACCCAAAAAAGGATCGGGATGACAGTCTAGATTCTGAAGAATTAAAATCCTTGGTAGATCTTTCTGGGCATAAAATCTCTAACAGCAATCAGGGTATGTTACGCGCTATTCTCGACCTGGATAATATGACGGTTGAGGATATTATGATTCCGCGCAATGAAGTTAGCGGACTTGACCTTGAGGATAATATAGATGTTCTGATGGAACAGATTTTATCTTGTGAGTACACCAGACAGCCTGTTTATTCTGGTGATATCAATAATATTATTGGTATTTTTCATGTAAGAAAAGCCAATCATTTACTACGCGCAGAAACTATCACTCACAAGGCCATTAAACGCTTTGCTGATGAGGCATATTTTATTCCTGAGAGCACAAAGCTTACCACTCAGCTTATCAATTTTAAGAAGATGCGAAGTCGTTTTGCTGTTGTAGTTGATGAATATGGTGAGGTTCAGGGCCTTGTGACCCTAGAAGATATTCTGGAAGAAATTGTTGGCGACTTTACCACTAATGAAGCCGATAGAGTCGAGGAAATCATTGCTCAGGGTAATGGTAGTTTCCTTATTGATGGAACAGCAACAATTCGCGATATTAATAAGGTTACCCATTGGGAATTACCCCTTGATGGCCCCAAAACAATGAATGGCTTGGTGCTTGAACAATTGCAGAGCATTCCCGATGGCAATGTTAGCTTTAGCATCAATAATTTCAAATTTGAGACGATTGAAATTAACGGGACTCGGGTTAAAAAAGTGGCTGTTACAACACTGCGCCCATCAAAACCGTCCAGTGGTAAATAAATGAATACTTAACTTTCTTCTGCCCTATCTGAGCAAGCCTCGATAATCTGTTGACGCTGATCATCATCTAGATAAACCCAATTTCTAATTTCTTCCGTGGTGCGAAAGCAACCTTCACAGATATTCTTATCATTTAAACGGCATAGTGAAATGCAGGGTGAAGCGAGTTTTTCCATTACTTTTAACCTAAATTCTCTAATTGTTTATGACTTGGATAGCGAAGCTTTATTTTGGCATCTAAAGTGCTGTTAAGCATATCCACCATTACCTTAAGAGTGAAGCCCCAAATTTTGTAATCCTTATACTGTACGCAGGGTAATTCAATTTTTCCCTGTGCTGGACAAAAATATTGGTAATGTTTTTTATCTAACAAAAAACTTAGAGGAAAATTAAACACACTAGCTATCTCTGAGGGATCTGGAATTAGGCTATAGGGTGAATCTACCCATCCTATAAATGGCGTGACCCGTATATTATTCATACGGGGTGAATCTGCGGGCAATTTACCGAGTATTTTGATTTTACTAGGAGCTAAGCCAATCTCCTCTTGTGTTTCTCTAAGGGCGGTTGCCAATAGATCAATATCATAACCGTCTTTCATTCCACCGGGGAAAGCCACTTCGCCAGCGTGATTTTTTAAATGTTGAGCACGACGAGTCAGAATTACTTGAGGGTCATCTGAATCGCCATGCAGCAATAGCATTACTGCCGCCTTGGACATTGAATCAGACTGAGCAGAATTATCTGTTTGCTGCGAGTAATGTTTTAACTGTTTTTTTATTGTTGTCAGCATTAATCGTTTATACTTTTTATATATAACATTGAGGGTTTCATGAAGTTCTGTTCCAACTGTGGTAACCGAGTTACTCAACAGATACCTGATGGTGACAATAGGCTACGCTTTGTATGCGATCACTGCAACACTGTTCACTATCAAAATCCATTGGTTATCGTAGGTATCCTTCCCGAATATAAGCAACAGATATTGTTGTGCAAGCGTGCTATTGAGCCGCAAAAAGGGCGCTGGACGCTTCCTGCAGGCTTTCTGGAGAATGATGAATCAACCCTAGAGGGTGCATTAAGAGAGTGCTTTGAGGAGGCAAACGCAAGCATTATCGACCATGAATTATATGCTCTTTATGATATTCCTTATATCAATCAGGTGTATGTTTTCTATCGCGGAAAATTAGCTAATAAAGAGTTTGGCCCCAGCTCTGAATCAACCGAAGTTGCTCTATTTAATGAACAAGATATCCCTTGGGATGAACTGGCATTTCCTGTGGTTAAAGCAATACTAAAACGCTTCTTAGCAGATCGCAAGAATAACAATTTCACAGTGATTCAAGACGTTATTACTCGAAAGTGAAGAAGATATAAATTGCAAAAAAAAAACGCCCGCACTGGCAAACAGCACGGGCGTTGAGAGCGCTAAGGTAGATTAAAGTTTGTCAGCGTTCTCTGATAGATACTCAGCTACACCTTCTGGGGTGTCCTTCATACCACTATCACCTTTGTTCCAGCCTGCTGGGCATACTTCACCGTGGTCTTGGTGGAATGCAAGTGCATCAACCATACGCAACATTTCATCAACGTTACGACCCAAAGGTAAATCATTAACCACCTGATGTCTTACCAGACCGTCTTCATCAATTAAGAATGATCCACGAAATGCAACACCATCAGCATGCTCTACATCATATGCCTGACAAATCTCATGCTTAACATCTGCAACAAGAGGGTATTTTACAGCGCCAATACCACCGTCATTTACATCGGTGTTACGCCACGCATTGTGAGAAAACTGGGAATCAATTGAAACTCCAATAACTTCAACACCACGATCTACAAATTCCTGATAACGATGATCAAAAGCAATAAGCTCTGAAGGACAAACAAAGGTAAAATCAAGCGGGTAAAAGAAAACAACCGCTTTCTTGCCCTTGATTGTCTCTGCTAAATTAAAGTTATCGATAATCTCGCCACTGCCAGTGACTGCCGCCGCAGTGAAATCCGGTGCTGGCTTGCCTACTAATACAGACATATTACTTACTCCTAATGTAAAAATTACTTAAAAAACTGCTCATCCGAGAGCATAGTTTCTTGGTAGCAAACTTTCAACTAATTGATCGTTTTAATTCAATTATTAGTATCAGAATTACTAGACCAAAACTCTGCGAAGAACATAAAAAAAACTAATATAGATTAATTTCTGATGTTTACGAAATTGAATCAACAACAGACTTTACGTTTTGAGAAATTACTTATACAAAAAAAAGGGGCGACATAGTCGCCCCTTGTAATTATTAACTCTAAAATCCAGCGAATTTAAAAGTCTTTTCTAAGTGAAAATCTAATATTTCTAGACTCCCCGACAGCTACCTGATGAGTGCTGTGTGAATGAGGGAAATATACCTCATCCGAAAGGTTTTCTAGGTTCAACTGAAGCTTAGTATCATTAGATAGCTCATAATAAACTGCCGCGTCAACTCTAGTGTATTCAGGTAAAAGTAACGCTGGGTTATTATCTTTTACGGCTGACTCACCTTGATGCACCACACCTAGCGCCCAACCAAATTTAGGGTTCACATCATAGGTTGTCCAGATTGAATAGGTAGACTCTGGTATTTCTCTTGGCTGTCCACCGTCCGCAGTTTCTCCGTCTATATTACTGTAGCTGAATGCAACATTAAGATTGTCATTTACTCTACCCTTAAGCTCCAGCTCAAACCCCTCGACTGACAATCCTCTCTCAGCAATGTATTCCGAACTGTTTCCATCATAATCTGCAATTTCTGATTCACTTTCAAAGTAAGCTGAAGTGAGACTCAAACTCTTATTGAGGTCAAATTTTATACCAACCTCTGAGCTTTCGTAATAATCTGGCTTTAGTGTCTCACCTGAACCAGCTGTCCCTCCGCTAAGCTTTTTATACTGTTCGCCTGATCTTGGCGAGAAACTTTCGCTGTAACTGTAGTACACAGATACATTATTTTGAGGCTTGTAAATTAGGCCAATTCTTGGGGAAAACTCGGTATCTACTCTGGATGCAGAAGAGGCATTTTTTATATCATCTACTTTCACATCAAATTTATCATAACGACCACCCAGCAAAACGATGAGATTATCAGTAACATCAATTTGATCTTGAATATAAAAAGAGCTAACGCTTATATCCGTCTCGGTACTCGTTTTAAGTGCACACGAATTTTGGTATTCAACTGCCGTAGCAACACCATTCGCGTTCACACTGAAATCAATCGGATCTGCGATATTAAAAGTTTCTCTATCATAGTTGCTCACTGAACAGTCATTTGATGTCCAGAAAGTGTTGTAACGAAGATTACTATTATCAGTTTTAATAGTCTCAAAACCCGTTAAAATTGTATGCGTCATATTCGCAAAATTAAGCTCATTTACCAAACTACCCGATAGAATTAAATTGTCTCTTTCAGTGGGATCGTGATAACCATCCATTTGGACAACATTTGTATCAAGATCATAGCTATTGGCATAAGTATTTTGATACATCTTTTCAAAGCTACTTGAAGTTAATGACAAGCTACCTTTAGCTGAGTCAGAAAAACGATGATTTAACGAAGCTCGTAACACAGAGGCTTCTACTGTATTTAAATTTCCATCCTTATCACCAAATACAATATCACTTAAGGCTTCTACTGGCTTACCATTAGCCGTTGGAATACCGCGATCAATAAATCGCTCATGGTCTATATACTCATAGGACAAATTTAAATCCGTATCTACATCCAAAGCTACACTTAGTGTTGGGTTAATACCAAATCGTTCACCATTATAAAAATCTCTATGATTTTTCAGTGAATCATTATGAACGTTTAAACGAAAAGCGACTGAATCACTAAGGTTTGTATTTACATCCACAGCAATATCGGAAGCACCAAACGAATCATAGCCAAGATCGACAGTTTTAAACTCTTCCCCATTTACCGGCTTCTTTGTAACCCTATTAATAACACCGCCAGTTCCACCACGCCCAAATAATAATGCGTTAGGGCCTCTTAAAACCTCAACTTGCTCGACATTGTATAAAGGTCGGTAGTATTGAACATCGTCACGCACACCATCTTGGAAGAAGTCTGCTGTTGATCTAACACCGCGAAACACCACTGCATCTCTATGACCCTCACCCAATGAAGTATTTATTCCTGGGGTATATTTAACAATATCACCTAGCTCTTTAAAGCCTTTCTTACGAACATCTTCATCTGTAATGATTGAAAGAGATTGAGGCACATTAATAATGGGGGTAGGTATTTTTAGCGCATTCATTTGATCGCTTTGAAGAACTTTCCCCTTAACGAGGATCTCTTCAACGCCAGAATCTTTAGCCAGAACATTGTTAGAAATAATGGCGCCAGATATAAGTACAACGCCTGCAAATAATACTCGCTTCATAAAATTGTCTCTTTTGGTAAAAGTGTTTTTAAGTTTTCAGTAATGATAATCGTTATCATTTTCATTTGCAACTAAAATATTTATTAATTTGTATAAGTACGTACTTTTAATAGATGGTATCCAACCAATAATCCAGCTGAGCTATAAAATCGTAATGATAATTAATTGCATTTGAGGAATTACGACTGTAACATTCCTTACCCGAAAGTAAGCTATGCCAAAGATTGTTTACCTAAGCGTCTTTGCTTTACAAAATCATTCAATAGATAGATCGAGAAAAAACCATTATGAACGAATTTATTATTATGTTCCGTGAAGGCCTTGAAGCCTCATTGATTGTTGGCATTATTTTTACCCTGTTAGTTAAACAGGATCTGAAACGAGAAATACGTCAACTATGGTATGGCGTTGCTAGCGCCGTTGTTGCAAGTATTATTACTGGTTTTGCTCTTGTTCAGGTAAAAAGCTCTATTGGCAACGCGTCCATGGAAGCGCTATTTGAGGGCGTTGCTATGATAGTAACCGCAGGCCTTATCTGGTATGTGATTTTTTGGCTTTCTAAACAGGTTGGTGCGACAGCGGCTTTAAAAGAGGATGCAAATCAGGCTGTGGAAAATGCTGGATGGGGTATTTTCTTGATTATATTTTTCGCCATCTACCGCGAAGGTTTTGAAACTGCCATCTTCCTGATGGGCAGCTTCTCTATGACAGAATCTTTCTCTTATACAGGCTTTATTGGCGGCCTAGTGCTTGCGATTGCTATAGGTTATGCCATTGTTATTCAGGGCAAACGTATTCAACTAAAGTCATTCTTTAGAGCTACCAGCTTATTATTGGTTGTTTTTGCTTCAGGTATGATGACCTATGGCACCCATGAAATTGAAGAGTTCTTAGTCAAGGGTGACCATCTTCAAGTTATTGGTCTTGAGACTAAACAGGATATAGCGCGACCTTACAGTATCCTAAAGCCAGTAACAGAATTAGCCGAATCCGATAATCCTGCGTTTTACTCTTACGATTTAAACGGCAAAGAAAAATATACTCACTTATTGCATGACAAAGGTCATATTGGTGTTTTTCTGAAGGGTTTCTTGGGCTATAACAGCAACCCTAACTGGATTGAACTATTTGTTTGGATTCTGTCATTAGGCTTTGGATTAAGGCTGTGGCGAAAATTTTATTTCGCTAAAACTGAAGCCTAGAAAGTTGTTGTTCTAAACTTTTAAAAAAGCAAAAAAAAAAGCTCGATGATATTTTCACCGAGCGTTTTTTTTATACATTTAATTATTCGCTTTCAGCTTGATCGCCAACAACTTCATCAATAAGGGTTTTTAATTCACCCTTTTCATGCATTTCAGTCACGATATCACAGCCGCCAATTAGCTCACCAGCTACCCAAAGCTGAGGAAAAGTTGGCCAGTTACCATAAAGCGGTAAATTAGATCTAATTTCTGGATTTGATAGTACATCTACATAAGCAAAGCGGTGACCGCATGCCATCAGCGCCTGCACAGTCCGGGCTGAAAAACCACATTGTGGTTGATTGGGTGATCCTTTCATATAAAGTAACACTGAGTTACCTTCTACCTGATCACGTATTGTTTCCATAGTATCCATTTAAAAGCGCCCTATTTCGGTTAATTTGGATTATACGTATTTTAACCTGTTTCAGAGTTTGACGGTATTTATTTACTGTAAAAATTTTATCTAGCCAAGGCTAGCTAAGCAAAAATTGCGATGCCTAGTAAATGTTTCTATAATTACTCGGTGTCAAGGGCAGCAACGCTGCCCTTTTTCTATTAGATTTTAAAAAGAGCGTGAATAATTATGGGCGACAAGTCCTTAATGAATACCTATGGCGAGAGAGCTGCGACACTAGTTGGCGGCCAAGGTGCATGGCTATATGACGAAAAAGGTAACAAATATTTAGATGCGCTATCAGGTATTGCCGTCTGTGGTTTGGGCCATTCTCATGCTCAACTCAGCTCTGTTATTTCCGATCAAGCGTCAAAATTAATTCACTGCTCAAACTTTTTTTCTATTCCTAGTCAACAACAGCTCGCTGAAAAATTATGTCAGATTTCTGGTATGACTAATATTTTCTTTAGTAATTCCGGCGCTGAGGCTAATGAAGCGGCTATTAAAATAGCTCGCTTACATGGTAATAAAAAAGGTATTAAGTTACCGACAGTACTGGTTATGGACAATGCCTTTCATGGCAGAACTCTTGCTACTTTAAGCGCCTCTGGTAGTAGAAAAATTCAAGCGGGCTTTGAGCCACTTGTAACAGGTTTTGCACGTGGGCCCTTCAATGATATTGAGGCTCTCAAAACTATTGCTGAAAATAATCCAGATATCTGCGCTATATTTGTTGAGCCTATTCAGGGTGAAGGTGGTATTAATTTAGCTGATGCAGATTATTTACAGCAGTTAAGAGATCTTTGTGACGAGCTTGACTGGCTACTTATGTTTGATGAAGTTCAAACGGGTAATGGTAGAACCGGTAAATATTTTTATCATCAGCACAGCGGCGTAACACCCGACGTGGTCACCACAGCTAAGGGGCTTGGCAATGGCATGCCTATTGGCGCTTGTTTAGCATCCGGCAATGCTGCTCATCTAATGCAACCGGGCAATCACGGCTCCACCTTTGGCGGCAATCCATTAGCATGCTCTGTAGCACTAAAGGTAGTTGAGTTACTGGAGTCTGGTGATATCTGTAAGAGAGCTACAGTAATTGGCGATATCATAATGCAAGGTCTGGCTTCAGAACTTAAAAATGTTGAGCACGTTAAAGATATTAGAGGCTGTGGCTGTATGATCGGGATTGAACTCACCATGCCCTGTAAATCACTGTATACCGAAGCACTTAAACATGGCTTAATTATTAATGTAACTGCTGACTCAGTGGTTAGACTGTTACCACCTATGATTATGACCGATCAAGAAGCTCAACAAGTTGTGAGCATTTTGGCACCCCTAATTAGAGACTTCCAATAGGAGTCAAAACGATGGCTGTTAGACATTTTCTCACTCTACATGACCTTTCACCTAGTGAACTAAACCAGGTGATTGATTCAGCGATTGCTTTAAAAAAAGCACATCGTGAAAACACACAGCAGCCAGTTTTAGAGGGCAAGGTGCTGGCGATGATTTTTGAAAAATCATCTACTAGAACCAGAGTATCTTTTGAAGCCGGCATGGCTCAGCTTGGCGGTAGCGCACTTTTCCTATCGCCTTTAGATACCCAATTGGGCCGAGGTGAGCCGATTGAAGATTCTGCCAGAGTGATTTCAAGAATGACCGATATTATTATGATTAGAACCTTTGGTCATGAAAAAATTGAGACATTTGCCAAGCATTCTAATGTACCAGTGATCAATGCCTTAACTGATAGCTTTCACCCCTGCCAATTATTAGCTGATGTGCAGACCTATGTGGAGCATCGCGGTTCCATCCAAGGAAAAACGGTAGCTTGGATTGGCGATGGCAACAATATGTGCCACTCGTGGATCAATGCCGCCATGCAGTTTGATTTTAAGTTGCAGGTAGCTTGCCCCCTAGGCTATGAGCCAGACCCTGATATTGTTAAAAGCGCCGGTGATCGAGTATTGGTAACCATGGATCCTAGCCAGGCTGTCACTGGTGCCGATCTTGTCACTACTGATGTATTTGCCTCTATGGGCCAAGAATCCGAACAAGCAACAAGGTTAGAGAACTTTGCAGGCTTTCAGGTAAATCATAAGCTAATGGCAAAGGCCGCAGATAACGCTTTATTTATGCATTGCTTGCCTGCACATAGAGGCGAGGAAGTTTCCTCTGAATTATTGGAAGATAAATCTATTTCTGTAGTTTGGGATGAAGCGGAAAATCGTTTGCATGCGCAAAAAGCATTGATGTTATTTTTACTAAACCAGTAATTTTTGGCACTGGCTAATACAAACCATTAGCCAGAGTAGGATACATCGTCAATTTCATACTCAACCTCACCACCAGGTGTATGAACATTAACCACATCGCCAATTTCTTTGCTGATGAGTGCGCGAGCAATAGGCGATTGATAGGAAATCATGCCCGCTTTTACATCTGCCTCATCATCACCGACAATTCTGTAGGTTAACTTTTCATCGGTTTCTGTATTAATAATAGTCACAGTAGAGCCAAAGATTACTCGATCACCGTCGGGCATTTGTGAGATATCCACTATCTGACAAAGAGAAAGCTTTGATTCTATATCTTGAATACGACCCTCAATAAAGCCCTGCTGTTCTCTAGCAGCATGGTATTCAGCATTCTCTTTTAGGTCGCCATGCTCACGAGCTTCAGCAATAGCCTGAATAACCGTTGGGCGATCTTCTTTCTTAAGCTTTTCAAGCTCAATTCGAAGCGCTGCCTCACCCTCGACTGTCATTGGAATTTTTTGCATTTAACTAATTGCCTTATGAAGCGTTTGTAAATCACGGACCTGTGTATCACCAGCAAACATTAGGGCCTCACATACTGCTCTCCCACCCGCCATCGTTGTAGTATAGTAAACTTGATGCTGCTCTGCACTAGAACGTATAGCGCTGGAATCGGAGATTGCCTTGCGACCTTCAGTAGTGTTGATAA
Organism: Porticoccaceae bacterium; assembly: GCA_045560645.1. GTDB lineage: Bacteria > Pseudomonadota > Gammaproteobacteria > Pseudomonadales > Porticoccaceae > HTCC2207. The sequence continues at coordinate 20,118 of JBJKZE010000025.1, read as the reverse complement.
TTAGGTGAATCTTATCACTTTTAATCATATCTACAATATGCGGCCTGCCTTCTTGAACCTTATTAACCAGCTCAACATCAAGACCAGCTTCAGAGATTACCTTAGCTGTTCCCTTTGAAGCAACTAGCTTAAAACCCATAGATAATAAGTCTTTTGCCAAGGCAGGCAGTTGACCCTTATCTCTATCTCGAACACTGATAAACGCTGTTCCCTTTGAGGGTATTTCATCACTGGCACCCAGCTCAGCTTTACCGTAGGCTTCGGCGAAAGTTTCACCAACACCCATCACTTCACCGGTCGACTTCATTTCTGGCCCTAGAATTGGATCAATTCCTGGGAACTTATTAAACGGGAAAACTGCTTCTTTAACACTGTAATAAGGCGGCACGATTTCTTTGGTGAACCCCTGAGATTTTAAGGTCTGTCCAACCATACAGCGTGCGGCTATTTTAGCCAGCGATGTACCAATACATTTGGAAACAAAAGGCACTGTTCTAGAAGCCCGAGGATTGACTTCAATCACATAGATTTTTTCGTCCTGAAGTGCCAGCTGGACATTCATCAGACCACGGACGCCTAATTCACGCGCCATTTTTTTGCACACTTCACGCATCTCATTTTGCACATCTTCACTGAGACTATAAGGTGGAAGCGAACAGGCCGAATCACCAGAGTGAATTCCCGCTTGCTCGATATGCTGCATAATGGCACCGATTACCACTTGCTCGCCATCGCTAACCGCATCTACATCCACTTCAATAGCATTTGGCAAGAAGAAGTCTAGCAATACTGGCGAATCCTCTGATACTTCTACAGCGGTTCGCATATAGTGTCGCAATTCATCTTCTTTATAAACAATCTCCATGGCGCGACCGCCTAGAACATAGGATGGACGAACAACCAATGGATAGCCAATTTTTTCCGCTAGCACAACCGCATCTTCAGCGCTTCGTGCTGTGGCGTTTGACGGCTGTAAAAGGTCGAGCTTTTCAATCATCTGCTGGAATCTTTCGCGATCTTCGGCGCGGTCAATGGCGTCGGGGGTAGTACCAACAATAGGCACGCCTTCAGCTTCAAGGGCACGAGCCAATTTCAATGGCGTTTGACCACCAAATTGAACAATGACGCCTTTAGGTTTTTCTAGACGAACAATTTCCAGTACATCTTCGAGAGTCACTGGTTCAAAGAACAGTCGATCGGAGGTATCATAATCCGTAGATACGGTCTCAGGGTTACAGTTAACCATAATGGTTTCATAGCCATCATCACGCATAGCTAAGGCCGCATGAACACAGCAGTAATCAAATTCAATACCCTGACCAATTCTGTTGGGTCCGCCACCTAGAACCAAGATTTTTTCACGATCACTAGGTTGCGCTTCGCATTCTTCTTCATAGGTTGAATACATATAAGCCGTATCTGTAGAGAACTCAGCGGCACAGGTATCAACCCGCTTGTAGACCGGATGAATCTCTAACTGATGTCGATGCTCTCGCATCGCCTTCTCGCCACAACCTAGAATATCGGCTAAACGCTTATCGGAGAAACCTTTGCGCTTCAGTCTGAACAATCTGTTTTTATCGAGCGCCGAAAGCTCCGCACCCTGTAATTGTTGCTCGTCTTTAATTAGATCTTCAATTTGTACCAAAAACCATGGATCAATTTTGGTGATATTAAACATCTCGTCAAGACTCATTCCTGCACGGAAACCGTCGGCAACATACCAGATACGATCGGGGCCAGCTTCAGCTAACTGATTATTCAAAATACTTGTTGATGAATCATCTGCAGGATCGAGCACTGGATCAAAACCAGAAACACCTACTTCTAAACCACGCAGCGCTTTTTGCATAGATTCTTGGAATGTTCGCCCTATAGCCATTACCTCACCTACAGATTTCATCTGTGTGGTTAATTTTGGGCTTGCTTGGTTAAACTTTTCAAAGGCAAAACGTGGCACCTTGGTAACCACATAATCGATACTTGGCTCAAAAGAGGCTGGTGTAGCACCGCCGGTAATTTCATTTTGTAGCTCATCTAGGGTATAGCCTACTGCTAACTTGGCAGCGACCTTGGCAATAGGGAAGCCAGTAGCCTTTGAGGCTAGTGCCGATGAACGTGAAACCCGAGGGTTCATTTCAATAACAATAAGACGGCCGTCTTCAGGGTTTACCGCAAACTGCACATTGGAACCACCGGTCTCTACACCAATCTCGCGCAATACGCTGACTGAAGCATTACGCATGATCTGATATTCTTTATCAGTTAAGGTTTGAGCAGGTGCAACAGTAATTGAGTCGCCGGTGTGAATGCCCATAGGATCGAGATTTTCAATAGAACAGATAATAATACAGTTATCATTGCGATCTCTAACCACCTCCATTTCAAATTCTTTCCAACCAATCAGCGATTCATCAATTAACAATTCATTGGTCGGCGAAAGATCGAGGCCACGCCGACAGATCTGTTCGAATTCTTCACGGTTATAGGCGATACCACCCCCTGATCCACCCATAGTAAATGAGGGACGAATAACACAGGGAAAACCAAAACGATCGGCAACCTGATAGGCTTCTTCAAGACTGTGAGCAATGCCAGAGTTTGGCGTATCTAAGCCAATAGCTTTCATGGCTTTGTCGAAGCGCTCGCGGTCTTCTGCCTTATCAATGGCGTCCGCATTGGCACCAATCATTTCAACATTGAATTTTTCTAAAACACCATGCTTAGCAAGATCCAAGGCACAGTTAAGCGCTGTTTGGCCACCCATAGTTGGTAGTAAAACATCTGGTCTTTCTTTTTCGATGATTTTAGCGACAGTTCCCCATTCAACCGGCTCAATATAAGTAGCATCGGCCATTGCTGGGTCGGTCATAATGGTGGCTGGATTAGAGTTAACCAATATAACTCTGTAGCCTTCTTCTCTTAAAGCCTTACAGGCTTGAGCTCCGGAATAATCGAACTCACAAGCCTGACCAATCACAATCGGGCCTGCTCCAAGAATTAAAACGCTTTTAATATCTGTTCTTTTTGGCATAGGGTCGCTACTCAGTCCAGACGCTTAACGTCTAGCCTCCATCAATTCTATAAAGTGATCAAATAATGGTGCCGCATCATGGGGACCAGGGCTTGCTTCAGGGTGCCCCTGAAAACTAAATGCAGGTTTATCTGTGCGGTGGATACCTTGCAGAGAACCATCAAACAGCGAGCGATGAGTTGCTGTTAAACAACTTGGCAATCCATCTTCTTCAACTGCAAAACCATGGTTTTGACTAGTGATCATTACTGTTTTGTTGGCAATATCTTCTACCGGATGATTGGCGCCATGGTGGCCAAATTTCATCTTTCCAGTTTTTGCGCCAGAAGCTAAGGCGAGCAACTGGTGACCTAAACAGATACCAAACAGAGGTATATCTGTCTTCAATAATTCTGTAATTGCCTCAATCGCATAATCGCATGGCTCTGGATCACCTGGACCATTTGAAAGAAATACGCCATCAGGGTTCATCGCTAAGACTTCACTAGCCGGCGTTTGAGCAGGTACAACCGTTAGATCACAGCCTCTATCAACCAACATACGTAAAATATTTTGCTTAACCCCAAAATCATAGGCCACAACTTTAAATTTAAACGCGTCTTGCTGCTGATAGCCTTGGCCTAATTGCCAGCTCTTTTGCTGCCATTGATAAGCTTCGGTGGTGGTGACCTGTTTTGCCAAATCCATACCCTTAAGGCCAGGAAATTGTTTAGCCGCTTGCACAGCTTTTTGCTCATCGATTTCACCAACGATGATGCAACCACTTTGCGCACCTGTTTCACGCAAAATGCGTGTAAGCTTTCGGGTATCTATATCCGCTATACCGACAATACCGTGATGCGCAAGATACTGATCTAAACTTTGCTCACTACGAAAATTAGAAACCATCAGCGGTAAATCGCGAATAACTAACCCGGCAGCCCAAATTTGATCGGACTCCTGATCTTCACTGTTAACACCGACATTACCTATATGAGGGTATGTAAGAGTAACAATTTGATTGGCGTATGAGGGATCTGTGAGAATTTCTTGGTAACCTGTTAGTGCAGTATTAAAAACCACTTCACCAATAGATTGACCTTCAGCACCAATAGCGGTACCTCTGAAAATTGTTCCATCTGCGAGCGCAAGAACAGCCTCCCGATTGGTCTGGGAATTCACACAACCTCCTAAATTATAATAAGTCTATCTGGTAGGAAAAACCGAAATGCCTTTTGATTATTTGCAAAAAAACGAGATGGGACCATTTGTCTCATCTCGCTTTTATAAGAAATATTCAGTATAACAACCTCTCGGACCAGTGCCGTTATTAGTTAACGGATCTGAGAAAGTATTCTAGGGTAAACAGACCTGTTTTGTCCATCACTGATGAATTTATTTTTAACTAAATTTTATATTTTTGTAGCAAAAAAATTATAAATTCAGACTGAGCACATCTTGCATACTATGAAGGCCTCGCGGCTGCTCATTTAGCCACTTTGCTGCGCGAAGCGCGCCACGAGCAAAGGCCATGCGACTGGAAGCTTTATGCGTAATTTCTACGCGCTCACCTTCAGCAGCAAATAATACCGTATGATCTCCGACAACATCCCCTGCTCGCTGAGTAGCAAAGCCTATAGTCTGGCGATCTCTAGCACCGGTTTGACCCTCTCGACCATAGACTGCTACCTGTTTAAGGTCGCGATTAAGCGCCCCTGCTACAGATTCACCTAGGGATAACGCAGTTCCTGAAGGGGCGTCAACCTTGTGACGATGATGGGTTTCTGAGATCTCAATATCAACCTCATCACCCAAAATTGACGCGGCTAACTCGGCTAATTTGAAGCATAGGTTAACCCCAGTGGCATAATTGGAAGCCATGCAAATAGCTGTTTTTTCACTAGCCTGATTGATTTGCTGCAATTGCTGATCATCGAAGCCGGTTGTACCAATCACAATTTTCTTACCCTGTTCTGCACACAGCGCTATATTGGCTGAGGTTGAAGCTGGCGTACTAAAATCAACTAGCACATCAAATTGATCAATAACTTCATTTAACGATGAAACAACGGCTATACCGTTGCGACCTATTCCAGCCAACTCACCGGAGTCAACGCCAATAAGTGAACTATCTGGACGCTCAATAGCTGCGCTAAGCTGTAATCCATCGGTCTGAGTAACTGCCTCAATTAAGGCTTTACCCATGCGTCCACCAGCACCTGTTATCGCTATATTGATCATATTTGCATCCAAAATTTAATTATTATGGGTAACTCTACTCTAACCGGTAAGATTATCGAAGAATTTTTTCACTCCATCAAACCAACTTGAGGTTCTTGGAGAGTGTTTCCCTTTGCCCATAAGGCTTTTATCAAAGTTCTCTAGCAATTCACGCTGATTTTCGCTGAGATTAATAGGGGTCTCCAAAACCACCCGACACAATAGATCACCTGTAGCCCCTCCACGCACTGGAGCCACACCTTTGCCGCGCAAGCGAAATACCTTGCCACTCTGAGTCTCTGCCGGAATTTTAAGCTTAACCTTACCCGTTAATGTAGGAACCTCTAACACTCCACCAAGGGCTGCCTGTGCAAAGCTTATTGGGACCTCACAGTGTAAGTGGCTACCATCGCGAGCAAAAATAGCATGCTCTCGAACATGTACCTGAACGTAAAGATCTCCAACTGGACCACCATTGGGTCCAGCTTCTCCTTTACCACCAAGCCGAATACGGTCACCGGTATCCACCCCGGGAGGGATTTTCACAGATAATTTTGTGTACTCTTCTCGAACCCCGCGCCCGTGACAATCAACACAGGGATCAGCAATAATTTGCCCAGTACCGCCACAATTAGGACAGGTTTGTTGAACCTGAAAAAAACCTTGAGACATACGCACCTGACCAGAACCGCCACAGGTTCCGCAGGTTACAGGGGATGAACCTGGCCGCGCACCAGATCCGTCACAGGTATCACAGTGCACAGACCTTGGTACATCAATTTTAATGGTTTTACCCTTGACCGCATCCTCTAGATCCAACTGCAGGTCATAGCGCAGATCAGCGCCTCTTGCTGGGCCTGAGCGACGACCGCCGCCGCCAAAAATATCGCCAAATACGTCACCAAATGCATCGCCAAACCCAGCGCCGCCAAATCCACCGCCACCGCCACTAGCGTTGCCATCTACACCAGCGTGACCAAAGCGGTCATAGGCTGCTTTTTTATCGCCATCGCCAAGGATCTCATAGGCCTCTTGAGCCTCTTTAAATTTTTCACTCGAGCTTGCATCATCTGGATTTCGATCTGGATGGTGCTTCATCGCAACGCGACGAAAAGCCTTCTTAATTTCTTGATCAGAGGCCGTCTTATCCACACCCAAAATTTCGTAGTAATCGCGCTTTGCCATAACTAGCTTTTATTCCTAGAAAAAATAAATAAAGGCGCGAAACTATGTTCGCGCCTAAGAGAAGTAAAAATTACTCTATTCCTTACTTACTTGCTATCTTTCTGAGTCTCATCAACTTCTTCAAACTCAGCGTCCATAGCATCATCTGCCGGCTGTTCACCCGCTTCGGTAGCACCCGCTTCTGCCTGCTGTTCTGCATAAAGCTTTTGCGCAAGGGTTGCTGAGGCTTCAGATAATTCTTTAGCCGCAGTATCCATAGCTTCTTTATCATCACCTTGAACAACCTCTTCTACCTTGGCAATTGCCGCTTCAATAGCTGACTTTTCTTCATCAGAGGCTTTATCACCTGCTTCTTCAAGAGTTTTCTTAGCCGCATGAGCAAGACCGTCCGCCGTATTTCTCGCCTGAACTAATTCTTCAAACTTTTTATCTTCAGCAGCATTGGCTTCTGCATCTTTTACCATTGCATCGATTTCATCATCCGATAAACCTGAAGAGGCTTTAATTACAATAGACTGTTCTTTGCCAGTAGCTTTGTCTTTTGCGCTTACATTTAAAATACCATTAGCATCAATATCAAAGGTTACTTCAATCTGGGGCATACCGCGCGGTGCTGGCGGAATATCAGCTAGATCAAAACGACCCAGAGATTTATTCTGCGCCGCCTGTTTGCGCTCACCTTGAACCACGTGAATAGTTACAGCGGTTTGGTTATCTTCTGCCGTTGAGAAAATCTGCGATTTCTTAGTAGGAATGGTGGTGTTTTTCTCAATTACCGGTGTCGCAACTGCACCCATGGTCTCAATACCAAGGCTTAATGGCGTTACATCCAACAGTAGAACATCGGTAACATCACCCGCAAGAACAGCACCTTGAAGTGACGCACCCACTGCAACCGCTTCATCGGGGTTAACATCCTTACGCGGCTCTTTGCCGAAAAATTCTGTAACCTTTTCCTGTACCAGTGGCATACGTGTCTGACCACCTACAAGAATAACCTCATCTATTTCTGAGGCTGATTTACCTGCATCTTTAAGAGCAACCTTAAGTGGGCTCAACGAACGCTCAACGAGTTCTTCAACTAGCGATTCAAGCTTGGCTCTGGTCAACTTTACCACCAAGTGCTTCGGCCCAGAGGCGTCAGCAGTGATATAAGGCAGGTTAACTTCGGTCTGAGTACTTGAGGAAAGCTCAATTTTAGCCTTTTCAGCAGCTTCTTTAAGACGCTGCATCGCCAGCGGATCACCCGCTAGATCAACGCCGCTGTCGGCTTTAAATTCTGCTGACAAATATTCGATTAGACGTAAATCAAAATCTTCACCACCAAGGAAGGTATCACCGTTTGTCGCTAATACTTCAAATTGTTTTTCACCGTCGACATCAGCAATTTCAATAATTGAGATATCGAAAGTACCACCGCCCAAATCATAGACGGCAATAACGCTATCGCCTTCACTCTTATCAATACCATAAGCCAGCGCTGCAGCCGTTGGCTCATTGATGATTCGCTTAACATCAAGACCAGCAATACGACCCGCATCTTTAGTTGCCTGACGCTGTGAATCATTAAAGTAAGCAGGAACAGTAATTACCGCTTCTGTGACTGCTTCACCCAAATAGTCTTCCGCAGTCTTCTTCATTTTCTTAAGTATTTCGGCCGACACCTGAGGTGCAGCTTTACTTTCGCCTTTAACCTCTACCCAAGCATCACCGTTGTCTGCTTTGACAATCTTGTAGGGCACCATATCGATGTCTTTTTGTACCACTTTGTCATCAAAACGGCGACCAATTAGACGCTTGACGGCATAGATTGTATTTTCAGGGTTAGTTACTGCCTGACGCTTAGCTGATTGACCCGCTAAAATCTCGCCGTCATCCGCATAGGCAATAACAGATGGGGTAGTTCGGGCACCCTCTGCGTTTTCAATAACCTTAGGCGCGTCGCCTTCAAGAACAGCTACACATGAGTTGGTAGTTCCCAAATCAATTCCGATAATTTTTCCCATTACTTTTCTCCATCACTTTTTCTATAGCCTGTTATATGGGGTGTAATAACAGGGGTTTAATATTTCTAATCACTTACCTTTAATGTGGGTTCTAATTTCTCCATTTCAAGGGTGTGATAAATAATTTTTTCAATTAGGCTGAGGTTGATACCACCACCATGGCGGGTCTAATTAGGCGACCGTTAAGGGTGTAGCCCTTTTGAAATACGTTAATAACTGTATTCGGCTCTACGTCATTATTGGGTACTGTGCTTACCGCTTGATGAAGATCGGCATCAAAGGGCTGACCCTCAGGCTCAACCGCCTCTACATTATATTTAGCCAATACTTCAATAAAGGTTTTGAGGGTTAACTCTAATCCTTCTGCTACTGATTTTTGCGCTTCGTCATCTGCATCAATGGCATCAATCGCTCGTTCAAGGTTATCAACAACAGATAAAAGCTCGCCGGCAAACTTTTCTAGCGCGTATTTATGCGCGCTCTCAATATCTCGCTGAGCTCGTCGGCGCACATTTTGCATCTCTGCCTGCTCGCGCAATAATTGCTCGCCTAGTGTGCTGAGCTTTTGTTGTAGCTCCTCAACCTGATTTTCACTCTGCTCCTCGGACAACTCTGGCTGATCTATTTCGGCCCCAGTTTGAAGTTTTTCTTCCATATCAACCTCAGACTGTTGTGGTTTAGTCGCAGTATCATCTTGGTTAGTATCTTGAGACACGCCAACTCCTTATATTTCACTTGGATTGTTGATAAAAAATGTTCTTACGCTGATACTACAGATGGGGGCAACTTGCAGAGTTTCAAGTGGAAATCTTTTGCTTTGCACCTAAAAATAATTTTTAACCTTATTTTGGTGACTTTTTACCTTGCTACTGTCTATTACAATTAACAATTACACCCTAGTCGATACCCTTGAGATTGAATTTTCAGGGGGCACAACGGCTATTACTGGTGAAACTGGTGCCGGAAAATCACTCATACTAGATGCTCTTAGTATGGCGCTAGGCGATCGTGCGGATAGTAGCACCATCCGCCAAGGTAAGGAGCGCGCACAAATAACCGCCAGCTTCGACATATCCGGTATATCCGAAGCACAACTATGGCTTGAAGATCACGACTTCTGTGAGGATGACCAGTGCATACTGCGGCGTATATACACCACCGAGGGTCGCTCTAAGGGTTATATCAATGGTCAGCCCTGCACCATGCAGCAATTACAGCAATTGGGCGATACCTTAATTGATCTTCATAGCCAGCATGAGCATCAATCCTTGCTGCGTCGAAACACTCATCGCAAACTATTGGACGAATTTACTAGTAGCAATGAGCTTGCTGTCCAAGTAGCGAATGATTTTCAAAATTGGCACCGTGCGGCAAAGAAATTACATGATTTAGCAGAGCGATCAGAGGAGCTTATCGCGCGCAGAGATCTTCTACAGTTTCAGGCTGAGGAACTACAGGAATTTAATTTAGAGTCTAGTTATTTAAAGCAATTAGAACTGGAACAACAAAATTTGGCCAATGCTGAACAGATCATTCAAGATAGCCAAAAACTGCTTGCCATAAGCGATCAGGGTGAATCCTTTAATCTTCGCGACGGATTTAATCAATGCCTGTCTATTTTGAGCCAGCTAAAACATAAACCTGAGGCACTCGCGGAGGCAGAACAATTACTACAGTCTGGATTAATTCAGGTAGATGAGGCAGTTCACTACATTGAGCAGCATATTGATCGCTTTGAGGCTAATCCTCAACGGCTACAGCAGATTGAAGACGAACTTGGGCTTATCTTCCAGCTAGCGCGAAAACATCGGGTGGATAGCCATGAGCTTGCCGACAAACTTAATGAACTGGTTTTAGAACTTAAACAACTTACTGACGGCGACCAAAATCTGGAAGCCCTGCAGCAGCAAGTTGATCAATTGGCCGATACATATAAAAAAGCGGCGACTAAACTAAGCCTTATTCGACAGAAGGGTGCGGTAATAATGTCGGAGGATATCAATCAACAATTACAGCAGCTGTCTATGGAAGGCGCTAATTTATTAGTTAAGCTAACACCACTGAGTGAGACTAACTTTAAATCCTATGGGCTAGAAGATATTGAACTAATGATCTCTACCAACCCCGGACAGGCGCATAAACCCCTAGCCAAAGTGGCGTCTGGTGGCGAACTATCTCGCGTAAGTCTTGCAATTCAAGTGGTTGCCGCGGCCAACAGCAGTATACCTACAGTAGTATTTGATGAAGTTGATGTGGGTATTGGCGGCAGTACTGCGGATATTATTGGAAAGCTATTAAAACAGCTTGGATCGAAAGGACAGGTGATTAGTGTCACCCACCAACCGCAGGTGGCGGCCCATGCTCACCAACATTATGTGGTGAGTAAAATTACTGATAATAGCAGTGCTGAATCAACAATTTTTCATCTCAATAACACCCAACGTATAGAGGAACTTGCCCGCATGCTTGGCGGCGCCAAAGTTACCCAACAAACGCTTTCTCATGCCTCTGAATTATTTGATCTGGCTCATGCATAGTAAAAAAAACCCCCAGTGATTAGATCAGTGAGGGCTTTTTCAGGCATTTACTGAAATACTAATCTTCAGTGGTTTCCGCAGGCTCTTCAGCTGCACCGCCTTCTTCAAGCTGAGCTTCTTTAATCGATAGCTTCACTCGACCACGGTTATCAATTTCAAGTACCTTAACGCGAACATCTTGTCCTTCACTTAGGTAATCAGTCACTTTCTCAACACGCTTATCGGCGATTTGAGAAATATGTACTAGACCATCAGTCCCCGGCATAAAGTTAACAAAGGCGCCAAAATCAACAATACGAACAACCTTGCCGTCGTAAATAGTGCCTGGCTCTGGATCAGCTACAATTGCTGTCACAGCATCCATAGCAGCATTGAGTGATGCTGAATCTTCTGAATATATTTTAACTTCACCATCATCAGTAATATCGATAGTCGAGTTATGCTCTTCACATAGACCGCGAATAGTTGCACCGCCTTTACCAATAACATCACGAATTTTATCTGAGTCAATCTGCATAGTTCCCATTTTAGGCGCAGACTCAGCCACTTCGTCACGACTCTTGGAGATAACCTTGTTCATTTCACCAAGAATATGGACTCGAGCATGAAGTGCTTGCTCTAGAGCAATTTCCATAATTTCTTCAGTAATACCTTCAATTTTAATATCCATCTGAAGGGCAGTAATACCGTCAGTAGTACCAGCTACTTTAAAGTCCATATCACCAAGATGATCTTCGTCACCAAGGATATCGGTTAGTACCGCATAGCCTGCATCTTCTTTAACAAGACCCATAGCAATACCAGCTACTGGTGCTTTAAGCGGCACGCCAGCGTCCATCAACGCCAAACTTGAACCACAAACAGAAGCCATTGAACTTGAACCATTTGATTCAGTAATCTCTGACACTACACGCATGGCATAAGGGAATTCTTCTGCAGTTGGAAGTACAGCTGCAATACCACGACGCGCGAGGCGGCCATGACCTACTTCACGGCGGCTAGTAAATCCAGCACGGCCACACTCACCTACCGAGTAGGGAGGGAAGTTGTAATGCAACATAAATGGATCATCACGACGGCCTTCAAGGGCATCAATCATCTGTGCATCTCTGGTCGAACCCAAAGTAGCAGCTACCAACGCCTGAGTTTCACCACGAGTAAATAAAGCAGAACCATGTACACGATCTAATACGTCGACTTCAACATTGATGCCACGAACAGTTGTAGTATCACGTCCGTCAATTCGCGGTTCGCCACGAATAATACGCCCACGAACAATATCTTTCTCAAGCTGCTTAAATGCATCTTTCAGCTCATCTTCTGGGAACTGATCATCAGCTGATAATTGAGCTATTGCTGCATCTTTAAGCTCAGCAATTTTTGCCGAACGCTCTTGTTTGTTAACAACTTGATAGGCTGCATCTAAATCGCCAGCAACAACCGCTGATAGAGCATTTACCAAATCAATATTTTTTTCTTCCGCCTGCCAATCCCAGCGAGGCTTGCCAGTTTCTGCAGCAAGTTCTTCGATAACACTGATAACGGTTTGCATTTCTTGGTGAGCAAATAGAACACCACCTAGCATAATATCTTCAGATAGCTCTTTAGCTTCTGATTCAACCATCAATACTGCGTCTTTAGTACCGGCAACCACCATATCAAGAGCTGATGTTTCAAGGTCACTGTAAGTTGGGTTAAGTAAATAACCCTCTTCATCTGAGTAACCCACACGGGCACCACCAACTGGGCCATTAAATGGAATACCAGAAATAGATAGTGCCGCTGAGGTACCAATCATTGCTGCTATATCTGGATCAATATCTTTTTCTGCCGAAATTACCGTACAGATAACCTGAACTTCGTTTTTAAATCCATTTGGAAATAGTGGACGAATCGGACGGTCGATTAGACGTGAAGTTAGCGTTTCTTTTTCACTGGGTCGAGCTTCGCGCTTAAAGAAACCACCGGGAATCTTACCTGCTGCATAAGCTTTTTCTTGATAGTGAACGCCAAGTGGGAAGAAATCTATATCCGCTTTAGCAGTTTTTGCGCCAACTACAGTACAAAGCACTGTGGTTTGATCGATTGAACATAAAACAGCGCCGGTTGCCTGTCTAGCAACACGACCTGTTTCAAGTGTTACGGTATGTTTACCGTATTGGAATGTTTTAATTACAGGGTTCATAGTTTTACCTTTAAAAATTTAAGTTTTACCTGAATCTCTGTCATTTTTTATGCTGCTCGGGTTACTTATAGCCACCTATTTAGATGGCTATAAGTAACTCGATCAGCTGTTGTCTGACATTTTTCAGGATATATATAATAAGTCGTTTAGAATTGCGGCTCGGCATTTGAATACAGAGCCGCACACCCAAGTGATTACCTACGTAGACCAAGCTTTTTAATCACAGCGCTGTAACGCTCTGCTTTGTTCGCTTTAAGATAATCTAACAATTTACGACGTTGATTAACCATACGAATTAATCCACGACGTGAATGGTTATCTTTTTTGTGATCGCCGAAATGGCCTTGAAGCTTGTTGATGTTTTCAGTTAACAATGCAACCTGAACTTCTGGGGAGCCTGTATCATTTTCCCCTTGCCCATATTCTGCTACGATTTTTGCTTTCTCTTCTGCACTTAGTGCCATGGTCATTACTCCAATATGCAATGATTGAATTCAGGATGTCCGTGCATAATTACAGACAACCTACCTTTACCGACTATTTTAGTCGATTTTGAGCGTCCTCTCAGACATTCTCAAATTCTTTACGAGAATACCTATTTTTAAGATTAGGCATCCTCAACAATTAAACGTTTAGGGGCAACTTTGCCATCTTCTGTAACAGTTCCTATACCTAGAAACGTACCACCTTCACGAAAGACGCGCACTATATCGCCTTCTTGCCCTTGGTGAAAGGCTTTATTTGCGCTAATTTCCTGTCCCAATTGAAAATATCCAGCCATTATTTGATCAAACTCTACTGCCGGATAGTTGCTAACCGGTGTATCTACCGGCTTTAGCAATTGGTCTAACTGCTCTACAGACCCCTGTTCTTTGAGTTTTTCTAGCTCTTTAAGGGAAATTGTTTGCTGCTCATCAAAAGGACCTGCTCTGAAACGATGCAATGCACTCACATGAGCGCCACAACCTAGAGCTGCCCCTAAATCTTCTGCCAATGTCCTAATATAGGTCCCTTTACTGCAGTGAACCTCAACATCGACTTCGGGATTAGTACCCGGTCTAAAATCAATAATCTGATAATCAAAGATTGTAATCTGACGTGCAGGTCGATCAATCTCAATCCCTTGCCTGGCTAATTTGTACAGCGGTTGACCATTGTGCTTAAGTGCAGAATACATTGAGGGCACCTGATCTATCTCCCCCTGAAAATCCTTTATTTTATCTTGTACCTGTTGCCGAGTGATTTTAGACGCGTCTTGTTGCGAAATTATTTCACCCTCGCTATCCCCTGTTGCGGTGCTGATACCTAAAGTATAGGTACTGCGATAGTATTTATCGGAATCAAGGAGATATTGGCTAAATTTGGTGGCTTCACCAAAACACAACGGAAGAACACCAGAAGCTAACGGATCAAGTGCACCTGTATGACCCGCTCTATTGGCATCAAATATCCACCTAACTTTTTGCAAAACTTTGTTAGATGTCATGCCAATAGGTTTATTGAGAAGCAAGACTCCATTAACTGATCGACCAGATTTGCGACGACGACCCAAATTTAGGATTCCTCTTGATTACTATTATCTGAGGAGATAGCTAAATCAATCAAGGCATCCAGATGCTGGCTGCGCTGTCCAGTCTCATCATAGAAGAAGTTAAGTTTTGGCGTGGCGCGTAATGCGATACTTGAGGATAGAAGTTTTCTAAGGTAACCCGAGGCTCCATTAAGGGCATCAAGACCTTCTTTAATTTGCTCAGAAGATCGCTCACCTACAAAGGCAACATAGACTTTTGCAATCGCGAGATCACGGGTAACCGTTACGTCGGTAACACTAGCCATACCCACGCGCGGATCCCGAACATGCTGACGTATCAACGATGCTAACTCTCTTTGAACCGCATCGGAAACACGCTCAGATCGTGAAAATTCTTTTGGCATCTGTTTAGCACTCTTTATAGAGAGCGCTGCACCTGAGTAATGTCATAAACTTCGATTTGATCACCCGATTTAACATCGTTGTAATCTTTCACACCGATACCACACTCCATACCGTTGCGAACCTCTTGCGCATCATCTTTAAAGCGTCTAAGTGACTCTAGTTCGCCTTGATAGATGACTATATTATCGCGCAGTACGCGGATTGGCTTATTGCGATAAACAACGCCTTCCGTCACCATACAGCCAGCAATAGCACCAAACTTAGGCGACCTAAATACATCTCGGACTTCGGCAATACCAACAATTTCTTCTTTGGTTTCAGGCGCCAACATACCAGACAGTGCCTGTTTAACTTCATCGAGAAGATTATAGATTACGCTGTAGTATCTAACTTCAATTTGCTCTTTTTCTGCTAACTGACGGGCAACACTTGAGGCTCGAACATTAAATCCAAGAACAATCGCACCGGTAGTTAAGGCTAAGTTGATATCTGATTCAGTAATTCCACCAACACCAGATGCAACTATTTCAACCGCAACTTCTTCCGTAGCAAAATCATGCAATGCCGTTGTCAGTGCTTCTAGAGAACCGCGCACATCAGTTTTAACCACCAATGGAAGCTTATTCACTACCCCCGATTCCATATCGGTAAACATATTCTCAAGCTTAGCCGCTTGTTGCCGCGAGAATTTCTCTTTGCGCGCTTGATCTTGACGCTGCTGAGCAATTTCTTTCGCTTTTCTCTCATCGGCCACAACGAAGAATTCGTCACCTGCTTGAGGTGGCTCATCTAGACCAAGAATTTCAACGGGAATTGATGGTCCAGCTTCTGCTGTAGGCTGTCGTGCATCGTCATTTAATGCACGAATTTTACCTACGCTTTCACCGGCTAATATAAAGTCACCTTTACGCAGGGTACCTTGCTGAACTAGAGCTGTAGCAACCACACCACGACCTTTATCAATTCGTGATTCAACCACTACACCGCGAGCAGGAACATCAACTGGTGCTGTAAGCTCTAATAGCTCTGATTGCAGAAGAACAGCTTCAAGTAACTCTTCAATACCTTCCCCAGTATGGGCCGATACTTTTATAAATTGTGTATCACCACCCCAGTCTTCTGGGATAACGTCTTTTCCAGCAAGCTCAGTAGTTACACGCTCTGGGTCTGCACCCTCTTTGTCCATTTTATTAATGGCAACAACAAGCGGAACACCTGCAGCACGGGCGTGCTGAACAGCTTCTTCAGTCTGTGGCATAACACCATCATCAGCGGCAACGACTAGAATAACTACATCTGTACTTTGCGCTCCTCGGGCTCGCATCGCGGTAAATGCTGCGTGACCAGGAGTATCAAGGAAAGTAATCATGCCTTTGGGTGTATCAACATGATAGGCACCGATATGCTGAGTAATACCACCGGCTTCGCCTGAGGCAACTCTTGACTCTCTAATGTAATCTAGAAGAGATGTTTTACCATGATCGACGTGACCCATCACTGTTACTACTGGCGCTCTAGGCTGTTGGTCACTGTCTGTATTGATATCTTCAAATTGCTGAGTAAGTTGATCTTCAAGAGTTTCACTTGCTGCAGCTACTGGTGTATGACCTAATTCTTCAACGACTAAGAAAGCAGTTTCTTGATCAATCATCTGATTAATCGTAGCCATAACACCCATTTTCATAAGTTCTTTTACAACAGCCCCAGACTTTAAAGCCATTAATTGCGCCAGATCACCGACGCTAATTTCATCAGGAATGGCTACGTCTAATACTTTTTTATCCACTGGCTTTTTAAAAACATGCTTGTTATCGACTTTAAGAGCATTAGGTAACCCTGATTTAAGGCGCGGTCTGAAAGATTTGTTGCCAATTGCCTCATCAAGCTCAACTCGTGGCTTTTTCTTAGCACTTTTAGCTGATGGTTTTTTTGCCGCTTTTCTGGCAATTTTATCATCATCATCATCAATCGGCTTGGCATGTCTTCGCCCTTTATCCGGAACGGGTTCTGCTGGCGCAGGAGCTGAGGTTGGTTTCGGATTAGCTGGAGCAGCTGTCTTTTTAACTGCTTTCTGCTTTTCTATAGTTTCAGCTTCAGACGCTTTTTGCTGTTCTTCTTTAACTTTTTCCTCTGACTTGAGGTCTACCACTTCTTCCTCAGCTTTTTTAGCTTCAGTTTCTGCAGTTCTTCGCTTTTCAATCGCTGATTGACGCTTTTCTTCAATATCATCAATCCCAGTGCCAAACTCTAGCTCTGGTGCTGCTTGCTCGCGACGAGCAACTTCTTCAGCCTCAACTTTTGCTTGAGTCTCAAGCTCTTCCTCGGTGCGCTTGACGTAAGTTCGTTTTTTACGAACTTCGATGTTGACAGTTTTTTTATTGCCTGACTTCAGTGTGCTCATTGTTTTGCGACGCAAAACAATTTTCTTAGGCTCACCGGATTTTTCTCCGTGTAAGCTTTTTAGATAACCAAGAAGAATTTGTTTCTCTTCATCCGATACAGTGGCATCCGCCGAACTGTGGCTCAAACCAGCTTCTTTCATCTGCAACAGCAGACGGTCCACAGAAGCACCTACGGTTTTCGCTAATTCATTTACTGTCACTTCAGCCATTGTTTTCGCCTCTAGATAACCCTAGATTATCTATTATTCAAACCAGGGTGCACGTGCAGTCATAATTAATGACGCCGCTTTTTCTTCGTTCATGCCTTCAACATCCATAATATCGTCGACCGCTTGTTCGGCCAGATCTTCCATGGTGATGATGCTTTTTGCCGCCAACTTAAGGGCTAGCTCTTGATCCATGCCGTCCATATTAAGAAGGTCATCCGCAGGTTTTGCATTGGATAATTGCTCTTCGCTTGCCAGAGCCATAGTTAATAACGCATCTTTTGCTCGTGCGCGTAACTCTTCGGCAATATCTGCATCAAAACCTTCAATTGCACTCATCTCTTCCAATGGAACATAAGCCACTTCTTCAACGCTGGTAAAGCCTTCTTCTACTAATACAGTAGCAACATCATCATCGACATCTAGCGCATTCATGAGCTTTTCAATCACGTTAACAGATTCTGATTGCTGCTTCTCTTGTGCGTCTTCGATAGTCATCACATTAATGGTCCAACCTGTCAGCTCTGAGGCTAAGCGAACATTTTGTCCACCTTTACCAATTGCCTGCGCTAGATTTTCTTCATCAACTGCAACATCCATTGAGTTGCTGTCTTCATCAACAACTATCGACTCCACTTCTGCCGGTGCCATTGCATTAATAACCAATTGAGCGGGGTTATCGTCCCACAGCACGATGTCAACACGCTCATCATCTAAGTCATTGGAAACCGCCTGAACTCGAGCGCCACGCATACCTACGCAAGCACCAACCGGATCAATACGAGCATCCTTAGTCTTTACTGCAATTTTGGCGCGCTGACCTGGGTCGCGAGCAGCACCTTTAATCTCAATAACACCCTCAGCAATTTCTGGCACTTCAATCTGGAATAGCTGAACTAGCATTTCCGGCGCAGCTCTTGAAACCTGAAGTTGTGGTCCACGAGTTTCTTCACGAATACCTGTTAGAATCACGCGAGTTCGATCGTTAATTCTAAAGATTTCACGACCTACTAAATCTTCTCGTGGCAGTAAGCCTTCAGCATTATCACCAAAATCAACCACAATATGGTCGCGAGTTACCTTTTTTACTGTTCCATTAAGTAATTCACCCACACGGTGCTTGAAGCGATCAATGATAAGGTTGCGCTCGGCATCCTTAACTCGCTGAACAATTACCTGCTTAGCAGTTTGTGCCGCAATACGACCAAACTCAATATTAGGAACTGACTCTTCAAAAGTATCCCCAACCTTGAGGGTTGGGTCTTTTTCAAATGCTTCTTCAGTAGTGAACTGGGTTCCCAATTCAGCCATCTCATCATCGGCTACAACATCCCACCAACGGAAAGACTGATAATCACCCGTTTCACGATCGATTTCGACGCGAATATTTGCACCTTCGTCAAAACGCTTTTTAGTTGCCATGGCAAGCGCTTGTTCGATAGCTTCAAAAATAATACCTCTATCCACACCTTTTTCGTTGGATACAGCCTCAGCAACCATTA
Source organism: Porticoccaceae bacterium (assembly GCA_045560645.1). GTDB lineage: Bacteria > Pseudomonadota > Gammaproteobacteria > Pseudomonadales > Porticoccaceae > HTCC2207. The sequence continues at coordinate 926 of JBJKZE010000025.1, read as the reverse complement.
AAATTTCTTTACTCATTGATCAAACTCCGCCTGCCTCAAAATTGAGGAACTAGGTTCGCCTTTTCGATACCTTCAACTGGAAACAGAAATTCATTATCTGTAACCACCACTACAACCTCATCGCCCTCGACTGCCTTTAAAAGACCTTTAAAATTACGTCGTCCTTCATAAGGAAATCTAAGCCTTAACGAGATCTCTTCGCCCAAATAACGCGCATAATGATCGAGCTCATAGAGCGGTCGATCCATCCCAGGTGACGAGACCTCTAAAATATATTCACCTGCTATTACATCTTCAACATCGAGTATTGCACTTGCCTGACGGCTTACCCGCTCACAGTCATCAATGCCAACACCAGCTTCATCGCGATCAATAAAAATTCGCAACAGCTTGGTCTTGCCGCCGGTCTGCAAATCAATACCCCAAAGCTCGCAATTCAACGCTTCTACAACCGGCTGTAGCAACTGCTTTAAAACTTGATCACCAGAAGACACAATACTCTCCGAAAAAAAATGGGCATACAGCCCATTTATAACCACCTAAAGAAAAGCCCCAAAAAGGGGCTCCTCGATTTGCGTCAGTTGCAACGCTAATGTCTTGGTGGCCTAAAAGCTATAGTCTATAAGCTACAAGCCCTAAAACCTATCGTAGCCTACTTCTACCACCATTTCCAATATTGTTTGACGTTAATAAATCACAAACAATATTTAAATACTTGGTAGCGGGAGCTGGATTTGAACCAACGACCTTCGGGTTATGAGCCCGACGAGCTACCAGACTGCTCCATCCCGCACCTATAAATGATGTGTTGCCACACCACCCCACAAGGGACGCGCATTATAGGTACAGTGCTGTTTGAGGTCAACCAACTTCAGGTGTTATTGGGGTTTTATTTTCGGCTTTCTTGAATTAATTCATAAGCTTTG
>JBJKZE010000024.1:0-32073 GCA_045560645.1 Porticoccaceae bacterium | reverse complement strand
TACATGGAGTGTAACAACAGGTTGTCCTTACAGAAAAAAAAGGATAATGTAAGGGTTCTAGTATTATACTTTTTGATTTATTTTAATAACTAGAACAGCTGTACTGGGAGTGTTGCTTGATTATCCTCGGATGACCAAGACGACACAATAATAACAAAGCTTGATTTAATTAGGGGTTATACATGACTAATAATCTTACCGTTTCGGATCCAGTAGGGGTCTCTTTCTGGTTAATTTCAATGGCAATGGTAGCAGCCACCGTTTTCTTCCTTGTTGAACGCGATCGCGTCAGCGCTAAGTGGAAAACATCTTTGACCGTAGTTGGTCTAGTTACATTGATCGCAGCAGTTCACTATTTCTACATGCGTGATGTGTGGGTTTCTACTAACGACACACCAACTGTCTTCCGCTATATCGACTGGCTCTTAACAGTGCCACTTCAAATGGTAGAGTTCTACTTGATCCTCGCAGCTGTAACAGCTGTTTCAGTAGGCGTTTTTTGGAGACTATTAATCGCTTCAACCATTATGTTGGTTGCAGGGTTTATCGGTGAACAAAATGTAGCAGGTTCGGCAGCTAACATCGGTTGGTGGGTAGTTGGAATGGCTGCTTGGCTATATATGTTAAAAGAACTCTTTACGGGTGAAGCAGCTAGAATGAGTGCAGAAAGCTCTAATGCTAGTTTGCAAACCGCTTTTAACGCCATGCGATTAATTGTAACTGTGGGTTGGGCTATCTATCCATTAGGCTATGTTTTAGGCTACTTCATGCCTGTAGCCGATCAAGCCTCACTCAACTTGATCTACAATCTTGCTGACTTTGTGAACAAGATTGCTTTTGGTCTTGTGATTTGGGCAGCAGCAGTAGCTGATTCAGAATAATCTACTGTCGAGAAAGCAGGAGAGAGCCAGTTTCTGGCTCTCTCTTTCTCAAAAAATTCAAAAACAAAAACAAGTAACTTTAAAGTTATGACCGATGAGGGTAGTGACCGATGGCCCCAAGAGACTCCGTTAGAAAAGAGTGGATTTCTCAATTAGACGCGCTGTACAAAGCCGAGTTGCCGCAAGATAGTAGTAGCTTAACGGTTGCAGCCAAGTATCACTTCAAAAATCCAGGAAAATCCTTCAGAGCACAGCTGGCCCTTTCCAGCGGTACTGCGCTGAAAATCAATCATAAAGATAATTTAAATTGGGCGGCAGCTTGTGAGCTGCTGCACAATGCCTCACTTATACATGATGATATAAGTGATGCCAGCACCCATCGCCGCGGCCAAAAAAGTATAAACCACTTTTTTGGCTCTGATATGGCCCTTTGCCTTGGCGATTGGATGGTAGCTAAAGCCTTTGAGCTTGCAGCACGAAACACTCAAGTAGGCGGTCAATTAGCCGCTTTACTCGCTCGGGCAATGCAGGAAACCTGCAATGGACAAATTTCTGATATCAGTCAACGCCAATGCGCCGACTTAGATAAATGGCAACGAATAGCTAAAGGTAAAACTGCCCCGCTTCTGGTTGCTCCTATAAAAGGAGCGGCGATTGCCGCCGGCCTAATTGATCAGATAAATAGTAATCATTGGCTAGCTCAGCTAGACCAACTAGTTGAGCTTTGCGGGCTAGCCTATCAAGGTTATAACGATATTGATGATATTATTCCTTCAAGCCATAGATCCAGTGATCTGGATGGACGAAAACCCAATTTAGTCGTGAGTTTATTTGCAAAACAAGGATTAGGACGAGAGGATTTCCATCGGTGGTACATTTCCGAGGATAACCATCGTCTATCTCATTGGCAGCAAAGGATTGCCTCAAGTATGGTTATTTCTCAAGCTAATGAACTAGTCGACCAATGGTTGATGCAAGCAGAAGATTTAATTTTAACCCTACCTCCTGCATTGCAATCTGTTACTGCAGATTTAGTGAATTCAGTGAAAAAAACCACCTTGGTGAAAAGCCAGTGTCGAATAGCATAGGTTCTGCGGCCGAGGGCAAAAATCAACAGGCAATAGTTATAGGTGCAGGCTTTTCCGGAATAGCCACAGCTTTAAGATTGAGAGCCTTGGGTTATCGAGTTACTCTAATGGAAAGATTGGGTAGCCTTGGTGGAAGAGCTCAGGTGTTTAAGCGTGGCGGCTACAAACATGATGCCGGCCCTACAGTTATTACCGCACCCTTTCTTTTTGATGAATTGTTTGAACTGTTTGACGAAAAACTTGAAGACCATCTAGATTTTGTTCCCCTCGACCCTTTTTATCGCTTTCACTTTACCGATGGTAGTCAGTTTGATTATCGCGCTTCAGTTGAGGATACCTTAGAGGAAATTCGTCGCTTTAGTCCCGCTGATGCCGATGGCTATCTAGCATTATTGGAGCAATCGAAAAAAGTTTACGATATTGGTTTTAAAAAGCTGGTCCACCGCCCTTTTAATAGTTTGTGGCTTATGATTAAGCAGATTCCAGCATTACTAACACTCAAATGCTACAAAACAGTTTCCCAATTAGTGGGTCGATATTTAAAGCACCCTAAGATTCAACAAGCCTTTTCAATCCACCCCCTGTTAGTCGGCGGCAATCCATTTAAAACGACAGCTATATATACTCTAATCCATTATTTAGAGCGCCGTTGGGGAGTTTTCTTTTGTATGGGTGGAACCGGTAAACTTGTTGAAGAACTCGGTGCTTTAATGAAGCGACAAGGCATAGAGATTATTCTTAATGCCGATGTCGATGAGATTCTTACACAAAAAAACCGTGCTACTGGAATTCGGATGGCGGATGGTACAGTTTCAGATGCCGATATAGTGGTATTTGGTGGGGATCCAGAGACTTGCTATAAACATCTAATGCCAAACGTGAAAAACAAAATGCCCAGTGTAAAAAAACGCTACAGTATGGGCTTATATGTTCTTTATTTTGGTACTAAGAAACTCTATCCCGATGTAGCCCATCACAGTATTTGGATGGGCCCAAGGTTTAAAGAATTACTATCAGAAATTTTTGATAGTAAAAAGATGAGTGATGATTTTTCGCTGTATTTACATCGCCCTACGGCAACGGATAAAAGTTTTGCCCCCGAAGGTTGTGAATCATTTTATGTGCTTTGCCCGGTGCCTAATCTGCAGGGCAATGTCAACTGGGAGGATGAGGGACCAAAGTTACGCGATCGAATTATTGAGGCTCTTGAAGGATCAATACTACCCGAATTATCCAGTGTTATTGAAGAAGTGTTCTGGATGACTCCAGAAGATTTTGCCAAGGATTATCGCTCTATGCATGGCGCTGGATTTTCCATTGAGCCGAGACTTACTCAGTCTGCCTGGTTTAGATTTCACAATCGCCACCACAGCTTAAAGAATCTTTACTTTGTTGGCGCTGGAACTCATCCCGGTGCCGGCTTGCCAGGGGTTGTCAGCTCAGCTAAGGTAGTCGAAGAACTTATTACAGGTGTTGAGGTGGGTTCAGGCGGTTAAATCATGGACGTTGCTCAAACAAACCAGTCATCAAAGCAAGTACTTGCTCGTCATGGTAAATCATTTTATTGGGCAAGCCTTTTTCTCGGCCATAAACTGGCTAATCGCGCGGCTAGACTGTATGAATTTTGTCGCTTTGTAGATGATATTGCCGACGGTGATTTACCTCATCGCCATGAAACTCTCGCTGATATTAGTGCTTGCTTAAAAGGCAGTAGTCAGGGGGCTGGACCTGAGGTTGAGGCCTTTCTTGCCCTAGCCTCTGAAGTGGATATTCCAATACAGGCAGCTACTGAGCTTTTAGATGGCATGCTACTAGACCAACAACCCACTGCCGTGAAAGATCAAGCGGAACTACTCAGGTACTGCCATGCCGTAGCTGGAACTGTGGGTCTTATGATGTGTAGAATTCTCGACTGTAAGCACCCCCGTGCCGATCATTTTGCAATTGATCTTGGTATCGCTATGCAATTGACTAATATTTCTCGCGACGTGCTGGAAGATGCAAAAATGGGACGTCGTTATTTGCCGCAACAATGGGTTAATTATTCAGCCGCAGAAATTGCCACAGGTCATTCAATCTGCCGTCAGCCAACTTCTGCAGCAATCGAGCAATTATTAAATCTTGCCGATAAATATTACAAAAGCGCCCTATTGGGAATTCAGCTTTTACCATTTAGATCGCGCTTTTCAATTACTGTGGCATTGCGAGTCTATCGGCAAATAGGGGTTTTATTGCGACGACGTAAATTAGCCTGGTGGAAAGGTCGAGTTATGGTGCATAAAATAGAAAAAATTCTATTAAGTGCATTTAGTCTACTCGATTTAAGACGAAAAAAAGTCCCACCACATCAATCCGAGCTGCATCAATCTCTTCAGGGGCTTGCTGGTGTCGATACAAAATAATCCCCATGCTGAAACTATCAAAACCGATATAGCTATTATCGGTGGTGGTAGTGCAGGTATAACATTAGCCACTAAACTAAAGCATCAAACATCGGTGGTTATAGAACCCAAAACACCTGAACAACGAGATGTTAGCTGGGCATTATGGGCAACTGAGAATCATCAAAAAGAAATAGCCGCTGCTACCAAAGGTCGCTGGAATAAGTGGCGACTAATCGATCATAAGCATGAAATAATACATAAAAGCGATAAATACCACTATACCAGCCTGTCCTCGGCAGATTATTTACGCCACTGTGAAAACAAACTATCGTCAAATATATCGCTAGTTAGGGAGAGCGCAGATAATATTATTGCTGAGGGTAATGGTGGAACATTTACCGCCGCCGGTAAAAAATATTTTGCTCATCATATTTATGATTCCAGGCCTGCAAAATTAGATGAAAATGGTCTTAAACAGCACTTTTTAGGTATTGAGATTCGCACTAAGAAACCTCTTAATGAAGTTGATATTGCGACATTAATGGACTTTAGAGTCGATCAATCAAAAGGTCTGCATTTTATCTATGCCCTGCCTTTTTCTGAACGAACCCTGTTAATTGAATCAACTATGATCTCAGCAACCCTTGAACCTAAAGAATGGTATAAGCAGGGAATCTATCAATGGCTTGATGACCAGTCTATTGAGATTGAAGAAATAACCAGAGAAGAGTACGGCGTTATTCCTATGCACGAAACCACTCCTGAAGATACTAAGCTAATGCGTATTGGTTCAGCTAGTGGCGCTGTTAGGCTCTCCTCTGGTTATGCTTTTACTAATATTCAAGCGCAGATTAGTCAACTCGCTGCGAATATTGAAAGGGGTGAATTTAGCGTGCCGCAAGTAATCTCAAGTAATATTAATCAATTAGATAAAATCTATAATAGTGTGCTTATTGCTAACCCCACATTAGGTGTAGAGCTTATGATGAAAACTGCAGGTGCTCTTGATGCTGATGGGTTTTCTCGATTTATGCTCGGCAAGGCAACGTTTAAAGATTGGATTAGAGTGATTTTAGCTATGCCAAAAATACCTTTTTTAACTCAGGTATTTCGCTTATGACGAGCTGGGATTTTGCCGCATTGGTTGCCATATTTTTATTTGGCGTACCCCACGGTGGATTTGATGCTGCTATTGCTCGACGTAGCGGCTGGTTAATGAGTGGGCGTCTTTCATGGATTGCTTTTCATCTGGCCTATATCGCTATAGCCAGTGCTGTGGCAGTACTCTGGTGGTACTATCCGGTAATTAGTCTGAGTTTATTTTTATTAGTTTCTGGTTATCACTTTGGTGCTAGTGATATCGCTGATACTGGCAGTCATTGGCTACCTTGGCTGGCTCATGCCGGTCTTGTGCCTGTTGCTATTCCCAGTTTGAATCCAGAGGCTGTTAAGCCCATTTTCTCCATCCTTGTTGGCGCTAGTGAAGCGGATTTATTACTCTCAATAATTCAAATAATTTTTATATTATGGCTACTAATTTGTATTAGCTATTGCGTTTACACCTATTATAAAAAGCAATATGGCAGACCACTTGTAGCGCTTTTATCAATGGTGGCAATTGCTTTAATACTGCCGCCATTAGTGAGCTTTTCTGTGTATTTTTGTCTGTGGCATAGCCGCGGACATATTGCTCGCCAATGGCATAGTTTGCAACAAAATCAGCGCTTGACCACAGTACAAGAAGCCATCGTTTACACATTATTATCATGGATAAGTGCAGTGCTATTTTTCTTTTATCTCAGCGGCTCTATAAGCGATATTATATTGCAAATAACCTTTATTGGATTGGCCGCACTAACCTGGCCGCATATGATTTTAGTCGATTATATGGATAAAAAAACGGGTACGTTATGAGTGAGATAGGTAAACGTAAAGCAGACCATATTGAGCTGGCCCTTATGTCTGAGCATCAAGGCCTAGCACGCTCGACTTTTGACAGTATTTGCTTTGAGCACAATGCACTTCCTGAGGTTGCTCTGTCTGAGATAAATATAAGCGGTCAATTTCTCGATAAAAAAATAGCTGCGCCCATTATGATCGGCGCCATGACTGGTGGCTGTGATAAGGGCGATACGATAAATCGACATTTAGCCGAAGCGGCAGAGGCCTGCGGTATTCCTATGGCACTGGGTTCACAGCGTGCGGCACTTGAACAAAATCAACCACAAAACGTAAGGCAGTTTGCACCATCAGCTCTATTGCTGGGAAATATAGGTGCTACACAACTACAACAGCATGGAATAGATTTTGCGCAAAAAGCAGTTGATGCAATACAAGCCAATGCATTAGTTGTTCATATTAATCCTCTTCAAGAATTGGTTCAGCAAGGAGGTGACCGCGATTGGAAACAAGTTTTGCAAGCAATTTATCACTGTTCAGATAACTTATCGGTTCCAGTCATCGTTAAGGAAGTTGGCGCAGGCATTGGTCCAAGATGCGCTAAAAAATTGGCCGATGGTGGTATTAATTGGATTGAAATTGCCGGACGCGGCGGGACTAATTGGGCAAGTATTGAATTGGCGCGAAATCAAATCTCTCAGGAACAACAGATTGCTGAACCATTTATTAACTGGGGGATGGATACCGTAGAGCTTTTACCCGCAGTTAACAGCGCCTTCCCAAAGCTAAACTTAATTGGCTCTGGCGGCGTAAGACATGGGTTAGATGTAGCCCGTTGTATTCGTCTTGGGGCAACAGTATCTGCATTGGCTCAGCCATTTCTGGCACCTGCACTGGAATCTACTGAGGCAGTGATAGAAAAAATTAATGTGCTTAAAGAACAGCTTCGCTGGGCGATGTTTTTAACTGGTAGTCCTAATCTTGAAACCCTGCGACAAGCTCCACTACAAACTAAATAGTTTTATTTGGATATTCCAAATACCAGTGATTAGGGTCTATACCTATGTTTTTACATGAAGAACAGATTACCTGCCCCTATTGTTGGGAAACCATCACGCTATTGGTGGACCCGTCCGAATCTCAAACTTATACCGAAGATTGTTTTGTTTGCTGCAGACCCATTCTGGTAAACACTGAAATTCAAGGTGATAGTGTTTCAGTCCAAGTTACCCAAGAAGATTTAGGCTTTTAGTAATTTCCGCCTGTATTTGAGTTAGATTAACCGGCAAGCGTGTTAGAATAAATTCTTTGATTCAAACCTCAGAGATTAGCGCCCTATGGCAATTCAATGGTATCCAGGTCATATGCACAAAGCCAGTAAAGAGATGACCGAGGCATTACCTCAGGTCAATCTACTGGTAGAGGTGCTCGACGCCCGTATTCCTTACAGCAGCTCTAATCCGTTTATTCAAACTCTTTGCACTGAAAAGCCACGGATTAAATTATTAACCAAGCTAGATCTCGCTGACCCAGCTATAACCAAACAGTGGCAGAGTTATTTTGAACAACAAAATAACACTAAGTCCATGGCGTTAGATTTGCTGAATACCGATCCCAGCGGACAAATTATTGATCTCATCAACAAGCTTTATCCGCCACACACTGAGCGCAATACACTGGCAATGGTTACCGGCATTCCCAATGTCGGAAAATCAACACTTATTAATTGTTTAGCTGGCAAGCATATCGCTAATACCGGTGATGAACCGGCAATTACCAAGGGCCAACAACGCATCAATCTTCGCAACGGTATTATGTTGCTAGACACTCCAGGTATTTTGTGGCCGAAAATAGATCATCCCAATAGCAGCTATAGATTAGCCACCACTGGGGCGATTAAAGATACTGCCATGAGCTATGAGGATGTCGCTTATTTTGCCGCAGAATTTTGCCTAGCTCAGTATCCAGAGCATTTAAAAAATCGATTTAACCTAAGTAAACTGCCAGAAACAGAAACAGAATTGCTTGAAATAATAGGCAAGCAGCGCGGCTGTTTGCGCGGCGGTAACCGCATTGACTTTGAACGTGCATCAACCATTTTTATCAATGAATTAAGAGACGGTAAAATTGGCCCAATGACTTTAGAGACGCCTGACGTTATCGATATCGAAATTCAGCAAGTGGCCGTGATGAAAGCAGAAAAAGAAGAGCAGGAAAAACGCCGTCTTGAAGAAAAAGCTGCTCGCAGAAGAAAAACCAAAGCCAATCGCCGATAAAAGACCTTTTCTATTAAAGATTGATATTCACAGCATAATCTTGCGTACATAGTAGTTCTTACCCAAAAAGAACAATGACTTAATGCAACTCAATTGGCTAGAACAACCCGATACTGACAACCACCTATTATCCGAAGGATTTCCGGATAAAATGGTGATTCTTGATTGCGAAACTACTGGCGGGCGGGCTAAATATCATCGAATTATAGAAATTGGCCTGGTAGTGATTGAAAATGGTCGTTTAATTGAAACTTGGCAATCGTTTATTAATCCTGAAACTATTGTTCCCAGCTTTATTCAAAAACTGACAGGTATAAAGCCAAACATGCTGAATAATGCGCCTATTTTCAGCGAAATAGCCGACATATTGCACGAAAAGCTAGAAAATAGAACTCTTGTAGCGCACAACGCAAGGTTTGATTATAGTTTTTTAAAAAGTGAATTTAATCGTATTGGCATTAACTACAGTTCCAAACCTCTGTGTTCGGTTAAATTAAGCCGAAACCTATATCCACAATTTAAACGCCATGGTCTTTCTGAAATTATTAAGCGCTTTAATCTAAATATACAGAATCGCCACCGCGCACTTGATGATGCGCAAATGGTCTACGGTTTCTTTCTTAAAACCTCAGCCATTTATTCCCCTGAAGAAATCGAGGCTTGCTGTAAACAGCTTTTAAAACGTACCACACTCCCTCCACTTTTGGATCCTGAGGAGATTAATAATATTCCCAATACTGCAGGGGTCTATTATTTTTACAAACAGAATGGCGAACTGCTTTATGTGGGTAAAAGCGTTAATCTTCGCAATCGTGTTTTAAGTCATTTTTCAGCAGACTACTCTAATTCTAAAGAATTTCAAATGTGCCAAAAAACTGCCCATGTAAATTTTGAAACCACCCCAAGTGATTTTGGAGCACAGATAAGAGAAAGCCATCAAATTAAGTCGCTTTTACCTCTCTATAATCGACGCCTGCGAAAAGCGCGAAAACTCTATCAATATAAAACTGCAGTCGATGATAATGGCTATATGCGACTAGTAACTGAAGCGGTCTCTTCGTCGGCGCCGTCAGAACAACAATTCGGATTATTTCGATCACCCAAACAGGCTTCAATTCAATTAGAAAAACTTGCGGATCAGTATTTCTTATGCCACCAGTTGATTGGCCTTGAAAATAAGCCTAAACAAAATAAACCCTGCTTTAGAAGTCAGCTTAAGAAATGCTTTGGTGCCTGTCATGGGGCTGAGCCAGCAGAACATTACAATGACCGACTAACCTCGGCAATCGAGCGCTATCAAATTCAAGCATGGCCCTATCAAAATGCCATTATGATTGAAGAGCATTGCGCCGAGGGTCATACAGCTTTTCATATTATTGATCACTGGCGCTATATCACCAAGTTAACTGTACCCGAGGACCTCTATGATTTGGGCTATCAGATATCCAACAGTAACCAAGACTCAGTCAAACGGGCTAACATAAATTTCCAAGCAGATGAGAAGTTTGACTTAGATATTTACTTTATTTTAGTTCGATTTTTAATCAATGAAGACAATAAAAAAGTATCAAACTTAAAAATATGGCTACTTGAGCAAGCACAGCAATAAATACACAATTTTTGTATAAATTCTGCCATAATCCAAAGCTAATAAAGTAATGATTTAACCCTATTAGGTGGTAGCTTTGCAGGATATTAGAGTTTGGGACAATGTCGATTATAAGCGTTTTCAAAACGAGATACTCCCTTTGAATCAACCGGCTGTTATCAGATCCATAGTCTCTGATTGGCCGACAGTGACAGCGGCGAAAAAATCGCCCGAAGCTGTGGTCAATTATCTCAAACCCTTTGATACCAATACTGTGGTTCCAGCACTAGTTGGAACGCCAGATATAAAGGGTCGTTTTTTCTATTCTGATGATTTAACAGAGCACAATTTTCAGCGCACAGAAGTAACGCTGACAATAGGCTTAGAGCGGCTTTTAGCTATTAAAGATAAGGCAGAGCCTCACGCAATTGCTCTTCAGGCCATTCAGCTGAGACAGGTGCTGCCAGATTATAAGGCCACACATCCGCAACCGCTGCTAGATAGCTCGGCTGAACCAACTATGTGGGTCGGCAATCAGGCCACTGTCGCGCCACATTATGATATTCATGACAATTTAGCCTGTGTGGTTGCCGGTAAAAGAAAATTTACGCTATTTCCACCCGAGCAAGTTAACAACCTTTACCCTGGCCCGACTTTAAGTGCACCCGCCGGTGTACCGATTAGTATGGTCGATGTAAAAAACCCTGATTATAAGTCCTACCCGAAATATAAAGAGGCTGTTAAAGCCGCCTTTCAAGCCACTTTGGAACCGGGTGATGCAGTTTTTATTCCCGCACTGTGGTGGCACGGTGTTGAGTCGTTAGATACTTTTAATATTCTGGTCAATTATTGGTGGGGAGGTAATAATCAAGGCGATCTTTCACCTAATGACAGCCTTCTACACAGCATGATGAGTATTGCTAATTTGGATCAAGAAAAGCGCAAGGCATGGCAGCATTTCTTTAACTACTATGTCTTTAAAACCATGGATAGCCCCTCGCAACACCTGCCACCTAAATTAAAGGATATAGTGACGGAATTGAGCCCTGAACAACAGGTAAAGGTTCGAAATTTCTTAGCTGAAAAACTTAAATAAACCGAGTGAACTACATCGGAGATGCTTTACAGTATTTATCAATAAATTGCTGATGGCTAGGCAATTGATCAACCAGATTATCCACCGAACCTTTTATACCATTGAGGAAGTTTTCTAGCTCTTTATCGCCCATCATATTAACAATGGGATGATATTGTTCTGGCATTAAACCTTGACCCAACATCACCTGAGACCATGAATTTTCGGCAAAAATATCATTATCCTTTTGAAAAATGCGTCCTGACTGTTTAAATAGGTCAATTCTATGCTTTAAGGTTTCAGGAATTTCCATAGTCTTACAGTGATGCCAAAATGGTGTGTCTTCTCGCTCAGTTACATGATAGTGCAACACAATAAAGTCTCTGACATTTAAAAATTCTTCTCTCATCTGGGTGTTAAATTCAGCAACATCGGTGTCACTGATACCTTGCGATGGGAAAAGCTGCAACAACCTTATAATTCCCCGCTGAATCAGGTGGATACTGGTTGACTCTAAGGGTTCTAGAAAACCTGCGGCAAGACCCAGGGCTACGCAATTTTTATTCCAGTGCTTTTGACGCTGACCGGTGCGGAATTTTATTACTCGAGGCTTAGTTAGGGGCTCACCCTCAATATTATTGAGTAGCGTTTCAGTTGCCTGCTCATCTGACCAATACTTACTACAGAAAACCAAACCATTACCCACCCGATGCTGTAGAGGAATTCGCCACTGCCAACCGGCATCTCTGGCGATAGATCTGGTGTAAGGTATTGGCTCTGCAACGGATTTAGTTTGAACCGCCACTGCACTATCACAGGGTAAATAATGAGACCAATCGTCATAGGCGGTATCTAATGCCTTATCGATTAGCAGTCCCATAAAACCACTGCAATCAATAAATAGATCACCTTCTATAGATGCACCAGACTCGAGATTAACATGACTTATATTGCCGGTATGTGGATCTGTAGTTACCTCAGTAATCATCCCTTCTATACGTGTACAGCCATTATGTTCTGCAATTTTGCGCAAATAGTTGGCATACAGTCCAGCATCCATATGAAAGGCATAGTTAAGACCATTTTGCGGTATAACTGCGAACTTATTCTGTTTGGCCGCCTGCAATTCATTACAATAGTCGCCAAACTCCGAGCTTATTCCCTGTTGCTTTCCTTTCAGCCAAAAATGCTGAAAGCCGGCAGCCCAGCAATCTTTTCCGGTAAAACCAAATGAATGAATATAGTTTTCATTGACATTTTTCCAGTTTTCAAAGGATATACCAAGCTTGAATGTACCCTGAACCGACTTCATAAATTCTCGCTCATCAATTTTCAATAATCGATGAAGGGTTATCATAGTGGGTATAGTTGCCTCACCCACACCAACAGTACCAATAGCATCAGATTCAATCAGAGTGACATCAATGTTTTTACCAATTAGTTTGGAAATAGACGCAGCAGCCATCCAGCCGGCAGTTCCGCCACCTACGATCACTACTTTTTTAACGGGTTTGTTTGACACGTCTAAATCCTCATATCTTTATAGATAGTCTGCGACTTTCTTGGTATTTTCAACCGCATTCTTCTTATCGATAAGTGCCCTTATACGCGCATAAGATGCTACGGCCATATAAATTGGCTGAAGAAAGCCCTGTTTATTCAACTCTTCCAAGGTGGAACCATCTAGCTCAAGCAACTTTTCTTCATTAATGGTATAAAAGCCAATAAGTTGATTGGTAGAACCATTATCTAATGTAATTTCTAGAGTAAATGGCTCTAATAGCTCTGCCTCTGTTAATGCACTGATAAAGCCCTTGTTGTGCTCATGCCCATGATGCAATGATTCCAACCTGCTCATCATAGTTTTAAGATAATCTGTTGGCTGTGAATCATTATCAAATAGCGCCTGCCCCTTCTCTTCACTGATTTTCGGGCTATCCATATCAATAGAGACTATAGGTTTTAATTCATCCTCAGATGCGCCCTGATAACCAATCAAGAATGGCTCGCGCTCAACCATCAAAGGAATATAAGCGGCATTCCAACCAGAATCATCAAGAAAAAGGTTTTCATTTTTTTCAAAACCAAACAGCGCAATCGGTAAAAATTCTCCTGTTTCACCACTTTTTGAAAAGAAGATCGGATAGCAGGATTGTATATTTCTAAACTCCAACGGAAAGGTTAACGAATACTGTATATTGTCTCCGAAAGCCTCTCCGCGCTCAGCCACTATACGGGTATTTTTATGTGTAGCTGGGCTTAAAACAGTGTAATTACTCATTTTTTCTCCATAAGACTTTCAATCTAGGCTTACTATCTAGATTTTTTGAAATCCATATTTATAAATTTTATTAATTAACTCTCGGTTGGTAGGCATTGAATTCATTAGCTGCTCAGTGCGCTTGGAATTTTCCATAAATAAGTTCATAGCCTTAACGCCCGTTTCGCGATCAGTGCGTTTAAACTCTGGATCTAGATCAGTTTTAAAATTCATACCATAGAGAATGTACTGAAAGCTAGCCGACGGAAACATCTCATCGGCGTGCTGTGTATCTCGATGCCAAGGTGGCTGATACTGCCAGATATCTAACAAATCTTGAAGACTTTGCGGAATAGATGATGCCTGACAATTGTCTATCCAGTATTGAGTGTCGGTTCTCTTAGTTAATACATAGTGCAGCTTTAAAAAATCAACGATACGATCCCAGCGATATAAAAACTTGTCATTAAAACGCTTTGCCACAAGATCCATAATGCTTCGGTTTGCCGGCAGTTGCTCTGCAATCATCGCTGCGGATAGTTCCACCAATACAAGAGCAGAGGCTTCAAGGGGCTCAATAAAGCCCGATGACATACCAATTGCCACACAGTTCTTGTGCCAAAATTTTTCTCGGTGACCTGGATCAAAGGTTATTTTTCGAATTGTTGCATCAGCGGCGGCATCTTTGCCCGCCGTTTCAGCAATGTAGTTAATCAACTCAGTGCGTGCACTTTCTTCTGTTGTGTAATCACTGGAATAAATATGCCCGATACCCCTGCGGGTCGGTAGCCCTATATCCCATATCCAGCCTGCAGTTTGCGCCGAGGATACTGTTGCAGATTGAATTGGATCCTCTGGATTTTGGTAGGGGACCTGAGCAGCAAGAGCAGAATTATTAAACAGATACTGACTTTTACTAACCAATGGTATGCCATAGTGCTCACCTAATAACAGCGCTCTTGAACCACTGCAGTCAATAAATAGGTCGCCCACTATATCGCCATGAGTATCTGTTGAAATAGAGGCTATATCACCATTATCATCTGAATTAATAGCAGTCATATTAGCACCTAGATGCTCTACACCCAGATTATCGACACAATGTTGGCGCAATAGTTCAGCAAATTTACCGGCATCTAAGTGATAACCATAATTAACATGGAAGGCGTATTCAGGTGTGGTGATATTTTTTGGTGCTAGCTGATTATCAAATAATGCACTTTGTGGATTCACAGCTTTGGCAAAGTTAACCTTGTCACTAATTTGCTGCCAATGAGGTGCCAAGTTAGCTTCATGAAAATTATGCGGCACGGTAAAAGGATGGGTGTAGGTGTCATTTTTACCCTTTTTACCATTAGTCCAATTATGAAATTCTGTTCCCTGTTTAAAGCTAGCACTACATTGACGAAAGAAATCTGTTTCTGAAATACCTATCTTTTTTAAGGTCGAGCGCATTGAGGGCCAGGTGCCCTCACCTACGCCAATGGTTGGTATATCTGGAGATTCAATTAAAACCAAGTGAAAATTATTTTCACCTGAAGATAAACTTTCCCCGAGATAGTGCTCAGCAGCTATTATTCCAGCTGAGAGCCATCCTGCAGTGCCTCCACCAACAATTACAATTCGATTAATAGTATTTTTCATATCAAAGATTTAGTGTGTTATTTTCGCTAAAGTTAAATCTAAACTGCGAGATAGTATACAGATTTCTATGCTTACTGTGTCTAAACATGTTATACGCTAAAAACAAAGAAGCCGCTTAAAAAAGCGGCTTCTTTAACTTTAGGCTAGATTACAACCTTGCAGTATTCCTAAAAGTCATAGCGCAAACCAAGATTGTAGCGTGGTCCAGTATTGCCAACACGCAATGCTTGACGCTCTGTACGACCGTAGTTTTTATAACCCTCATCAGTAACATTAATACCATCAATAAATACCGTTAGGTTATCGCTAAATTCATAGCTAGCACTGATATCTATCTGGGCATAATCCTTGACAAAAGTTGGGTTATTGCCAATTTGACTACCATCATCGTCATAGAAAGCGCCTTGACCCTGACCGTCTCCCTCGAAGAAGTCATCACGCCAGTTGTAGGCAATACGAGCGTTTAAGCCATCTTTATCATAAAAAGCAATTAGGTTGGCAGAATCACTTAGACCACTAAGAGCAAACTGGGTAATCATACATTTCTTACCCGCATCGCGATCGGCCTCGGATTCACAAGGAGTTGTTGTTGGCGTGTTTACATAGCCAACATCAGACCATGCATTGGTATAGTTGGCAATAACACCATAGCCACTTTCACCAAAGTTATGCTGAATATTGAATTCCCAACCATAAACATTCGCGTCTTTTTCATTGAATGGATAGCTTAGGTTAAATACCTGTACATCGTTTGCAATAAGACCCAGCGGTACTTCTTGCTCTTTATCGATTGCAACCTCATCTTCATTCACTGAATACAGGGGCGATTCCGGCGTTATATCTTGTTTTTCTCCCCCAAGGAAAAAGTCATCTATAAACTCAGCAGCCTGACCCCTTGTAACTTCTGGATCCCTGGTATTAGCCACTTCCCAGGCTTTTTCCCAAGCACCACCGGAATAAACCGATGTTAACCCAGGGAAAATGTCTTCAAGTGTAGTTTGAGTTGATTTGTTTCCAATAAAGTTTGATGTCTGTTTTCTAAACCAACCTGCGGAAAAATAGCTGGCCTCGTCGTAGTACCATTCCGCAGAGATATCAAAATTCTTAGACGTAATGGGCAACAGATCTGGCGAACCAGTACTTGCGCCGATATTACCATATTTGAAAGAAGTGGCTGATGAGATACCACCTTTGATAGCATCGTAACCTGGTCTTGTGATGGTTTTACTGGCAGAAACTCTACCAATAAGATCATCAGTAAGATTCATTTTTATATCAAGGTTGGGGAGGAATACATTGTATTTACCCGTTTGTGGAATGAAAACACTCACTCCATTACCATTTTCATCTTTTTCTTGCTCTAGACTAAACTCGTTACCGCCTTTCCACAGAGTTCTTATATACTTAGGCGTCATTGCCGCAGATTCAACATCTGTTTCCTCCCAGCGGAAACCAGCTCTAATACTTGTAAAGTCATCTTCTTGGCTAAACTGCATAAACACAGACTGAGTTTTTTCTGTAGTTCTCAGATCTGAATCCCAATGACCAGCGACTTTGTCACCGTCAGCAGCACAGTACCAATTGACTTTTACTGGTTCATCAGACTCTTGAGTAAATTCGGGATCATTAACATCACAGGTTCCCTGCATATTCACTGGATCAGTCCAATAATCAGCATCCAAAGATCTGGCTGTATCAACGATGCCATCAAAATCTGCCCAAAATGATTCCGTTTGACGAAGACCATTGGCGCCACCCGAAATATTTTCGAAATTATCAGCCATATTACTGTAGATTATTTTGTCATCACTGCTGTCATCTGGAGTATTGTTATCATCTATAAATAGATGCGCTAGATCAGCCGGGTCGGAAATACCACCCCATGTATCACGCTGTACATTACTACCCACTGAGTTATTGGACACCTCTGATGCTTCAATACCAAAATCAATACTACTGATATCCGAAATATCATAGGTTCCGGTTAAACGGAACTGATCAATTTCCATTTTTGATCTGCCATTTCCAAAAACACTACCCGTTAGAATCATATCACTTGGATTAAGAACTCGACCTTGGTAATCTGGGTCGTCAGATTCATTGATTGTAATTGGGTTTACAAGCACAATATTACCTGACGAGTCTCTCTCAAGATCTGAATCTAATCCGAGCTCCAAAATGGGCAGATCTTCAGTAAAGTAAACCTTGGAAACTGTTCTGTTAAAGCTTGCCATAGTTATTAGCGAGCTTGTGCCATAGTCAGTATTTGCGCCACTTTTTGCTGTAGAATTATGGTAATCCGCATTAAGTCGCAATCGGTCATTAACAAATACATCAAGATTTAATCCCAATGATTCATTCTCGTTTGTAAAGCCTTGGATACCAAGCCCCATAGCATAGTCAGAGTTTTCAGCAACTTCACGGTAAACTAGAGGCGTCGATATAGGATTACTATCCCATTGTGAAGTTTGCTCCTTAGCACCTTGATGACCAAACCATGCAGATAAATCGTTGTAGCTATTCTCAACATCTAGCTCAGAGTAGGTATAGTCAGCAGTAGCTGTAACAGAATCAAAAGGTCTGTATTGCAAGGTTAATTGACCATTTAGACGAGATGATGAATATTCAGTTAGGTTGTAACCCACACTTTGTGGAAGCGAAATAGATTCATGCTGACAAATTTCGCTATTGACGTCACAGTTTTGATCAAAAAATGTATTGGTATTATTGACTCCTGATCGCCATTCATTAGCATTAGCTATGTTTAGGTCAGCTTCAGCCTGGGCTTCAGCAATTTTTGCTGTAGCCTCTGCCGGCGTAATAATTGAATCTGCAACTTCAATTTCATAAAGATTCTTTTGATTATTAAAATCTCTATTGGCGTCATCAATACGTTCTTGGAGGATTCTGTCCGCAGGAAGCGGTCTGTTAAGGTGTCGTGTAAGCTCGCCCCGAGTATCTAGACCGATGCCATATCTGGCAGCATCAGCTGTGGCAAATTGACTTCTCCAACCACCGACGTTTGCGAATCTTTCAGCACTGTTTCGCTCTTGAGCTGAGAAACTCAATGAAACACCCACAGTATCATCAGCAAATGTTTCTGAGAAAAGGCCTGCAATTTCTGGGGATATTTTATCGCCAGTTTCAACGGAGGTGTCTACAGCTGATTTAAGTCCAAGTGATCTTACCGTACCAGCTTCAAGTGGTTTAGTAGTTATAATATTAATGGTTGAACCAATACCACCTGATGGAGCAGCTGCGTCACCGGTTTTGTTAACAATCACAGCAGATATACCTTCTGATGCAATATCTGCAAAATCATAGGCACGACTTGTGCCACTGTGCGTAGGCATCTGACGGCCGTTTAGGGTTACCATGTTATATTCAGGACCAAAACCACGAACAGTTACTTTACTACCTTCACCGCGCTCTCTATTAATGGAAACACCGGTAACACGCTGAAGTGCTTCCGCGAGGTTAGTATCAGGGAATTTACCCATATCTTCAGCGGAGATTGCATCTGCGACACCTGCGGTGTCACGCTTAATGTCCATTGATTTTTGAAGACTGGCACGAATACCACCCTCTACAATAACCTCTTCGATCTCTAGCCCTTCATCCTGAGCAAATGCAGACATAGTTGAGCCAGCTAAGGCTAGTGCTACACTGCTAGAAAGAACTTTCTTCTTGAATAACATGTTGTTAAACCCCCTAAATTAAACTTTAAAACGTCAGACTGGAGACCTGTAGATTTTTAGCCAGCCTAGATCAAGCTCCTAAAGTACAACGTCCTGCCAGTAAAGACATCGTTTTTGAGACGAAATAGCCAGATATGCGATAACAGGGACTCACCCACTGAGCGTCAAAATTAGCTGCGACAAAAGGCATTTTTTTTGCGTCAAAATGGACTTTAATTCAGGGTAAAAATTTGCTTTAAAAATGCGTATTTTGTATGGAGCATTGAATTAATTGTTACCAAACGGTGAGTTCGAG
Source organism: Porticoccaceae bacterium (assembly GCA_045560645.1). Lineage (GTDB taxonomy): Bacteria > Pseudomonadota > Gammaproteobacteria > Pseudomonadales > Porticoccaceae > HTCC2207. Next base: position 12,985 of record JBJKZE010000024.1, on the reverse strand, counting down.
AATTTTTATTCAAACACCTGATTCAAAAAGTGCGCCAAACGAACGCCGGCTTGCAGTATACGCCTCTCTGCTATTGGCCAATTTTTATTTTGATAGCTAGAGCCTAGATATAACGATTTTTTTTGTTGCTCTTGGTCATCAAATTTATATACAACACTGTGTAATTTGATGGATTCTTCGGCCCAATCTTTGAACGAGGACTTTAACCATAATTGTCTATTTTTTATTTCGCTATTATTCATTTTTTCTGCATATTCATAAGAATTAATAGCAGGGCTAGTTAACAATCCATCCCAGACCTTATGTAAATTTACTATGCGATTCTGGTTTTTCCAGATAACCGCCTTTTTATTTCCTCCAGCATCACCAAGAACTCCCACATGCAGTGGCTGATGAATATCTGCTACCAGGTGGACAAAAAACATTAATGCCTCTCGTCTTTGCTGGACTGATCTAGTAGTTTCGCCAATCTGCCAATAAAAGTAATCTAGGGCCCATAAAATATCACCCCCAACTGCGACCTGATATTCGTCAATGGACTCATTTTTATCAATATTGACATAATGCCAACGTTTACTGTGGGACCATTTTGATTGTGACTTTACACTATCTGCCCAATTCGCTATTTCAGGCAGCGTTTTTCCCTCCAGAAGAATATCAATTTTCTGCAATGCTTGTTTTGACAGATTTTTTTGCGCAATTAAAGCAACTATTTCATGCTCTTTTCCCCACCAAGCATAAGATGTCGCTGAAACTAGACTAAAGTAAATACATATAATTATTCGCAACATATATTTATACCTATAAAGTTAAACTATAAAATTTTAAAATAGCCCACTGATATGCCAGTATATACAGATATTATTCGATTGATCGAATCACAGACTTCTCTTTCATGATGATTTATTGTTCACTGAAAATAGTCTGGCGCGGCCACAAAGCAGCATCAAATTTTTTATGTAATCTAAAAACAGGAAAAAAATGAAAATTACAAAAAATATCTTCACCCTTATTTTTATTAGCTATTTTCTAACCGCTTGCACGGTCAATCCCATTAAGTCAGTCCCTGAAATAAATGAAAAACCTGCAATTAAAGAAAAATACCAATGGGATCTAAGCGACCTATACCCTGATTTAGCTGCATGGGAAGATGCCCGAATAGCTGTTGCCCAACAGGTTAAAGAATTACCTACACTACAGGGCACTTTAGGAGACAGCGCAAAGTCCTTACTCTATGCCTCTGACAAAATTTCCACTGTGTATAAGGATGTTGTAAGGATCTATATTCATGCCAGCCTAAGAGCTGACGTGGATACGCGCAATGCTGAAAACGAAGAGCGAAGCCAACTGGCTGGAAATTTATTTACCGACCTAAACGCAGCGACAAGTTGGTACAGCCCAGAACTTTTAGCTATAGGTGATGAAAAATTAAATCAGTTTTTACAGCAGCAACCAAAGTTAGCTAAACATAGTTTTAATATTAATGATGCCTTGCGTCGTGCACCCCACACCCTAGATAAAGAACTTGAAACCCTACTAGCAAAAACAGGACAAATAACAAGCGCACCCAATTCGATTTACTCAGTTTTTGCCAATGCCAACCTTCCTTGGCCTGAAGTCACCCTTTCTGATGGTCGAGAAATACGATTAAGTCAGGCTGGATATTCCTCCGGCAGGCAGGCTCCGAATCGCGATGATAGAAAGCTGGTTTTCGATAAATTTTGGTCTGTATGGCGAGACTATGAGGCCACCTTAGGCGCTATTATGAACTCACAAATTCAGGGGCTAACCTTTAAAACCGAAGCGCGCAATTATCCAAGCTCAATGGGTCGCGCGCTTTTCGATGACAATATGCCTCCTGAGGTCTATCGCACTCTAGTTAGCGAAGTAAATCAGGCACTACCTACATTGCATCGTTATTTTAAATTGCGTAAAAAAATGCTCGGCATCAAGGGTGATATGCGCTACTACGATATCTATCCACCCTTAGTTGACCTTAATAAAAGGTTTAGCATTGAGGATTCAATCGCCATTACCCGCCGTGCACTAGAACCGCTAGGGTCGGAATATATGGCGGCCTATGACCTCGGCGTTAAAAGTCGCTGGATGCATGTATTTCCTTCCCCCGGAAAGCGCTCTGGTGCCTACATGTCAGGCGGCGCCTATGATGTCCACCCCTATGTACTGCTAAACCATAACAATGACTTTGAAAGTGCCTCTACCTTTGCTCATGAATATGGGCATGCGGTGCACTCGGTACTAGCTAATGCAGTTCAACCTTGGGAAACAGCTGGATACTCCACTTTTATTGCCGAAACTGCGTCTATTATGAACGAAATGCTGCTTCAAGATATGGTTATAGCAGAGGCAACCACAGATGAGGAAAAACTGTTTTATTTGGGCATTGGCTTAGAAGCTTTACGAGGTACTTTTTTTAGGCAAACTATGTTTGCTGAATTTGAATTAAGGATTAATGAAGAAGTCGAATCTGGCAATGTACTAACCGGCTCCAAACTAACCAGTATCTATTTGCAACTTCTTAAGCGCTATCACGGACATGATCAAGGGGTAGTAAATATAGACGATTTATATGGCATCGAGTGGGCCTATATTCCGCATTTTTACTATGACTTTTATGTTTTTCAATATGCCACCTCAATCGCGGCAGCCAGTGATCTTGCGCAAAAAATTAGAACGGGTGACCAACAGGCACAGGAAGATTTTATTAATTTATTAAAAGCTGGGGGCTCTGATTATCCCTATGAACTTATGAAAAATGCCGGCATTGATATGGCAACAGCGGCACCCTACAGAGCTCTGGTTGAACGCATGAATGACATTATGGATGAAATGGAAAGCATATTGAATAATCGCTAAACCAAAGTTTAATGTCCCATAATGACTGTTTAATCTGACAAATTAGTACCGCTATTAAAAGGTGGTAGTGCAGCATCCTTTAAAAGGGAATTCCAATCACCATCGTAACTTTTACCCAAGGGTTTACCACCTCGTTTTAACCCTTGGAATACCTGCTGATCAATCAGATCCCAAAGGGGAAATTTAACCTTATTATCCAGTCCAATTAAACCAAAATGATTCTCTGATCCGTTAATATCATTTGGATCTTTCCACTGCTCATCAAATGCCTCAAAATAAAATACCGACATACCTGACTCTTTTTCCCAGTCACGCATATGCTGGTAATAAAGCCCCTGCTTTAGCTCATCCGCGGCCTTGGAACCTGACAAACCATAAAGGCTTGCGGCAACTGAGGACCATCCCGTCTCGCCAATATGTATGGGTTTTTCCACACCCAGACTTTGCACATAGTCAGCTACACCTTGGTATTGAGAAATTGCATACTGTTTAGCGCGCAACATAGTCGCCTCGAACTGTTCCACTTTAGATAAATCTTGCTCGACTTCTAAGACTCCCCAATAGCTGGGATTATAGTGAGAATCATGAAATGGATAGGTATGCACAGAAAGAAAATCAACCGCTTTAATCAGAGCTTCTAAATCTGGGATATGGTAGTTTTTATGGCCACCACCCCATGACTCATAATTATCTGAACTAGTAACCCACACATCATTAGACAGTTGGCCATTGCTTTTAAGTTGCTGCAAATAATTCACCCACCTTAAAATGGTTTTTGGATAGACAAAATATTTGGTAGCCCAATGCACCATTGCTTCATTACCCACAGCAATGACCTTAACAATACCTGGATATTTGTTAGCCAATGTCACTGCCATATCTATTTCAGCGCGATTGTTTTCCTCACTTTCTTGTTCATGAATTGGCGGGATATCAGTCCAAGCATTTTTGCAGTCAATCCAAGCGCCCAACATAACGTACATTTCAAAATTGGAATCTACTTGTTTAAGCTGTTTAATTGCTTCAAGGATTCTCTCGGCTTGAGGGTATTGCGATGTATTATAGGTGCGAAGTACTCTCACTCCCATAGCGTATAGTATTTGCATATCCTCTTTTAAATCTTCTACTGTTGGCACATCATCACGGGTCTTTTCGCGATAGCCACCATAGGAAATTGCGGGATAATTTGGATTGCCCAATATCTCCTCAGCTGTGGGTCCATTAAACTGATTATTTGAACCTATTTCATTTGAACCTATTTCAGATGCTTTATCACAGCCAAGAAGACCACTAATTACAAATGCAAGAAAGAGATATTTAAAAACTGATTTCACTTATTTAACCTTTTTATTGTTGATGCTTATACAAGATGGCAATTATATTACCCATTGATTAATTTTGCATGATATCAATAGCACTTGTGTTGCATTACCCACAGAAATAAAATGATCAACCTAATTTTACCCAAGGCGCCACCCATGAAACCTTCAAAGGTTGAGCTAAATTACCGCGGCAACAAATTCCAACTAAGTGTTAATAACGAACCTTTCTATATTAATGGTGCTGGCGTTGATTTTGGCAGCATCAAAAGTCTTGCAGATTTTGGCGGCAATGCTTTTCGCACTTGGCGTGTTAATAATGGTGAAAAAAGCGGCCTCGAAATTCTCGATGAAGCTCACCAAAACGGGCTGATGGTCTGTATGGGAATTGAGGTAGAGCGAGAGCGGCATGGTTTTGATTATGACGATAATGTCGCAGTTGCAAAACAAATGGCTGAAATCAAAGAGGATATCCTTGCACTTAAGGATCACCCAGCATTGTTAATGTGGGGCATTGGTAATGAGCTAAATCTTCGCCATAAAAACCCTAAGGTATGGGATGCAGTTAATGATCTATCAAAAATGATTCACCAAGTAGATCCCAATCACCCTACCACTACTATGCTTGCTGGCGCTGAGCCTGAGGTAATAAGTCTTGTGGATAAAAGATGTCCAGATCTAGATTTACTGTCTTTTCAAATTTATGGGGCCATAGATAAGTTACCTAGCTTTTTACAACAAAGTAAATATCAGGGTGCTTATATGATTACCGAATGGGGTGCCACCGGTCACTGGGAATGTGAAAACACAATCTGGGATAGACCTATAGAGGCAAATAGTACTAAAAAAGCTAATGACTACCACTCTAGATATGTCGATTACATTGCTGAAGATGCCAAACAATGTATTGGTTCATTTGTATTTTTATGGGGACAAAAGCAGGAGAGAACACCTACTTGGTATGGATTGTTTTTAGAAAACAATAATAGTACCGAGGCGGCCCAAGTGATGCAGTATCTTTGGACTGGAAAATGGGCTAAACATAGAATTCCCAAAATTGGCGAATTAACCATCAATGGTCTACTTGCCGAGGAAAGTGTCAGCTTGCAACAGCACCAACCCTACAGCGCAAAAATTGTGGTTGAATCGACCAATAAAAACTTACGTTTTCGCTGGGAGCTAATGAAAGAAGTCGAGCGAGAGTTAGAAAGTGACGGTGGTGACTTTGAACCCACACCAGAAATTGTGTGGCAGCAATCTGATTCAAACGCATCATCAGAAATAGAGTTTTCGCCGCCACACAGTGGTGAATTTCGGCTTTTTGTTTATGTGGATGACTCTTATGGTGGTTCTGCTACCGCAAATATGCCTATCTTGATCGAATCACAGCTCAATGCTGCTAAAAGCTAACTTATACTCAAGCGATTAATGATCAAAAAATGTTAGACTCTGCTCACACCATTAGTGAGCCCAACCGTCACTTAAAATTAAAATAACAGTAGAAGATTTGGATTATGGATAACGCACAACAAGTATCAACAACCAATCAGGTACCTTTCAGCCAAAAAGTCGCTTTCGGTATTGGCATGCTAGCCAATCAAATGTTCCCTGCTGCACTGGGTATATTTATGGTGATTTTGGTGCAAGGGCTTGGCATGAGCCCTATCCTATGGGCGCTAATTTTCTTTATCCCTAAACTAATTGATGCGATTACTGATCCATTGATGGGCTATATCTCTGATCATACCAACTCAAGATGGGGTAAACGCCGACCCTACGTGTTTGTTGGGGCTATTATTTCAGGCTTGTCATTTATGATGATGTGGCAGTTGTATGCCAGCAACACCGAAATGTACAACTTTTACTATTTCCTTTTCTGGGTCTGCGTATTTTGGATTGGAATGACTATTTTTGGTGTACCCTATGTAGCAATGGGCTACGAGATGAGCACTGACTTTCATGAGCGCACGCGCATTATGGCAGTGGCACAATGGATAGGTCAGTGGGCATGGGTAATTGCACCCTGGTTTTGGATTATTTTGTATGACCCCGACTGGTATGAATCAGCGACTGAAGGTGCTAGAACACTCTCTCTATGGGTTGGCGGCGGCTGTATGATTATGGCTTTGGTGCCAGCTATATTTTGCACCCATACAACCCCTGCATCCTCTGTTCAGCAGGACAATGACAGCACATCGCTAAAAGAAACCATACTAGATTTTGGTCGCGGCATTTTAGTAACACTGCGCAATAAACCCTTCCAGAGAATCTGTATTGCCACCTTCTTTATCTTTAATGCCTTCCAAGTTGTTGCCGCATTTTCATGGTTTATTGTAGTCTATTATATGAATGAAGGTGATCCCGCAGCAGCCGGTGTTTGGCCGACATTATTCGGCTCTATAGGTGCCCTCTTTACCACATTTATGGTTATTCCTATTGTAAATCACTGCGCACAAAAATATGGCAAGAAAACCACTTTCCTATACTCACAAGCGGTTTCTCTGGTGGGCTATGTATTATTTTGGTGGGGATTCTCACCAGAAAATCCATGGATGATGTTTATTCCATTGCCTCTATTCGCATTCGGTATTGGCGGTCTATTTACTATTATGATGTCGATGACCGCTGATGTCTGTGATCTTGATGAGCTTGAAACAAACCAAAGACGCGAAGGCACCTTTGGCGCTATCTATTGGTGGATGGTTAAATTTGGCGGCGCCTTTGCTGGTGCGGCAAGCGGGCTTATCTTAAGTTTTATTGGCTTTGACCAATCAGTAGCTATTCAGAGTGAAGAAACCCTGACAATGTTAAGACTCAGCTATATCCTTATTCCTTGCACTGGTACGATAATAGCCATTATTGCAATGCGTAATTACGATCTTGATGAACAGCGATCTCAGGAAATTCGTAACCAATTAGAGGCGCGATAAGATAGATAGAATAATTCGCAACAATAAAAAAGCCGTCTAAATAGACGGCTTTTTTATTGGCTAAGATATCTAAATCTAGGCTTATTCTAGACCAGGTTGCAGTGCAACATTGATCTTGATCACCTCGCCAGTCTTATCAAAGATTGCCAATGATGTTTCAGCATCAATAGTATCACCTGATATTGATTTTTCACTACCATCAGCAAAGCTAATCACTATTGATGTTTCATCTGCAAGACTATAAACCACCGGCACCTGACAATAGGTAAAGCCCAACTGACCCGCTTGGAGATCCACTAACTGCTGATCACCTGCGATATCAAAGTAACTCAAGCTATCTGAAGCTGAAAGGAATTCGGACTTTCTAAGAATAAACGGTTTAAAGCAAATAGTACCAGCAGTTACAGAAAGACCTAACTCCATCAGGCGCGTAATCACTTCTTCTTTTACTTGGCCCGTCATACCCGGCTGTTTAGCACCAGCAAAGCCTGGTGTGTGCGAGTATGGATCCGTTGGGAATGCACCATAGTTATCCGGTGTTTTATTAAAACCAATACCTGCACGTATATCAAAATAGCAATCCGCTAATTTGCCTACAGTGACTGGATCAGAACCCTGTTCTAGTGCTTTGCGGAAGTTTTCAAGTGCTGCAAGCAATAGCTTAGAAACCATATGCCAATAGATTGACCCTAGCCCCTCATAGGCATACATACCACCTGAGCGACCGGTAAATTGACGATGATTAAATACAGATTCAAAAATCTCTTCAATCAATGACTCCTCTTGCTCAACCAAGTCTTGATAGCCATTTTCTTTCAATGAGGCCAATACTGCTTTTGCACTATCAACATTATTGAAAGCGCCATTGAAGTGGTGCCCACCCTGAGAGTTTTTCTCTACTAATGAAGTATCGCCAGAAGCAACTAAAGTTGTCAGTAATTTAGAGTCCTTCAATTGCGCTTCTGGAATAATATTTTTATCCACAAAGCGAGTCAGTTCACGATCTGGGTATAACAGATAAGAGTGCTGACGCGCTGTATAAACGGCTGAATTTCTTAATGAAGTTAGCACTTCAAGCGCCTGTTCTGGGCTTAAATAACCTGAACTTAATACCGCAACCTGACCCTCTAGCATTTCGTAAAGATAGCTCACTTCTACAGAATCTTTGGTTGCAGTCATTAAATTGTATGCATGATACAAACCATCTTCGCGGCGATTAGCCTCTATAGTATGATCAATATATTCTAGCGATAACTTCAAAAATGCAATTAGATCAGCTGTTTTAAGCATAACGCGATTGCCGCTAAAGTCATTGGCATAAACGCCACTGCGGAAATCACTTCCTGCTTCACCTAGGGCATCAACCACAAGCTTTCTGTCAGCATTATTAATTTTTCCTGCCAAAAGTTGCTTGTTATCTTCAAAGGTACTGTTAATTGATGTTAGTAACGCCTCAATTTCTTCTGAAATTGCCACTTCTTCAAGTTCAGTATTAGCGAATAGATCAAGCAGATACTGCTGATAGCGACGGGTGTAATATAACGTAACCATGGATACGCCATAACCCACCAATGCATTGTTGGCATCATTCCACTCTGGACGTTGGGTATTCATCCAAATACCGCCCTCAGGAATAAAGTTCGATAATTTAGATAGCATAGTTGCAAGAAGCTTTTCGGTTAAATTGACATAGTAAACCGAGCCACTCTTATCCCAAATAAGACGACCATCAGCACCAACCTGTGATACGCGCTGCTCGATAAGCTCATCAGTCGCTTCATCAAAGTCGATAGTATTATGTGGGTCTTTTAATAAATCTTGATAGCCCTTAATTTTGTAGGGCACATTGGCATAACAAAAAAGATCGCGCGTTAAGAAATCACGCAGAGTACCCGGGTGATGATCATTAGAAAATTCCAAGAATTTCAACAGATAAATAATCTGATGATCACCCCAGTAGCCAATATTAGCCCAAGGGTCGCTTGGATCAGGCTTCTCCCAATCAATACCAGCTTTGGTAATTCGGTAAGGGTTATAGCCATCGGCTGTCGAAGCATTCACGAATTTACAGATCATGCTTTCAATATAATTAGGGATTGAGTAACTTAAGGCTTCCCAGTTTTGGAAAATATCACGCCAGTTACCCTCAAAGTTAAGCAACTGTGATCCATCTTCTTGCTTCACTTTGATATTAAACTTGTTCCATGGGCGAGAAGGGTCGCCATGACGGCGGCTAAATGATAAAGGCAAATACTCAAAACACAGTCTTTGCACGCCGGCATCATTTTGTTTTGAGGCCGCTTTGATTAAATCGCTGTAATGAAAAGTTTCATCTAAACCGTCAAAGAAATCTTTAAACTGATTATATACACCGCGGTTAAAGCCTTTAACAAAGCTGATTAAATCTGCTTTTGGTACTGAATAGTTGTCTACAAATAGTCCGCCACGCATAACATTAAATAAAACATTGGCAAAATGATGGTTGGCGCTTAATTTATCTTCAGTTACCTGAAGACCATCTGAAATACCCACAATACGTGCAAGATTTTCAGAGCCCAAGGCGATATCAGCTTCAATATCTTCAGTGATGCTCTTATCTGCTTTTAAGTATGCAATTAAGTCTTTTACTTTTGCAGGTCCCTGATTAATCTCAGCGACTATGCTCCAACTTTTTTCAGATGATGGCGCTAGTGTCAGACAATCATTAATAAAGTAAGCTCCTCGTCGACCACGAACATCGAGCTCTTGCTCAATAGCATCACCTAAACGGAAATTATCAAGCTGGAGAGAAGACACCAATTTTTTAGACTTCGATAAACCCACCGACCAAACAGTTGTTGTCGACAGTGCTTCACTCGGCTCCGCACGATCTACAAGAATAGAGCTCATACTGTACAACCCAAGTCCAGTGTCAGCATCAAGCTCATTCTTTTTATAGGCATCGACCAAACAGCTTAGGCCGCCCTGAACATCAGTTTCAACACCGTAAGGGATTAAATTCTCAATGCCATCGACAATCTCAACTTTCGCAGAAGAATCACCTGTGTTGATCATAGTTGAGGTTTTAACAAAACCAAACTTATCTGAGGTGCGCCATGCATAGCGGAATGTCAAAGCTAGGTCATGGTTAATTTCCTCAAAAATTAACTTGTCGCCAAATACATTCTTATAAAGATTGCGTGTGGTTTTGTAGATACCATTATATTGCTCAGAGAACGGCTCCCAAAGAGAAGTCTTATCAGCAATAGTTGCAAGAGCTATGGTTCTGCTACCGGTGAAGGGAGAACCATCACTAACTTTATCGTCTGTGTAATATGGGAAAAGGGCATTTTCTGAATTAATTCTGCCGGCAGTGAGTCCCCCACGAGTAGAGATAAACATCCAGTGGTCAGAATCGCTCACTACGCTGATAAAGAAATCCTTCATCTGCTCGTAGTTTTCAATTTTATAGAAAGTCTCACCTTCTATATTGACGTATTTACCGCCAACCTCAACATTGTTTGTTTGACGAAGTTGCTGGCCTACGTGAATTTGCTTATGAGTCATTTGTAACCTAACTAATTTTCTTGTTTAAAGTATGTGTTGGAATCCTTGTTAATGGACGCCCTCTAGCAAATCCTTTTGTCTCATTTAGACTTTTAAATGCTTTTTTACAATTTTCAGTAAAACTCAAAAGCCGGCTATTCTAAGGGCAGTATTTTAATTTCGCTAGTTTATCGGTCGATTAAATAGTCCTTTTTGACGAAAATTCGTTAAATTTTGGCAAATTTATTCAATTTTTTTACATATTTTCACTAAATAACTTTATCTAGATGGTATTTACAGGTTTCATGGTTGTAACTTTTTATCTTGTCCAGTACGATTCTGCGACTTGGCAATGTGACGTAAAAATTTAATTTACTATGTGTTAATAAGCACTAAAGATCGAGCTGCACATAAAAATAAATCATGTAAAATTGCTACTTAATCAAGAATTATCCCGAGGTTCAATTAATCGATGTCTAAAAGAGAAGGTAAAATCTTATCCCTAACTGGAATAGATATTTCTCAGCTTAGCCAAGTGCAAATGCAGGAATATTTTAAAAGCTGCCTAAACTCTGGTATTCACGGTATTGGCTTTAGCGCTTATCGCGAGGGGCAAGAACCCGGTGATGAGTTAGCGATCGAACAAATCAAACAACGTATGACTATCCTAAAACCACATACTGGATGGGTACGATCTTTTTCTTGTTGCTTAGGTAATGAACATGTTCCCGTAGTTGCAAAAGATATGGGGCTCAAAACACTTGTTGGAGCATGGCTTGGTGATAACCTTGAAAAAAATGAGTTAGAAATTGAGGGGTTAATCAAACTAGCCAAAGAAGGCTATGTTGACGTTTGCGCTGTTGGCAACGAGGTTTTATATCGCGATGACTTAACTGAAGAGCAACTGCTCGAGTATATTGCCAGAGTTAAGCAAGCAGTGCCTAATTTGCCTGTGGGTTATGTAGATGCCTATTATGAATTTGAAGATCGCCCTGCGGTAACAGAAATTTGCGATGTTATTCTGGCCAACTGTTATCCCTTCTGGGAAGGTTGCCCGATTGAATACTCTTTGCTATATATGAAAGATATGTATCAAAGAACCATCAAAGCTGCTGGCGGTAAAAAAGTAATTATTACCGAAACTGGTTGGCCAAATCGTGGACAAAGCTTTCATGGCGCTGTGCCATCAGAAACAAATGCTATTAGGTATTTCCTCAATAGCCAACAGTGGACGGAAAGCGAAAATATTGAAATGTTCTATTTTTCATCGTTTGATGAATCATGGAAAATTGGTGCTGAGGGTGATGTCGGTGCCTATTGGGGTTTGTGGGACAAAAACGAAAAATTAAAATACTCAAAATAAAAACTATGACTAAAAAAATATTACCTTTTGCGAAAGCTATTTGTTATTCGGGGTATCGCGATGGACAGAGCCCAGATAACGGTGAATTCCCTTCCTATGATCAGATTAAGCAAGACTTGCTTATTCTAAAAGATGATTGGAAATCACTGCGATTATACGGCAGCGATGAACACTCAAAAACCATTCTGCATGTTATTGAGAACGAGCAACTTCCCTTTGACATCATGCTGGGTGCCTATGTGACTGCCGAAGTATGTAATGAAAACTGCCCCTGGGGCGGTCTATATTCAGAAGAGCAATTGCACATTAATAAGCAACACAACCAACAACAAATTGATGATCTTATTCAGCTAGCTAACAGATATCCAGCTATTATCAGCTCAGTATCTATAGGTAATGAAGCTGCCGTTGGCTGGACTGATCATTTGGTTCCTACCGAGAGTTTGATCAACTATGCCCAGCAAGTTAAATCAAAAGCAGAGCAGCCTGTTACCTTCTGCGAAAACTATGTGCCCTGGCTTGAAAACCTAAGACCACTGGCAGATCAGCTTGATGTTATTTCAATTCATACCTACCCAGTATGGGAATTCAAAAGTATTGATGAGGGTTTGGCATACACCATAGCTAACTATCAAGCAGTGCAAGATGCCTATCCCGAAAAACAAATTATTATTACTGAAGCGGGTTGGGCAACCCATTCAAATGGTCGCGGTATTGAAAGCCACAATGTTAATGAAGATTTTCAACAACAGTATTTTCATCAGCTAATGAATTGGGCTCAGGAGCAACAAATACTGGTGTATTTCTTTGAAGCCTTTGATGAAAATTGGAAAGGCTCACCAGACCCCTTAGAGCCAGAAAAACATTGGGGTATCTACAACGCCGATAGAACTCCTAAACTCGTGATGCGGGTTTAATTTAAACCTGCACTTTCTGACTGCAGAATCATAAAATTGACTACTACGGATAGT
>JBJKZE010000023.1:0-33353 GCA_045560645.1 Porticoccaceae bacterium | reverse complement strand
GCCATGCATACAACCTCAAGTCATGGGGGCACGGTTAATAAGGGCGGTCGATCTATTCCTACTATATCTTCAGCCTTCCACACCTACACCATGGACTGGAATGCTAATCGGATAATATTTAAGATCGATGGTCAAGAGCACTATAGATATAATCCAAGTGATAAAAATGCAGATACTTGGCCTTATGACTCAGAATTTTTCTTTCTACTTAATGTCGCTATCGAATCTAATATAGCTGGTGGCTTTACCCAAAGTGCTATGGAAGTGGATTATGTCTGTGTTTATCAATCGGGCAATCTAGTATGGTCGGATGAATTTAATGCTGGTTCTGTTTCTGATTCTGATTGTGGTAATGGTTCAGTAGACCCAGCTGATCCAGCAGCAGCAGTATTTACTGGTGCCTTTGGTGGTGCATTTGTTGAGGGTAATACCTATACGTTCCCATCAGGTGCTGAAAGTTGGGCTGGCATTGCTAATGATAATGCTGATATATATCCATTATCATTCCCAAATGGTGGCACAGTAACCTTCACAGGTGCTGCCCCTGCTGGTGATGTGGATGTGCGGTTTAGATTTGAACGTCTACCATATCCTGATGTTGATCCAGCCTATAATGCTGCGACTGTTACCGTAAGTGGTACTCAAGAATCAACATATACGGTTGAAATTCCACCACAGGGTGGAGATACATTTAGTTCATTCCTATTGTATGTAGTTGATCGTGATATTCCGGTAACAATTAGTAATGTGATGGTAACAACATCTGGTGAGCCGATAGATCCAGTTGATCCAGTTGATCCAGTTGATCCAACACCTACATCAGCCTCTGTAACCTTCCGGGTGGATATGTCGGCGGTAGAGACTAACGCTGATGGAGTATACCTAGCCGGTGGCGGTGTATTTGGACAAGATGGTTTATTAATGACTGATACAGGTAATGACATTTGGTCCGTCACTACTGAACTTGATGTTGATACCCGAGTTCTTTATAAGTTCCGTAACCAGCCTTCTTATGGCACATGGAATGGCTTCGAAAGTGATGTCGGTTTGGTTGCTGATGGCTGTAACACCGGCGATTACAATGATCGCTATATTGATGTCACACAGTCAGATATCGTTTTAGATGTTGTAGCCTATGGTAGCTGTTCTGCCGATCCCTATGCAGTAACACCAGGGCCCGGACCAGATGCGACTATTTTAGCAGTTGGTGACTCAATTGACTTTGAAGCTGATGTTGCTATCGACTCATTTGGTGGTGTGAACGGTTCAATTGTTAATGGTGTACTTGAGGTTATTAAGGATTCAGGTGCAGAAACTTGGGGCGGTATCGTCATTGCTAAAGGCTCTATTATTTATCCATTAACTGCGACTGATACATTGATGACGGCTGATGTTTACTCAACAGTTGCTGCAACTATCCGCATGAAGTTAGAGCTTGCTGTAGATAGTTCTCAGTCAGCAGAGGTTGATTCAACAGTTGCTCATACTGGTTCAGGTTGGGAGACGTTAACGTTTGACTTTGCTGGCTCTAACGCTATTGATGCAAACTTTGACACATTGGTGCTGTTCCCTAACTTTGGTGAGGTTGGGGCGGGTAACACCTATCAATACGACAATATAATCTTTGCAGGTAATGCTACAGTTGATCCAGTTGATCCAGTTGATCCAGTTGATCCAGTTGATCCAGTTGATCCAGTTGATCCAGTTGATCCCTCTGAATTACAGATAGTAAGTGTTAGCAATTCTGGGACAGTCTCACCAGGCCAGCAATTTACACTTGATATTGATTACGATGTTAGCTCTGGAAATAATAGTTTAACTGGTCTAGGTCTAAGAATTCATTATGACAGCTCTAAATTATCATTTGCTCAGGTGAGTGACTATATTGATAAGGACATCGTTTCTACTGATTTTTCTAGCACTATAGATACTGATGATTTTGACAATAATCCAACCACTGACCAGTTTGTAACTCTTGCATGGGCGTCTGTTTTTTCATCGGATTGGCCTAGTATGCCTCTTCCAATAAAGCTTTTGGGTATAGACTTTATAGTAAATGATATAGCTCTAGAAAATACAGAAACTACAACCATTAGTTTCTCTTCCTCAAGCAACGATGCTGGCTTCGATTTCTCTGGGAGTAATTATGAATTACAAATTTCTTCAGCAGCAATAACAACATGGGATATCGATCTCAATGGTGAGGCTGATGCATTAACTGATGGTTTATTAATGCTCAGATATGCCTTTGGTCTTACAGGTGAAGTACTTTTGGATAATGCGGTAGCCATAGACTCACCATTGGCTTCTTCTGAAGTTGAGCAAAATATAATAGAAACACTAAGTATTGCAGATATCGACAACAATGGTCAGGTCGACGCTCTTACTGATGGTCTGTTGTTGCTTAGATATTTATTTGGTTTGACAGGTGAGGCTCTAATTAGCAACTCAGTTGCTCTGGATGCAGCAAGAGCAACACATGCTGATATTGAGCAATATATTATTGATTATATGCCAGGGCAAACATCGGAAGCCCCAGATAATACGCCGCCACAAATAACCCTTAATGGAGCTGAGACAATTGGCTTGGCATTTGGTGATAATTATGCCGAATCTGGTGCTTCAGCTACTGACGCCGTAGATGGTGATTTAGCAGTGACCATCTCAGGGGCAATTGGCAGTGAAATAGGTTCTTATACCCTTACTTATTCGGCTGTTGATGCAGCAGGCAATAGCTCATCGGTCACCAGAACCATAGTGGTCGATCAGGTGCCAGCTTTCACTAGCTTTAAATTTCTAAGAGCCAACAATCCAAGCCTTAGCAACGATGTAACTTTCGATGTTAATAGTGATACCATTTCTGGGCGAATTCCAGAAAATATCTCAATTAAAGACCTAATAGCCACCTATGATCACGATGGAGAGGGTGTAACTGTATCCACTGCTAATCAGGCAAGTGGCTCAACAGCTAACGACTTTACCCAGCCACTTGTTTACAACCTGTCTAAGGCTTCAGGGGTGAGTAAAACCTATTCTGTCGACGTTACTAAATTTACAGGCTTGCCAATCATCTATCTCACAACAACTAACAATGTCGCTATTGATTCAAAAGAGGAATATGTTCTGGGTACTGTTAGTGTTGATGGTGGTCGCAATGTGCCAGATATGGAACCAACGCCTATTGAAATCAGGGGTAGGGGAAACTCTACATGGGGTCTGCACCCAAAAAAGCCTTATCAAATGAAATTTTCCTCGAAAGAGGAATTTTTGGGTATGCCAGAAGATAAAAAATGGCTTTTTCTAGCGGAATATTCTGATAAGACTATGCTGAGAAATACTACTGTATTTGAGATGGGTTATATCAGCAACCTAGATTGGACTCCTGAAAGTGAATTTGCCGAGGTCTATCTTAATAATGAATATCAGGGGACCTACAATATCACTCAAAAGGTTGAAGAGACCAATAGGCGAGTAGCCATAACTAATGATGGTTTCTTGCTAGAGATTGACCAACTACATCGTTTAGATGCTGATGATGTTTATTTCTCTACAGACTCTTTTGATGTAATTGCCATCAAAGAGCCCGGTATTGATCAGGTTAACGAAAATGGTGTATCTTTTGATCAAGATCAGCGATATATCTACATCAATAATTTTGTAAATCAATTTGAAGATGTTTTATTTAGTAGTAATTTCGCTAGTTCAGTATCTGGCTATGCAGCCTATATTGATATTGATAGCTTTGTCGATTGGTTTTTAATTAATGAAATCATTAAAAATGTTGATGCAAGATGGTTCTCAAGTATCTATTTCCACCTAATCCCTGGCGAAAAAATCAAAATGGGTCCCCTATGGGATCATGACTTAGGTTTTGGTAATACTGACTATGCTGATAGTCAATACACAGACGGCTGGTGGATACAGCAGAATCCATGGATTAACCGCTTGCTTCAAGACCCTAATTTTGTAGCAAAGGTTAATACAAGATTTGACTTCTTTAGAGACAATGAGCAATTTATTCTCAATAAAATTGATGCCTATGCAGAAAAATTGCAATGGGCACAACAGGAAAACGACAACAGATGGCAAACTTTTGGTCAGTACGTTTGGCCTAATCCTGTTTATTTTGATACCCACCAAGAAGAAGTTGATCATATGAAGCAATGGTATCAAACCAGAATGAATTGGCTTGATACTGCAATTAATTCTCTCAATGGTGAGTCTGAAGCCCCTATACAAACACCTGGCACTGTTCTTTTAACATTTCAAGTTGATATGAATTCGGAAGAGACTAACCCAGAGGGTGTATACCTAGCAGGCGGTGATCTAGGCCAAGAAGGCTTCCTATTAACCGACAATGGCAATGATGTATGGTCGGTAACCATTGAGATGTCTGCCAATACCCGTTATCTCTACAAATTCCGCAATCAGCCATCCTATGGCACTTGGGAGGGCTTTGAGAGTCAAGCCGGTCTGATTGCAGGGGGCTGTAGTACAGGCACCTGGGATGATCGCTTTATTGATGTAGGTGATAGTGATATTGTTTTAGATGTTGTTGCCTATGGCAGTTGTACCGCGAATCCTTTTTAGAGCTTATTGAAATGCTAACTTATTTTGCAAACATTAAAACTTAGCTATAATCATCAGTAAGTTAGTTTTAAGTTAAGTTTCAAATTAAACCAGTCAAAATACAGGGTAGCATTATGTCTAATCACAAAGCGTTAAATATGTTTGGTCGTTCAGGTAACCCATCCTTAAACGCACAAACCTTTTCTGATAGTGCCAAAGATGCAACCTTTAGTTCACAGGCACCTGCATCAACTATGACTCTTGAGGGCACAGTTAACAAAACTGGTATCCTGCTAGCCTTAGTGGTTGTCTCAGCGTTTTACACATGGTCGCTGTTCTTTTCCTCAGGCAGTCCAGCGGCTGTTATGCCCATCGCAATAGGTGGGGCTATTGTTGGTTTTATTCTAGCCTTAGTAACCATATTTAAAAAGCAATGGGCAGGGACAACAGCACCCCTTTACGCAATTGCTGAAGGCTTATTTCTCGGAGCAATTTCCGCTATTTTTGAAGCCCAGTACCCCGGCATAGTTATACAGGCAGTCGGCCTAACGCTGGGAACTCTCGCATCGCTTCTATTTCTCTATAAAACTGGCATCGTAAAGCCCACAGAAAACTTCCGCCTAATGGTCACCTCAGCCACCATGGGTATAGCAATGCTCTACTTAGTAAGTATGTTAATGAATATGTTTGGCTCGGGAGGCATTGGTTTTATTCATTCCAATGGCTTATTTGGTATTGGTTTTAGCTTATTTGTTGTAGGCATAGCGGCATTAAACTTGGTTCTAGACTTTGATTTTATCGAGCAGGGCTCAGAGATGGGTGCGCCAAAGTATATGGAATGGTTCGGTGCCTTCTCGCTCATGGTGACATTGATTTGGCTCTATTTAGAAATGCTTCGTCTACTGGCTAAATTGAGAAGCCGTTAATGGATGCCAACACCATTATATTTGGCGGTATATCCCTAATATCTCTAGCCATATTTTTTTACTTGGGGCGCTTTAGAGCCTCATCAAAACAAACGGATCGAGAAGACCGTATCGACTGGTCTTCTCGTAAGTTTTCTCTGTGGAAAATGTTTCTCTACAGCTTGGTAGCTGTTGGTGGCATAGTTCTGCTAACGCAGTTTTTATAAAGTAATAGTTTTACAAGTAATCCCTAAATCCCAGCCATAAAAAAACCTCCCGAAGGAGGTTTTTTTAATATGGCGGTGGGATAGGGATTCGAACCCTAGATAGGCTATTAACCTATGCCAGTTTTCAAGACTGGTGCATTCAACCGCTCTGCCATCCCACCTTGTTCTTTACTTTCAAAGCCTGACTTTGAAACTAGGCGCAGATTATACCGCGCCAATTTTCAGAGACAAGCACGAATTACCCTTCAGAGGGTTTTTCTTCTGTTTTTTCTGCTGCGCGCTTTTGTCGTGGATCATTAGAGGCGCGATTCACTGGAGCTGGTTCTTTAGCCGCAGATACCACTGGGCTATCGGAAGTTGTTGGCGCGCCTTTTTTTGAGGTGCGTGCTGCCGAGCTAGTTTCTACCTTTGTACTAGCCTTAGGCTTACTTCTTGGATCGTTGCTAGCTCTTGATGGAGAGGCAGTAGCTTTAACTTCAACTTTTGGCTTGTCGCTAGAATCGGGCTTTGATCCTTCGCTAGCCTCAGCTTTGGGTGCAGCTTTTGCTTTTGGTTTAGCTTTTGCCTTTGCCTTTGCCTTTGGCTTTGCTTTTGCCTTGGGCTCTGCTTTAGCAGCTTCTGAAACAGCTGTATCAGTTGAAATCTCTACTGATGTATTTTCTTTTGCATCAGCTTGCTTAGGTTTAGTAGCTCTCCGCTTGCGCTTTGGCTTCTCGGTCGTTTCTACAGAATCAGCTATAGTGCTTGTTTCAGGCTTGGTTTCTTCGCTTTTCGCTTGATCAACAGTATCAGTCTTAGCTGATTCATTAGCTTTTGATGTAGCAGGACGCTTGCGACGTTTAGGTGCAGCTTCTTTATCAGTTGCAGCTGTATCCTTAGGCGCTTCGTCTTTAGAGGTGCTAGCAGTTTCTGTATTTGGTGTATCAACAGTGTTCTCTAACATCTCTTGCGGCACATCCTGTCTACGACGACGTCTGCGTGGTCCGCGTTTGCGATCATCTGGGCGACGTTTAATACCTGATCCTTCATTCTGCTTGTTATCAGTTACAGCAGCATTCTCATTGGTATTATTATCTTTTTTACTTTGATCGTTGCGCTGATTGCGCTGATTGCGTTGATTGCGCTTGTTAGAGCGATTGTCATTTTGACGTTGATCGTTCTTTGAGTCGCTCTTTTGATTGTTATCAGACTTTCCTTGAGGCGATTTTTCTCCTCGACGAGATCTGTTGTCATTGTTGCGGTTGCGCTGATTATTTTGTTTACCACGTCTTTGTTGCGAGCCACGCTGATTTCTATTGCGTGAGTTCTTTTTACTGGGCTGTTCTCTCTCTTCAGGCTCACCAAACATACTGTTCCATAGACGTTGGACAAGACTTGGTGATTTCTTTTGAGTTTCCACTTGAGCCTGAACCTGTGGGGCAGGGGTGTTGGGAACAATAGTCTTAACAGCCGGTGTAGGTATAGTTTGAACAGATTGACTTCCTTCAATCTCAACGGATAGGTCGGGCTTGCTTAGCTCATTAGCCATCTTATAGCTAAAGTCTGAGTCATCCTCATCCTGTGTACGAATTCTAACCACTTCAAAATTAGGTGTTTGCATTTCCGAATTTGGTAGTACCGTGATTTTGATGTTGTTTCTTGATTCGATGCTGGTAATTTCACTGCGTTTCTCATTTAGCAGAAAGGTTGCAACGGAAATCGGTACTATGGCTCTAATTTCGCGGCTATATTCCTTTTGCGCTTCTTCTTCGACGAGTCTAAGAATAGATAGAGCAAGTGATCTGGTCCCACGAATAGTCCCTTGACCATTACATCTTGGGCATACTTTAGACATAGTCTCTTCAAGTGAAGGGCGAAGTCTTTGACGGGACATTTCCATAAGTCCAAAGCGCGATATACGACCAACTTGGACG
This sequence comes from Porticoccaceae bacterium, assembly GCA_045560645.1. Classification (GTDB taxonomy): domain Bacteria; phylum Pseudomonadota; class Gammaproteobacteria; order Pseudomonadales; family Porticoccaceae; genus HTCC2207. Next base: position 25,739 of record JBJKZE010000023.1, on the reverse strand, counting down.
CGTGCGCGATCTATTTCTAGCGCGTCACGCATTTTGTTTTCAACCGACTTTTGATGGCGGTTATTCAGCATATCGATAAAGTCGATAACAATAAGGCCGCCAACGTCACGCAGGCGCAATTGCCGGGCAATCTCTTCTGCAGCTTCAAGATTGATTGTATAGGCTGTTTCTTCGATATCACCGCCTTTAGTGGCACGAGAAGAGTTAATATCAATAGAGACCATTGCTTCTGTTATATCGATTACAATTGAGCCTCCAGAGGGTAGTGCAACCTCGCGCTCAAAAGCGGTTTGAATTTGGTTCTCAATTTGGTAGCGATTAAACAGTGGGATTTCATCTTGATAATATTTAATCTTACTTTTGAAGTCAGGCATCACCGTGCCGATAAATGCGGCTGCCAGTGCATAGGCATCTTCATTATCGATGATAACCTCACCAACATCTTGACGCAGATAATCACGAATTGCGCGAACAATAACATTACTTTCTTGGAATAAAAAATGCGGTGCTTTGCTGTTGCCAGATTCCTGAGTAATAGTACCCCATAGCTGTGACAAATAATCTAGATCCCACTGTAGCTCTTGTGCCGCACGGCCGATACCTGCTGTACGAACAATGACGCCCATACCCTCAGGGATTTCCAGTGTGCGCATAGCGTCTCGAAGTTGAGCGCGATCTTCGCCCTCGATTCTTCTAGAAATACCACCAGCGCGGGGGTTATTTGGCATTAATACCAAATAGCGGCCTGCAAGGCTGATGAAAGTTGTAAGTGCTGCACCTTTTTGGCCGCGCTCTTCTTTTTCAACTTGAACAACAACTTCTTGACCTTCTTTAACAGCATCTACAATGCGAACTCGGCCATTATCAGATGATTTTTTACTGAAGTATTCTTTTGAGATTTCTTTGAGTGGAAGGAATCCGTGTCTCTCAGCACCGAAATCGACAAAAGCCGCTTCAAGGCTGGGCTCAACTCGGGTGACTTTACCTTTGTATATATTGGATTTTTTTTGTTCTCTTGTTCTGTTTTCGATATCGAGATCATATAGTCTCTGTCCATCGACCATTGCTACACGCATTTCCTCAGTATGGGATGCATTAATTAACATACGCTTCATATTTAACACCTTAAATAATTAAAGTGATCGAGCTACAGCTAGAATAACAAGAGAAGATAGGTGAGAAGTAAAGCATGTACCAGCATTTTGTGGCAATAAGCTTTCAGGGCAGTGGTTCATCTGCAAGCCGAAAGGATGTGCGGATCCGTTTAGGGTGCCAATAATCCTTTACAAAGCGAATATAAACGCTACTTGGGCCATCTTAATAAGATGTAACCATGCCGGGGAAGGTTACAAAGCCATCCCTTTGGGTTATTGACGAAACAGGGTCTCAACTGGAGATTGTAGCGATCAATAACGCAATTCTCATGCTGTGATTCAGCCGTTGTGAGTCGCAATGCTCTATATATTCGGCGTATTAAGATCACAAGCTTTTATCTGTACTTGATGTAAACTAACTGAGCTTTCTCAGTTTTACTTTTTGCTGTCTCCCACTATATAAGCGGCAAACAACTACAAATTCTTTCTTAAATAATAATAAATCTTTCGGTTCTGTGCCGTTTAATTGCACTTCATTTAACTCGAAATCGCCTGCATTGTAGCAATGATGCCGCTTATCTACAATTTATTCGCTAAATTAGAGTATTTTTTAATAAAAAAACATATTAAAAATGAAATATTTGTTTGTTTTGGAGTTTCTGTAAAAATTTTTAACGACAACTTTGGTTATGGCTGCTAGTAATTATGAATTATCAATAATACATGGGTATAATTGATGCTAATTTTTTAAAGTTGTAAAGACCTTGTCCGATATCCAGCCCAATAATCCATTCGAAGCCGTAACCTTTCATACAGTTGATGCTGAGTATGATGGACAAAGACTCGACAATTTTTTAATAAGGTTACTAAAAGGTGTTCCTAAGTCGCGTATATACCGTCTTTTGCGTAAAGGTGAGGTTAGAGTTAACAAGGGCAGAGTTAAGGCGGATACGCGAGTAAAGGCAGGTGATATTATTCGAGTTGCTCCTGTACGCACATCGCAGCAACAATTTAAAGAAATGCCTGGTAGCCAGATGCGTAAGCGCCTGAAAGACAGTATTGTATTTGAAGATGACGAAATCATTGTGCTTGATAAACCCACTGGAATTGCCGTTCACGGTGGTAGCGGCGTATCCTTTGGTGTTATTGAGGGTTTGCGTGCTGATAGGCCAGACAGTAAATTCCTTGAGCTTGTTCATAGGCTTGACCGAGAAACGTCGGGTTGTTTAATGCTCGCCAAAAGTAGGTCGGGGCTCGTTAATTTGCAGCAACAAATGCAAAAAAATCAGATTAAGAAAACTTATCAAGCCTTAGTAATGGGTCGATGGCCAAAGGGTAAGTCTACTATTAACGCGCCATTAAAGAAAAATACCCTTTCTTCGGGCGAGCGCATGGTTAGAGTTGATGCTGATGGCAAGGCGTCTGTAACGCATTTTAAGATAGTACAGTCTTTTGATCAGGCAACTTTGCTGGATGTAAGGCTGGAAACTGGTAGAACCCACCAGATTCGGGTTCACTGCCAGTTTTCTGGGCAGGCTATAGCTGGAGATCCTAAATATGGCAACTTGCTATTTAACCAAAATATGCGCGAGCTTGGCCTGAAGCGACTATTTCTTCATGCTAATGCCTTAGGGTTTAAGCATCCAGTTTCTGGAGAGCGAATATCTGTTGAAGCACCACTATCAAAAGATCTAAAAACCCTTCTGAATAAGCTAAAATAATTAATATGAATCACAAATATAAATTACTAATTTTTGATTGGGATGGAACTCTGAGTGATTCCGTATCCCGAATAGTGCATTGTATACAGGTGGCTGCGACAGAGTATGAGTTAAAAGTACCTACCTTTGATGAGGCTGCTAATATTATAGGTCTTGGTCTCAAAGAGGCTATTTCACAGCTTTTTCCTGAAGCGGATAATTTGCTTGTCGCCAAGATTACTGCAAGCTATTCTGACAATTATCGAATAAAAGATGCAGGCCCTAGTGATTTCTTCCCCTATGCACTAGATACCCTATGCAAACTTAAGGCCGAGGGCTATAAACTAGCTGTTGCAACAGGAAAGAGTCGCGCAGGTTTGAACAGAGCGTTTAAAGCGTCAGATATTGATGATTTATTTCATGGCTCTCGTTGTGCAGATGAAACCGCTTCGAAACCAGATTCTTTAATGTTGGCAGAGTTATTGGAAGAGTTTGGTTTAGAGCCAGGCCATGCCCTTATGGTAGGAGATACTGAATACGATATGGATATGGCACAGCGAATAAATATGCCTAGACTTGGCGTGAGCTATGGTGCTCATCATCAAGATCGACTTGCTAAATATAATCCTGTGGCTTGTATAGACTGTTTTTCAGATATATTAAAATATATATAAATCAATAATATATATAAATTAGTTAATCTAATATATCTGGTATTTTAATGTTGTATTTTTTGAGGATATTACAAAGCTCTATCAGTGGAAGACCAATTATTGACGTAGGGTCATTGCTATCAATACTATTAAATAAACTAATGCCCAATCCCTCAGATTTAAAACTACCTGCGCAGTCAAATGGTTGTTCGATTTTAAGATAATCTTCAATTTGTTGCGGCGTAAGATCTTTAAAAACAACCTTAGTGCTATTTATTGCAGTTTCTATGTTTGTTTCGCCAGTTTTACAAGTATAAGCAACGGCAACAGCAGAGTGAAAATAAACCGTTTGACCTGACTGTGTGCTTAATTGCTTAAATGCTTGATCAAAATTGCCGGGTTTATTCAAAATATTGCTGTTGTGTTCGCCAACTTGATCTGAGCCAATGATGATAGCTTCAGGGTGGCTTTTTGCCACTACAAGGGCTTTTTCTTGCGCTAAGCGCATAGCCAGAGACTGTGGTTGCTCATTGCTTATTGGCTCTTCATTGGTCTTGGGTGAGGCACAGGTAAAGCCAATGTTTAATCTTTCTAATAGTTTTTTCTTGTAAACCGATGTCGATGCTAATATTAGTGGTTTTACCATTAGTTAGTTTCTCTTGGGGTTATAAAGTGTTTATAAGGCTATTTTAAGCAATTTTCTTTGACTATTCACGGTCTTATCCCTATTATGCGCGCCTAACTTGATAGCATCGAAAACTATGGCATTGCCAACACAGATAGATCCACGCAAATTAGCGGTTCAGGGAATTGCTCTTGAGGGTGAAATTGCGGCTAAGGATTTAACTAGGTTAAACGATTCGGTAGAAGCTGTAACTACTGCCATGCAGGTGCAGTTACAGTTTTCTCTAGATGAGTCAAGACAAACCATCGTTACTGGCAAGGCATCTGTTTTTGTGGATGTGGTATGCCAGCGCTGCTTAGATTTGGTTAATATTGAGGTTATGGCTTCAGTGTCTCTGCAAGTTATTTGGTCTGAGGACCAACTAGCTAACGTTGCGCCAAATTATGAGCCATGGATTGTTGTCGATAAGTTTGCAGATTTAAATGTTGTGATAGAAGATGAAATACTATTGGCTCTGCCAATTGTTAATTATCATAATATTGGTGAATGTACAGGTAGTGCTTTTGACCCAAAGGCTGATACCGTTATGAAAGAGGCTGCTGTTGATAGCCCCTTTAGTGTTTTACAGCAGCTCAAGAAATAGTAGCTGTTAATATTTTTTTAAGGAGAGTAACCCATGGCTGTTCAAAAAAGTCGAAAAACTCGTTCAAGACGTGGTATGCGTCGTTCTCACGATGCCTTAACTGCTTCAACTGTATCTACTGATGCGACTAGTGGCGAAAAGCATCTTCGTCATAATGTGACTGCAGACGGTTTCTATCGCGGTCGCAAAGTTGTTGAGACCAACGCCGAATAATTCGTCGGTCTTTTGACCATGAGTGTTAAAATCTCCATAGATGCAATGGGCGGCGACTTTGGCCCTAGTGTAACTATGGAGGCCATCATTCGCATGCTGACTGACAATTCTGATGTCTCAGCTCTTGTATTTGGCAATCTCTCTGAGATGCAGAGCTGCATCGATAAAAATTTAAGCCCCAGTATTTCCTCTCGTATTGAGCTTTGTCATTGTGAGACACAGGTTGATTGCCATGATAAGCCTTCTCGTGTTGTTCGCTCAAAACAAGATTCTTCTATGGCTGTTGCCCTTAAGTCTCTCAATGATGGTGAAGTTGATGCCTGTGTAAGTGCTGGTAATACTGGTGTTTTAATGGCACTTAGCTTATTTAGACTTGGTTGCTTGCCCGGTATATCTCGCCCAGCTATCTGCGCTGAAATTCCCACAGTTAATGGTAGTAAGTTAATGCTTGATTTGGGAGCCAATGTCGACTGTTCGCCCGAGCAGTTATATCAGTTCGCGATTTTAGGCTCATACACGGCTAATTTAACACTTGATATCACTAATCCGCGTTTGCGGTTGCTAAATGTCGGCTCTGAGGCTGGTAAAGGTAATAACTTAGTCCAAGTCACTGCTCAAATGTTAGAAGCTAATCCAAGGTTAAACTATCAAGGTTTTATCGAGGGTGATAGTATTTTTAAAGGTATTGCTGACGTGATTGTGTGTGATGGCTTTAGCGGCAATGTTGCCCTTAAAGCGGGTGAAGGTGTTGCAAGGCATATCTATCAAAAGCTTTCGGCGCTAGCTGATAATATAAAAGGTGATTTAGCCGCGGTTAAAGCCTCCATACAGCCCTCCGTATTTAACGGCGCTTACTTATTGGGTATCAATGGTGTTGTGGTTAAAAGTCATGGCGGTGCAGATGTTCAAGGCTTTGCTAATGCTTTGGAAAGAGCGATCAATGCAGCGCGTCAAAAGCTTCCAGCGGCATTATCGTCTTTGCTTGAGCAAACCAATCAAACTAAATAATTACTGAGTATCTTTTATGACTAATTTAGCATTTGTTTTTCCAGGACAAGGTTCACAAAAAATAGGTATGCTCGCAGATTTAGCTGAACATAATCCTATTATTGAAAAGACCTTTAGTGAGGCTTCTGAAGTGCTTGGTTATGATATGTGGCATTTAATTCAAAAGGGTGCCCAAGAGGATATAAACCTTACCGAGCGCACTCAGCCGATTTTATTAACCTGTAGTGTCGCCATATGGCGCCTATGGAACGAAAAAAAGGGCCCTATGCCAAGTCAAATGGCCGGTCATAGTCTTGGTGAGTGGTCAGCTTTGGTCTGCGCCAATGTGATCGACTTTGCTGATGGGCTTAAAATTGTAGAGGCACGTGGTAAATATATGCAGCAAGCAGTACCTGTAGGTCAAGGTGCTATGGCGGCAATTATTGGATTAGAAGATCAAGCTATTTTGGATGCCTGCTCTGAGGCTAGCTGCCTTGGGGTAGTAGATGCGGTGAATTTTAATGCGCCAGGGCAGGTGGTTATTGCCGGTTCTAATGATGCCGTTGTGCAGGCTATGGAAATTTGTAAGTCCGCCGGCGCTAAACGCGCACTTCCACTTCCTGTTAGCGCGCCATTTCATACCTCATTAATGAAACCAGCGGCGGATAATCTTGCTGAAATGGTTAATGCGGTTACATTTAGAGCACCAGAAGTGCCTATAATGCATAATGTTCATGCGAACAACGAAAATGATCCTCAAGTAATTAAAACGTTGATGCTTGAGCAAATATATAGCCCAGTTAGATGGGTGGACTGTGTTAAGCAGTTAAAGAAAAGTGGGGCCAGCACCTTAATTGAGTGTGGCCCTGGTAAAGTTTTAAGTGGTTTATCCAAGCGAATTGATCGTGAATTAATCGCATTAGCCACTGAAAGTGCAGCTGATTTTGATGCTGTACTTACAACAATATAGTCACTCACAGGAGTAGAGCATGACAACAGAAGCAAAAGTTTGCCTTGTAACAGGTGCTAGTCGAGGAATTGGAGCGGCTATTTCAGATCAATTAGGTAATCAAGGCTATGTCGTAATTGGAACGGCTACTTCTGCCTCAGGTGCGGAAAAAATTGATCTGCGTTTTAAAGAGCAGGGTATTAATGGCGCTGGCATGGTGCTAAATGTTACTGATAGTCAGTCTATTAGTGATTTACTTGAGCAGGTGGGTGAGAAGTTTGGTGCACCTACGGTTCTTGTGAACAATGCCGGTATTACTAAAGATAACTTATTGCTGCGAATGAAAGATGATGAGTGGTTTGATGTTATAGATACTAATCTGTCCTCTATATTCCGATTGTCTAAGGCTTGTTTGAAGCCTATGACCAGAGCGCGTTGGGGACGTATTGTTAATATTAGCTCGGTAGTTGGCTCTATGGGCAATGGTGGGCAAACCAATTACTCTGCGACTAAAGCAGGTGTTGCGGGTTTCGCTAGATCCTTGGCTAAGGAGATTGGCTCTAGAGGTATTACTGTAAATACTGTGGCACCGGGTTTTATTGCCACTGATATGACTAAAGATCTATCTGATGCTCATAAAGATACTATGCTTAGTCAGGTACCTTTAGGCAGATTGGGGAATCCCAGTGAAATTGCCTCGGTAGTTAGCTTCCTTGTAAGTGATTCAGCGGGTTATATTACGGGTGAGACTATTCATGTAAATGGTGGAATGTACATGGCTTAAGCGTCTTTTTGGCGTAAAAAAGTAATTTTTTTGTTATATAGACTAGCTTTTTAGTATTTGTGCGGTAAAATGCGCGCCTTGAACAAACAGTAATTTAATAAAAGATGGTTTAAACTTTCTTTTTAATAAGACATCTGATTCCTTGAAAGGAGATATACAACGATGAGTAACATTGAAGAACGCGTAATTAAAATGGTCGCCGAGCAACTAGGCGTTAAAGAAGATGATATCCAATCAACTTCATCCTTTGTTGAAGACCTAGGGGCGGATTCTCTGGACACTGTTGAGTTGATTATGGCCCTTGAAGAGGAATTTGATGCTGAGATTCCCGATGAAGATGCTGAAAAGATCGCTACTGTTAAAGATGCGGTTGATTATATTCAAGCAAACGGGTAATTCCGATTTCAAAAAAACCGCTCCCAATAGGGGGCGGTTTTTTTATGCGCATAATTTTTGTCATAATAGCAACAAACTCGGTTACTATTATCAGATATGACAAATACTCCATCAGTTTTCAGCCTAAACGGTCAGCTAATTACAGACAACGTTCCTTTAACTTTGCTTAGTGATCGTGGCTTGGCCTATGGGCATGGCCTGTTTGAAAGTATTCTGCTTCAAGAATCGACTCTACCCTTAATCAAGCGCCATCTTTCACGGCTTTTTAAGGACTCTTCTATACTAAATATCCCTATTAATATTGAACTTGTTGGTGACTATTTGAGTCAATTTTTAGGTCAGTTAAATGCTCGGTCTATTTCCCAAGGGGTTGTAAAGGTTATTGTTACTGCAGGTCATGGAGGAAGAGGTTACCAGTCACCCGAAATAATTGAGCCTTTTATTATTTGTAGTTACTCCAGCTTGCCTAAAGGGACGGAAGAATTTCGCAATATGCCTGTTAATGTTCGTTGCTGTGAGCATAGATTACCAACCAGCCAAGTACTTGCGGGAATAAAGCATCTAAATAGATTAGATCAAGTATTGGCGCGACTAGAATGGTGCGATGATTACTATCATGAGGGTTTGATGTTTACACAGTCCGATCATTTGATTGAGGGAGTTTCAGCTAATGTTTTTATTAAAACTATGGCTGGTAATTGGCTTACTCCAAGTCTTGATCAAGTAGGAATTGCTGGTGTGATGCGATCTTTAATGATTGAAGAAATATTTCCAGCCTGTGATATTCCAGTAGAAGTTTCAACGATTACTATGGATGAGTTAACTCAGTGCCAAAGTCTATTGATGTGTAATTCAATTAAGGGGCTCGCTAAAGTAAAGACTATTTATGATTCGCAAAATCAGTTGCTGAACCCTTTGCCAACCGATCAGCAAACTCTTATGCTCAGCAACAAACTTATTGAAATGTATCCCCAGTATCAATGACAAATATAAAATATCGCACACTAATTGGATCTAGTCTGCTTATCTTGATTTTATCTGGGATAAGTTATCTGTTTATTTGGGATATTTTAAATCGTCCAGTTAATCTTTCTAAAGACCTTGAGCTAGATTCCGAGGGAAGGTATTTACTGAGTATTGAAAAGGGCAGTAACCTTAAAAGGGTCAATGCTGAACTTAATAGCCATAAGATTATATCCTCAAGTTTTGTGGTAACTTCTTGGGCTCGCTTAACCAAAAAAAATCAAATACAGGCGGGAGATTATTGGATTACTTCACTCGATACGCCCAAAACTCTTGTGGAAAAATTTGTTCAGGGTGACATTGCTCAGTACAGCATTACTTTTCCAGAGGGCTGGTCGTTTAAGCAATGGCTATTTGCCTTAGGGCAAATTCCACAGTTTTCCTCAATTCAAGATATGTCTGTAACTGAATTGCTCACAGGAATTGGTAGTGATATTAAGCATCCCGAAGGCTGGTTTTTTCCCAATACTTATAATTACACTAAAAATGACAGTGTTTATACGTTATTGAGGCAGGCGCATAGCCGCATGCGAGTTGAGCTAAATCGTGCTTGGGAATCCAGGGGTAGTAACTTGCCCTACACATCAGCTTATGAAACTTTGATTATGGCTTCTATTATTGAAAAAGAGACGGGTAAAGCCGATGAGCGTACTGAGATTGCCGGTGTTTTTGTCCGACGGCTTCAGCAAGGAATGCGACTGCAAACTGATCCTACGGTAATCTATGGTATGGGTGATCGCTATAAAGGAAATATTCGACGCAGTGACCTTAGGAATTTCACTCCCTATAATACTTACAGAATTAATGGACTGCCGCCAACACCGATTGCAATGCCCGGTCTGGCATCTATTGAAGCGGCTTTGCACCCTAAGGCTGGTTCAAGCTTATATTTTGTTGCTCGAGGTGATGGTAGCCATCAATTTTCTGATACTATATCTGAACACAATAAAGCGGTACGAAAGTTTCAGATTGAGCAGCGTGCTCAAAATTATCAGTCGGTGCCACAATAATCCTAATATTCAGAGTTAAGTATCTATGAGAGGCAAGTTTTTAACTATCGAGGGCACAGAAGGAGTCGGTAAAACTACTAATATTGAGTTTATTAAACAGTGGTTAGACGCTAACCATATCTCGTTTGTTAATACTCGCGAGCCCGGTGGTACACCTCTGGCGGAAGAAATACGAGAAGTGCTTCTTTCAAATAGGGATGAAAAGGTCTGTAGTAAAGCCGAACTGTTGATGATGTTTGCCGGCAGAGCGCAACATATAGATCAGGTAATTGAGCCGCAGTTGGCTCAGGGTAACTGGGTGCTGTGTGATCGTTTTACAGATGCTACCTACGCTTATCAAGGCGCGGGTCGTGAAATGGGTAACGAGCTTATTGTAGAGCTTGAGACTATGGTTCAGGGTAGTATGCGCCCGGATTTAACGCTTATTCTTGATGTTCCCGTTGAGTTAGGTCTTGAGCGTGCAGGTAAACGCAGTGAACCCGACAGGTTTGAACTTGAGAAAACAGATTTTTTTAATCGTGTGCGTCAAGCCTATTTAGCTATGGCAAAAAATAATCCACAGCGCTATATAATTATTGATGCTTCTCAAACGCTTGAAGTTGTACAGAAACAAATTGCCAATACCCTAAATAGTTTTTTACAACAAAAACAAAACGGATAATTATTAGGTGACTGAAATATCCATAAGCCCAAAGGATTCCTTGTTGCCATTGCCATGGCATGCAGAGTTATGGCAGTCATTTAATCAACGCATTGATGATGAGCGCCTTCCCCATGCAATTATACTCAATGGTCTTGAGGGGGTCGGTGCTGAACACTTTGCCTATGCATTGGCCTACAGAATGCTGTGCAATCAAGTTGATAATGATGTCGCTTGTGGTAAGTGTAGTGGTTGTATAACTCTTCAGGCAGGATCTCATCCGGATTTTTATCTATTACAGCCACAAGAAAAAAGTAAATTTATTAAAGTTGATCAAATTCGCTCGTTGTGTGAATCACTAGCTAAAACTTCACAGCAGGGCGGCTGGAAGGTAGCGATTATCTTTCCTGCCGAGGCAATGAATATAGCCGCTTCTAATGCCCTATTGAAAAGTCTAGAAGAGCCTGAGCCTAATACTTTAATTATTTTGGTTTCAAGCAGGCTTAGCGCCATCCCTATGACTATTCGCAGTCGCTGCCAAATTGAGTCTTTGGCAATCCCTTCTGCTCAAATGGCTCAGCAGTGGTTATCTAGTCGAGTAGAAGACAAACAAGTTAATATTCCTGAACTATTAGAAATTGCCAGTGGCAAGCCTTTTCTTGCATTGGATTTCATTAATGGCTCCGGTTTTGAGGGTCGAAAGCATGTTGAGTCATTACTTGATGCGATGCGTCGTTCAGATGAATCGCCCTTTGATGCAGCCCAAGTGTGTCAGAAATACTCGCCAGAGGAGCTTGTCGCATGGATACTGAGTTATGTGCATCGATTAATAGTTGGTGAATTACAAAATAACCCAAAGCCTGCATTATTTGTTTTTTTAGATAAATTAATAAAAGCACGCGCATGGCTTTTGTCTGGTTCTCCTTTAAATACTCAGTTACTTTGGGAAGAGTTATTTATAGAATGGGTACTAATTTTTCAGGTTAAAAAATAAGCTTGCTTGATAAGCTAAGCAAACATTAAGGGTAAAGCATGTTAGTTGATTCACACTGTCATCTCGATCGCTTAGACCTCTCTAATAGAGATGGTGGTCTAGAAGCTGTAATTGCTGATGCTAATGCGCGGGGTATTTCGCACTTTTTAAGCGTAGCAGTTGATCTTAATAGCTCGAGAGCCTTAACCGAGTTAACCGCTCAATATGACCATATCTATTCCTCTGTGGGCGTTCATCCTCTTCAAGATGAAGAGTTGCCATTACCGAAGGTTGAGGAAATTGTAGAGCTAGCCAAACACCCTAAAGTTATTGCGGTAGGTGAAACTGGACTTGACAACTTTTATAGCGCCGAAAGCTATGATTGGCAGTATGAGAGTTTTACCCGACATTTACTGGCGTCTAAGCAAGTGGAAAAGCCGGTTATAGTTCATACTCGCGATGCTCGCGATGAAACTATTAAGCTACTTAAGCAGCATCAGACTGACTCAGCAGGAGTTTTACATTGCTTTACCGAGACTTGGGAAATGGCAAAGGCAGCAATGGAATTTGGTTTCTATATCTCATTTTCAGGTATTGTCACCTTTAAAAATGCGGGTGATTTGCGTGAGGTGGTTAAAAAAATTCCACTTGATAGAATATTGGTTGAAACTGATTCACCATGGTTGGCGCCAGTGCCTTATCGGGGCAAGCAGAATGAGCCCAAAAATGTATACGAAGTGGCTCAATGTGTGGCTGAAATTAAAGATATAAGTATTGAAGAGTTAGCTGAGATTACCACTCAGAATTTCTTTAAACTATTTAAGTTAAATTAAGTTAATAACAGAGTTGCAATATGTCTGAAGATCAACAGCCGCAATCTCAATTTATTATTAGAACCTTTCCCGTGGGTCCTCTGCAGTGTAATTGCTCTGTGATTGGTGATTCGCTGTCCGGGAGAGCATTGGTGATTGATCCAGGTGGTGATGCTGATCAAATAATGGCGTTAGTTAAAGAACTAAATTTAACCGTAGTCGCTATTATCCACACCCACGCACATTTAGATCATATTCTGGCTGCTGGGGAAATAAAAAAAGCCACGGGTGCGCCGATTTTTCTTCATGAATCTGATCAGTTTTTATGGGATATCGTCGACCAGCAATGTGCCATGTTTGGTGTTCCTAAGGTCTCCTTACCAGATCCTGATCATTACCTGCATGATGATCAAGCCCTCGACTGCTGTGGCGGTGTAGCTATACACACTCCAGGCCATACCCCCGGCTCGGTGAGTTTTTGGTTTGAACAATATAAAACATTAATTGCCGGTGATACTTTGTTTTTAGGTAGTATTGGTAGAACAGATCTTCCCGGTGGTGATTTCGAGCAAATTGTCACCTCAATTAAAGAACGCATCTACAGTCTTGATGATGAGGCGGTAGTAGTAACTGGGCATGGCCCTAATACAACAATTGGCAGTGAAAAAGTCGCTAACGGCTTTGTTCGCGCCTAAGGATTTATTATGAAGCAACAAATTTTAACTATGCTAGAGCTCCAAGACAGCATGAACTCAAAAGTAAATAATGATTGGCGTCAGCAAGATTTTGAATGGTATCGTGCTATTTGGATCGAATGCGCAGAGCTACTTGATCACCACGGTTGGAAATGGTGGAAAAAACAAAAGCCAGACGTTAATCAAATTGCTCTGGAGTTAGTTGATATTTGGCACTTTGGGTTGAGTTTATTATTGCTTAAAGATCAAACCCTCGATGATATTTGCGACTCAGTTGTTTCGGCTTTTAATGAGGTTGAAGCTTCGGGTGACTTTGCTATCAATCTAGAGGAATTTACTGCTCAGACATTAGTTACTAAAGATTTTGATGTTAATGGCTTTGTTGGCTTGGTTAAAGGAATCAATATGCAGTTTGATCAGTTGTATATTGCCTACGTGGGTAAAAATGTTTTAAATTTCTTTAGACAGGATCATGGCTACCAAGATGGAAGCTATCACAAACAGTGGGGCGGCCAGGAAGATAATGAACATCTGGTCGAAATTGTGACTAAACTGGATACTAATTTGCCTAGCTTTAAAGATGATCTATATGCTGAAATGAAAGCGGTTTATGAAAAGCTCTGCAAATAATGCGTAAAATTTACTTTAAAACATATGTCTACTCTGGGTTTTATAGTGCTTTTTTTTTAATCAGCACTATAATATCCAGCGTTTAATAGCCTCATTCTAGATAAACCATTTTTTTTGGAGATAAACTGTGACATCACCCGTTCGCGTCACCATTACTGGTGCTGCAGGACAGATTAGTTATTCCTTGCTATTTCGCATTGCTGCAGGCGAAATGTTGGGCCCTAATCAGCCTGTTATATTACAAATGCTTGAAATTACCCCGGCTCTTAATGCCCTTAAAGGTGTTGCTATGGAGCTTGAAGATTGTGCATTCCCTCTAGTTGCTGGAATTGTTTGTACTGACCAGGCCGAGGTCGCTTTTAAAGATGCTGATTACGCTTTGCTGGTTGGTGCTCGTCCTCGTGGTCCCGGTATGGAGCGCAAAGATCTACTCGAAGCTAACGCGGCTATATTCTCTGCTCAGGGTAAAGCTATAAATGATCATGCTAGTCGCGATATCAAAGTATTAGTAGTGGGAAATCCTGCTAATACTAATGCGCTTATTACTCAGCGCAATGCACCAGATATTAATCCGCGTCAATTTACAGCAATGACGCGACTCGATCACAATCGTGCTATGAGTCAAATTGCTGAAAAAGCCGGTAAAACAATCAATGACGTCAAGAATATGACTATTTGGGGAAATCATTCAGCAACACAGTATCCCGATCTTCATCATGCAAAAGTTGATGGTGACTCTGCTATAGATCTTGTTGATCAAGATTGGTATGAAGATCAATTTATTCCTATTGTTCAACAGCGTGGAGCAGCTATTATTAAGGCACGTGGTGCATCGAGTGCAGCATCTGCAGCTAATGCCGCTATTGCTCATATGCGTACCTGGGTTCAGGGGACAGAAACAGGCGATTGGGTAAGTATGGGTGTCTACAGTGATGGTAGTTATGATATTGCTGAAGGACTTATCTATTCGTTCCCATGTACCTGTGAAGCAGGCGATTGGAAAATAGTTCAGGGCTTGGATATTAATGAATTCTCACGTGAGAAGATGTCAGCTACTGAGCTAGAACTTACTGAAGAAAAAGAGGGCGTTGCCCACCTTCTTCCGTAATAATGTCTAACTAATGTTTTTAATAGCAGAGGTATAATCGTGGGATTTGCAAAAGTTGGAACAAAAGCGCCAGCATTTACTCTTTTAGATCAAAGGGGTAATAATGTTTCTTTGGCTGATTATTTAGGTCAAAAAAATGTGGTTGTGTACTTTTATCCGAAGGCAATGACACCGGGTTGTACCGTTCAAGCTTGCGGTATTCGCGATAGTCATGCTGAATATGAGGCACAGGATGCCGTAGTGTTGGCTATAAGCCCAGATTCTGTGGATCGTTTGGTAAAGTTTGAGGATAAACAGGAGCTCAACTTCAAGCTTCTATCAGATGAGGATCATGCAATTACAGATTCCTTTGGTGCTTGGGGTCTTAAAAAGTTTATGGGTCGCGAGTATATGGGTGTATTGCGCTCTACCTTTGTTATTGATAAAAAGGGTAATATCGTTATGGTGATGGAGAAGGTAAAAACTAAAACTCATCATCAGGATGTATTAGATTGGATTAAAGAAAATCTCAATTAATAATTAAAATTAAATTTATTTAAAGGAAGTTTATTATGCTATTTGCTTCAAATGCTTATGCAGACGCTGCCGCTCAGGCCGAGCCAAGCCCAATGTTTACGTTTATTATGTTTGGTGGTCTTTTTATCTTTATGTATTTCATAATGATTAGACCTCAGCAGAAACGTCAGAAAGAACACAACAATCTAATTAGCTCATTATCTAAGGGTGATGAGGTAGTTATGACTAGCGGGTTGTTGGGTAAGATCACTAAGTTAGAGTCAGAGTATATAGTTCTTGAAGTAGGAAGTGGTCAAGAACTTAAGTTTCAAAAGGTAGCGGTACATGCTGTTTTACCTAAGGGAACCATCAAGGCGATCTAATGCTTAAAACATAAGGCTTGTTTGTGCCTTTTGCCTGATTCAATGAAGCTCATACCGTTTTGGTATGGGCTTTTTTTATCTTTTTACATCCTTATTTTGAGTAGTTGCCTATATGGGTAAACTGCTAGCATAAAAAAAACCTCGATTTCATACAGTGACTGACTTAGTATTTAGTGACCTGTTTTTTTACATGCATTATTTTTGGTGACAAATAAAACTACAAAAGGAATTATTAGCTATGTTTGAGCAATTTATCGATACGGTCAACTCTGTTGTTTGGGGTCCAGCTATGCTAATCCTTTTACTTGGTACCGGTGTGTTTTTAAGCATTGGTTTGCGCGGCATGACAATAACCCGTATTCCCTATGCTTTTGGGCAGCTACTTAAAGGTCGAAAAGGCTCTGGTGAAGGTGAAATAAGTCCCTTTAATGCCTTGATGACAGCTCTTTCCTCTACTGTTGGTACTGGCAATATTGCTGGCGTTGCAACTGCTATTGGTATCGGTGGTCCCGGGGCATTATTTTGGATGTGGTGTACCGCATTAGTCGGCATGGCAACAAAGTATGCTGAAGCAGTGCTTGCGGTTAATTATCGAGAAACTGATTCTGAAGGTAAAAAAGTCGGCGGTCCAATGTACTATATAAAAAATGGTCTTGGTAATCGCTGGAAGCCACTCGCTTTTCTATTTGCGCTATTTGGAAGCCTAGCAGGCTTTGGTCTGGCTAATACGGTGCAATCAAACACTGTTTCACAGGTGTTGCACAATAACTTCAATATACCCACGCTGTTAAGTGGGTCAGTTATGGCGTTTATGGTGGCATTAGTGCTGCTGGGTGGTATTAAGCGAATTGCTCAGGTCGCGGGTAAACTAGTGCCTCTTATGACGGTGATATATTTGCTCGCTACAGCCATTATTTTAGTTATGCATATGGCTGATATTCCCACTGCCTTAGCCCTTATTGTAGATAGTGCATTTAACGGAACCGCAGCTACCGGTGGATTTGCCGGCGCCACGGTAATGCTTGCTTTGCGTATGGGAGTATCAAGAGGTATTTTTTCTAATGAATCGGGTCTTGGTTCTGCACCTATTGCCCATGCCGCGGCCGAGACTAACAGTCCGGTTCGGCAGGGGACTATTGCCATGCTCGGTACTTTTATTGATACCTTGATTATATGCACCATGACCGGTTTAGTTTTGATCGTTTCCGGTGCTTGGAACACTGATTTGGAGGGTGCGGCAATGACACTTATGGTGTTTGACTCAGCTCTGCCTTTTGGAGGTAATATACTTTCGCTTTGTATTGCGTTGTTTGCTTTTACCACTATGCTCGGATGGAGTTATTACGGTGAGCGTTGCGCACAATTTTTGCTAGGGCCAAAGGTGGTTTTACCCTTTAGAGTGCTTTGGGTTATCGGTGTTTTTATCGGCACTCAGATGAGTCTTGGTTTGGTGTGGAAAATGTCTGATGCGCTTAATGGTATGATGGCTATACCTAATCTTTTGGCGTTGTTACTTTTATCACCGGTTGTTTTTAAATTAACCAGGCAGTATTTTGCACAACAAGATACTCAATCAGAATTAAAAGCTAAATAGTATATGTCAAAAGCATCTCCACCAAAGTTAGTCATCGCCATTTCATCCACTGCATTGTTTGATATGCGTGATAGCCATGAAATATATGAAAAGCAGGGTGTTGCAGCCTATGCCGAATATCAGCGTCAACACGAGGATGATATTCTCGCTCCAGGTGAAGCGTTTCCACTTGCATCAAAGCTTTTACATATTAATGAAAAGCTTGGTGGCGAACCCAAAGTTGAGATAATTCTGCTGTCTCGCAATAGCGCAGACACTGGTTTGCGAGTGTTTAACTCAATTGCTCATCATGGTCTTAAAATCACTAGAGCTGCCTTTTCGGGTGGCGATAGCCCCTATAGATATGTCTCTGCTTTTGCCTGTCACCTATTTCTATCAACCAATGCCGGCGATGTCAGAAATGCTCTGGATAACGGCATGGCTGCAGCTACTTTGTTGCCTTCTCAAGGAGAAACAAAAATTTCTGATGAATTGCGTTTTGCTTTTGATGGTGATGCAGTTCTATTTAGTGATGCTTCAGAACGCATCTTTAAAGAGCAGGGGCTTGATGCCTTTACAGAAAACGAAAAAAACTCAGCCCATAAGCCGATGGATGCCGGTCCCTTTAAAAGCTTTTTAGAAGCATTACAGGGACTTCAGGCAGAGTTTCCTGCAGATGAATGTCCTATTCGAACGGCATTAGTCACTGCGCGAGCTGCACCTGCTCACGAACGGGTGGTTCGAACTTTACGCGATTGGAATGTTCGGATTGATGAAAGTTTATTTCTGGGTGGGCTTAGCAAAGGGGATTTTTTGAAGTCATTTGGAGCAGATGTATTTTTTGACGATCAACAGGTACATTGCACATCAGCTAGTGAATATGTGGCTACTGGTCATGTGCCGCACGGTGTAGCTAACGAAAAGTCTGATAATCCTAAAAAATAGATTTAACTGACAATAAATTTAATTCCCAATCCTAGTAAGATTAGGGCTATAAGTGTTTGCAATAAGTCACTTGGCATACGTTTGGCTAATTTAGTGCCAAAGTGTATAGCCGGCAGGGAACCTATCAATAGGCTTCCAAGAAGCACCAAATCTACATTGCCTAATACAAAGAAATGCCCTAATCCTGCTATTAATGTAAGTGGAACTGCATGTGCTATATCAGTACCAATAATTTTAATGGTTTTGAGGTAGGGGTATAGCAACATTAAAACTGCTGCTCCAAATGCACCAGCACCAACCGAAGAGAGGGTTACAAAAATGCCTAAAAATAAACCGGCAAAAACAACAATAATGTCAGAATATTTTTTCGGTTTAGGGTTTTCTAAAGGGTTATCCAAGCTCAATCTTCCTCGGAAGATAATAACAATAGATGTTAAAACCAGCATAATACCGAGGCTGAGGGTCAGTATAGATTGGTAGTCAGATGAATCTGTAAATACATGACTTAAAAAGTAAGTGGTTAAAAGCGATGCAGGGATACTACCGAGCGCAAGAAGCCCCATAATACGCCACTCAATTGTTTTTTGACGGGCATGAGTCACCATACCGCCAGCTTTGGTAATGGCTGCATATAAAAGATCAGTGCCAATCGCTATATGATAGGGAATGCCAAAAAGGATTAAAAACGGCGTCATCAGTGA
The DNA here is from genome assembly GCA_045560645.1 of Porticoccaceae bacterium. Classification (GTDB taxonomy): domain Bacteria; phylum Pseudomonadota; class Gammaproteobacteria; order Pseudomonadales; family Porticoccaceae; genus HTCC2207. The sequence continues at coordinate 6,707 of JBJKZE010000023.1, read as the reverse complement.
ACCGCCGCCAACACCAGTTAGTCCTACGGCAAGTCCAACCACGGCACCTGCACAAATAAAATAAAGTAGTTCGATCATGTAAATACAGATTTATGGAAAATTAGTGCTATTTTAACAATTGGCAAGTATTCAAGAAAAGAATAAAATTATATAGTTTTATAGCTTAAACGAATAACGAAGCTATTTTTTAATAAAAGAGGTCTATTGAGATGAAGTTACAGCAACTACGTTATATCAAGGAAGTAGCTAACCATAACCTAAATGTTTCAGCTACCGCCGCTAGTCTATATACCTCTCAACCGGGTATCAGCAAGCAGATAAGGCTTCTTGAAGATGAGCTAGGCGCTGAAATTTTTTCCCGCAGTGGTAAACACCTAACCAAAGTCACACCAATAGGTGAAGAAATATTATCCATTGCTAGTAATATTTTGCGTGAAGTCGATAGTATTAAGCAGCTTGCACAAGAGCACAAAAGCCCAAAATCAGGTAGCCTAGATATTGCTACAACACACACTCAGGCTAGATATGCGCTGCCTGATGTAATCAAGAAATTTATTGATCGCTATCCGCAAGTTGGCTTGCATATGCATCAGGGCACGCCAGTACAGATTTCCGAAAAAGCGGCGGAGGGCACGGTAGACTTTGCTATAGCAACTGAAGCTCTAGAATTATTCTCTAATTTAATAATGATGCCATGTTATCGCTGGAATCGCTGTATCTTAGTGCCTAAGGATCATCCACTAGCTAAGCTTAGATATGTCTCTTTAGCTGATGTTGCAAAATACTCTATTGTTACCTATGTATTTGGCTTTACCGGTCGCTCAAAGCTCGATGAGGCATTTTCTGAGCATGAATTAGAGGCTAATGTGGTATTTACCGCTACGGATGCTGATGTCATAAAAACCTATGTTCGTCTCGGTCTTGGTATAGGTATTGTTGCGCATATGGCCTATGACGCAGAAGTTGACAGTGACTTAGTTGCGATTGAGGCGGGACATCTTTTTGATTCAAGTGTAACCAGTATTGGCTTTAGAAAGGGTACATATTTGCGTGGTTATATGTATGACTTTATTACTGAATTTGCACCCCATTTAACGAGGGATGTTATAGACCGCGTTATGAGCATGCCGAATAAAGAGGCTAGAGAAGAGTTTTTTGCAACTTTAGAGTTACCGGTGCTTTGATTTTACGACAGTACTTCAGAGTAAGATCTAGCGACTTATGCCGCTAGATCTTTGGCTAAGATTAGCTATCTGATTGAATATTGACCGAGTGTAAGCCACATTCTTTCTTAGTTGCTTCTTCCCACCACCAGCGACCTTCACGTTCATGTTGGCCAGGTCCTGTTGGGCGAGTACAGGGTTCACAGCCAATACTGACAAAGCCGCGATCATGCAGTTCATTGTAAGGCACTTCAAATGCCCTTATATAATCCCATACCTGCTGTGATGTCCAATGAGAGAGTGGGTTAAATTTAGTCAAAACACCACCTTCACGAGCGAAGAATTTGTCATCTTGAATAACGGGAACATTTGCTCTAGTGCCAGGGCTTTGATCTTTGCGTTGACCAGTAATCCATGCATCAAGAGTGTGAAGATGACGGCGCAAGGGAGAGATTTTTCTGATACCACAGCATTCTTTGTGATCATCTTTATAAAAACTAAATAGGCCTTTCTCTTTAACTAATGCTTCGACTTTATCATTTTCCGGCATGATTACATCTATATCAATATTGTAGTGCTCACGAACACGTTCAATAAACTGGTAGGTCTCAGCATGCAGTCTGCCAGTGTCTAGGGAGAATACTTTGATATCAGAACGAATTTTATGCGCCATATCGATTAAAACAACATCCTCAGCGCCGCTAAAAGATACCGCAATATTATTGTGGTTTTCTAATGCATGACGTAGTATTTGTTGTGGCGCTTTCGATGCGAGCTCGCTTTCTATATCTGTAATATTGATTGAATCATTCATAGTTATTGTGGGCTTTTGTTAACTGAAATTTTAAATTCGGTTAAAACTTCCGAATTCATTTATTGCAACAGTTTGAATTATATCAAAAACCTCCATAGATCGGTAGAACAACCCAGTTTTATGTCGAAGTGTTTTGATTAGGTTGAATGATTTGCAATGCTTTATTGCAGGTGAAAACTATTTTGAGTAGAGTACTTACTTACTTTTTTGAGGATTTGTTGTGGAAATTGCTTGCTTAGATTTAGAAGGTGTATTGGTTCCAGAAATTTGGATAGCGTTTGCTGAAAAAACTGGTATCGAAGAACTTAAAAAAACAACCAGAGATGAACCAGATTACGATGTGCTTATGCAATATCGTCTGGATCTATTGCGCCAGCATAAATTAGGTCTAAATGAGATCCAAGAGGTTATTGCAACTCTATCCCCATTAGATGGAGCGGCTGATTTTGTGGACTGGCTACGAGAGCGCTTTCAGGTTGTTATCCTTTCTGACACATTCTATGAATTTGCTATTCCATTAATGAAGCAGTTGGGATATCCAACCCTGTTGTGTCACAAGCTAGAAACTGATACTGCTGGTAACGTGGTTAATTACCGACTTCGTCAAGCCAATCCAAAGCGTCAGGCAATTGTTGGCTTTAAGAGTATGTACTATAGAACCATAGCAGCGGGCGACTCATACAATGATACAACCATGTTAGCCGAGGCAGATGCGGGGATCTTATTTCATGCCCCTGATAATGTAATTAATGAGTTTCCTCAATTTCCTGCGGTGCAAACATTTGCTGATCTTAAGCAAGAGTTTATTCGCGCCAGTAATCGTAATCTCAGTTTATAATCAGTAGGCCTAATGCAAGCTAATAGTTCCAGTGCCGATCGAATACGTGAGAAGAAAAAACTTTTTCTCGCGCGCGAGCAGCGCATCATCGATGCGGCAGTTGAGCTATTTTTAGAAGAGAGCATTGATCGTATAACAGTTTCAAAAATTGCTGTAAGAGCTGGGATCGGAAAAGGCACAGTGTATAAGCATTTTCTGACTAAAAATGAAATTTTAATCAGAATTATCTTGAACTATGAGCAAAACATAACGACAAAGTTAACCGACGGCATTAAGCGCGCTGAAGCAGGTGACTCGGGAGCTGCGGCTAAGTCATACTTTCAAGCTCGATTAGAGAACCCTAAACTTGACCGTCTTGTTCAACAGCTTGAGGATCGTTTGGTTGAATCTGGTGATGTGGCTGATCAAGTTGAAGAGTTACATCAACTGCGTCGCTCAAATGAAGATGCACTGGCTGGATTAACCAGTAAATTAATTGATCGCGGTGTTCTTGAAGATGTTCCGCCACATTTTCATTATCTTGCTTGCTGGGCACTAGCTCAGGGGGCCATAGAGCTATGTTTTAATAAAACATGGAACTATAGAACTGATACCACTGAGCTAATGGAATTTATCACCAATATTGGTGTCACTATGGGTAATCAAGGCCAATATCATCCTGATGACACAACCACCAGCAAAAAAAGAAAATCTCCGTGAAATCCTCGATCAGCATAGAACAACTATTTGCTGATCTTATTGAACAGACCCATCAACACTCCTGTAAGTTACCTCCTGTTGATTTATGGCATCCAGAAAAAACCGGCGATATGGACTTGCGTATTGATCGTGAGGGCAGGTGGTTTCATGAGTCTGTTGAAATTAAACGATCATCAATAGTTAAGTTATTCTCCTCATTGCTCAAAACTGAGGATGGAGAATATTTTTTGCTGACCCCCACTGAAAAATGGCAAATCCAGGTTGATATAGCGCCATTCTTTATTATTGATGCAAGGCGAACAATGAGACAGGGAGTTCAGGCTATCAGTGTTACAACTAATACTGGCGAGGAGGTTCTACTGGGGCGCGATAACCCCTTAATTATTGACTCTAAGCCTCCAGAGGAGCCTTTGTTACCCCTGGTACATATTAGAGATAAGCTAAATGCTTTGGCCAGTAGAGCAGTATATTACCAGCTGATAGACTGGGGCCGTGAACTTCACTCAAGGGATGGTAGAAGCCAACTTATTCTAGATAGCTTGGGTTGTCAGTTTTCACTGGGTGAATTTCCTGGATAGTCCCTGACTACATATTCGGATAATTTGGACCGCCAGAACCCTCTGGAGTAACCCAGTTTATATTCTGACTGGGCTCTTTGATATCGCAGCTTTTACAGTGAACGCAATTTTGCGCATTTATTTGAAATTTTGAGCTGCCATCTGTCTCTTTGACAACTTCATATACACCGGCAGGGCAGTATCGTTGCGCTGCCTCATTATAGATAGGCAAGTTATGCGCTATGGGTAAATCGGAGTCACTTAACTGAAGATGACAGGGTTGATCTTCTTCATGGTTGGTGTTGGATAAAAAAACTGAGGAAAGTTTGTCAAAACTCAATATACCATCATATTTTGGATAATGAATGGCATCACATTCATCGGTAGTTTTCATGGTTTGATGATCAGCTACTTTATCTCTGAATGTCCAAGGTAAGTAGCCATTAAAGATATTGATATCAATAAACGCATAGGCAGAACCCAGAAGATAGCCAAATTTGTGCTGTGCAGGACCAAAATTTCTTTGAAGGTGCAATTCCTTATGGGCCCATGATTTTTGATAGGCTTTAGCAAATCCATCAAGATCGGTATGAGCCTGATTATTTGAAAGTGCTTCGGCTACAGTTTCAGCGGCCACCATGCCAGATTTCATGGCGGTATGGCTGCCTTTGATCTTAGCAAAATTTAAGGTTCCAGCATCATCGCCAATTAATAGGCCACCCGGGAAAGTCATTTTGGGCTGAGATTGTAGACCACCTTTGGTAATGGCGCGAGCGCCATAGGTGATACGTTCTCCACCTTCAAGGTATTGCTTAATACTTGGGTGGTGTTTATAGCGCTGAAACTCATCATAGGGGCTTAGGCTGGGATTGCTGTAGGAAAGGTTAGTGATAAGACCGACCGCAACCTGATTGTCTTCTAAGTGATAAAGAAATCCGCCACCTAGTGTGTTGCTTTCATTAAGTGGCCAGCCGGCTGAATGAACTACCAGCCCAGGTTTATGCTTATCTTCGGGTATTTTCCATAATTCTTTAATGCCGATTCCATAATGCTGTGGGTCTTTGCCTTTATCTAGATGGTATTTTTCAATTAACTGTTTACCTAAATGACCGCGACAGCCTTCAGCAAAAAGGGTGTATTTAGCCTGTAATTCCATGCCCTGCATATAGTTATCTTTTTGCTCCCCAGCGCGACTTAAACCCATATCGCCAGTAGCAATGCCATACACCTGTCCATCGTCCTTGTAGAGGATTTCTGCCGCAGCGAATCCAGGGAATATGTCAACTCCAAGACTCTCAGCTTGAGTCGCTAGCCAGCGACAGAACTTGCCTAGGCTAATAATATAGTTGCCGTGGTTGTTCATTGTCTTGGGGGCAAATAATCCCGGCACTTTAATGTGGTTTGAATCATTGGTTAAAAGCAGAATTTGATCATCACAAACCGCGGTTGTTAAGGGTGATGACATAGTTTGCCAGTCGGGTATCAGTTCATTTAGTGCCGTTGGTTCAAAAACTGCGCCAGATAAAATATGCGCACCTACTTCGGAGCCTTTCTCTACTATGCAGACTGAATACTCTGGGTTAATTTGCTTTAGTCTACAGGCAGCAGAAAGGCCGGAGGGACCGGCACCAACTATAACTACATCATATTCCATGGATTCACGAGCCAAGATAATGTCCTTTTTTAACTATATACTTAACTATTAAATACTTTTTTAACTGTACCTACAATGTATAAAAATACGCACAAAAGCCACCTCTTAGTGTTTTATTAATGTGACTGATGGGTCGCAATGAAGCCTCTGGCTGTTTGATTTATAGCCGATCCTTGTGCAAACTAAACCTCACTTTAGAGCAGGTGCTATAAATTAAAATGGAGTTGCAATGAAAGTAATAGTAGCAATTAAGAGGGTGGTTGATTACAACGTTAAAGTTAGAGCCAATGCAGATAATTCAGATGTTGATTTAGCCAATGTAAAAATGTCTATGAACCCTTTTTGTGAGATTGCCGTTGAAGAAGCCGTTCGTCTAAAAGAAAAAGGGCTGGCAAGTGAAATAATTACCGTCAGTATCGGAAATGCTCAATCTCAAGAGCAATTGCGAACATCTCTTGCCCTTGGTGCTGATAGGTCTATTTTGGTTCAAACTGACAAGCCATTAGAGCCCCTAGCTGTGGCTAAGTGTCTTAAAGCGATCTGTGATAATGAAGCTCCCGATCTTATTCTAATGGGTAAGCAAGCCATTGATGGCGATAATAATCAAACAGGGCAGATGCTGGCTAGCTTAATGGGGTGCGGTCAGGGTACCTTTGCTTCTGAGGTTAATATCGAAGATGGCAAAATAGCTGTTACTCGGGAAATTGATGGTGGCCTTCAAACCGTTGCACTGGTAATGCCAGCAGTGGTGACAACTGATTTGCGTTTAAATGAGCCGCGTTATGCGTCATTGCCTAACATTATGAAATCTAAGCAAAAGCCCCTAGCAGTAATAAGCACAGATGATCTAGGCGTTGATATAACTGCCAAAACTAAACTCTTGGGTTTAGAGCTCCCAGCACAGCGTCAAGCGGGAATAATGGTTAGTGATGTATCTCAGTTAGTATATAAGCTTAAAAACGAAGCTAAGGTGATTTTATGA
>JBJKZE010000022.1:0-33703 GCA_045560645.1 Porticoccaceae bacterium | reverse complement strand
ACAGTATTTGATGTACTTGGTATTGGTGAAGCTGAGCAACAGGAGAAATTTGGATTTCTACTTGATGCATTGCAATATGGTGCACCACCACATGGTGGGTTAGCCTTTGGCTTGGATCGTCTAATTATGTTGATGGTAGGTGCCGAATCTATACGCGATGTTATTGCCTTTCCTAAAACACAATCTGCGGCCTGTTTAATGACCGATGCTCCAGGTACAGTTGAAGCAGCGCAACTTCGAGATTTAAACATCAGATTGCGACAAAAAGAAAAACAAGAAAGCTAGAATTAATTTTTGGAGATAGCATATGGCAGGTCATAGTAAATGGGCCAATATAAAACACCGAAAAGCGGCACAGGATGCTAAGCGCGGTAAAATATTTACCAAAATAATCCGAGAATTAGTTGTAGCGGCTAAGGCGGGGGGACCAAATCCCGAAGATAATCCTCGACTCAGGGCAGCAGTTGATAAGGCCTTGGGTTCTAATATGAAGCGCGACACTATCGATAAAGCAGTTGCGCGTGGAGCTGGTGCTGGCGAGGGTGAAAATTATGACGAAATCACTTATGAGGGATATGCTCCGGGCGGTATAGCTGTTTTGGTTGAGTGCATGACAGATAATCGCAATAGAACTGTCGGTGAAGTGCGCCATGCATTTGCCAAACGCGGTGGAAATTTGGGAACAGATGGCTCAGTCGCTTACTTATTTAATCGCATTGGCCAAATAAGTTATGGCCCAGATGTCGATGAAGACGCTCTTATGGATGCTGCGCTTGAATCCGGTGCAGAAGACATTAAAACCCATGATGATGGCTCTCTGGATGTAGAAACTAGTTTTGAAGATTTTTTGCAGGTCAAAGATGGATTAATCGAGGCAGGATTTGAGCCGGCGCATGCCGAGGTTACAATGATAGCCGACATTACTGTTCCACTGGAAAAGGACCCTGCGGAAAAACTACTAGGCATGATAGATAGCCTAGAAGATTTGGATGATGTGCAAAATGTGTATACTAACGCAGATATATCCGATGACATAATGGAGCAGTTGTCTTAGCTGCCGAATTATAAGCATAATAATAATTTAAAATATCAAGTAAACGAGTAATCAATAAAGGGGTTAAAAGATGAAAGTTATTAAAAAAACTAAAGACTATGTAATTTATCAAAAAGGCTCAGGTCGATATGCGATTAAAGATGCGGACAAAAACTGGGTCAATGCTGATGAAAAAATAAAAATTCTATTGGCTGAAAAGCTAGTAAAAACTGTAGCTCCTGCTCCAGCGCCTAAAAAGTCAGAAGAGGCGCCAGCCGCACCAGTAGAAGAAGCACCAGTTGCGGAAGAAGCACCCGCTGAAGAGGCTCCTGTAGAAGAAGCACCAGTTGCGGAAGAAGCACCCGCTGAAGAGGCTCCTGTAGAAGAAGCACCAGTTGCGGAAGAAGCGCCAGCTGAAGAAGCTCCTGTAGAAGAGGCACCAGCTGAAGAAGCTCCTGCTGAAAAACCCAAGGCTAAAGCCAAAGCGAAGCCTAAAGCTAAAGCAGCACCAAAGAAAGATTAATCTTTTAATTAAGATGCCTGCAAAGGTAAAAAAGCCTCCAGTGTTTCTGGGGGCTTTTTTTGTGGTTGACTCAACCCACTTAGATTGCAACACTAATGAATTAAATATCAAGGCATCTGATGATTAGAATTATAGGAATAGATCCAGGATCGAGGCGCACCGGTTACGGTATCGTAGATATTTCTGGTGCCACTATAAATTATGTTACTAGTGGTATTATTCGTTTGCCTGAAGATTCTTTGCCTGAGCGACTTCAATTGATCTTTGATGCAGTTAGTCAGCTAATAGAAGAATACAAGCCTGTTGTTATGAGTATTGAAGATGTATTTATGTCGATAAACCCAAGGGGAGCATTAAAGTTAGGTCAGGCTAGGGGGGCGGCTATATTGGCGGGTACCAATGCCAAATTACCTGTATCAGAATACTCTCCAAGAAGTGTAAAGCAAGCTATAGTGGGGACAGGTGCTGCCGATAAAAAACAGGTACAGATGATGGTTACTTCGCTACTAAAATTGCCTGGTGAACCTGCAGAGGACGCGGCAGACGGCTTAGCGGTTGCTATTTGTCATGGTCACAGTATGCGTAGTCAAAAAATTATGTCTGCAGCCGGCGTAAAAGGTTTTGCTCGCGGGCGACTAAAATAAATTTAAACAAAGTGAAAATTAGACGATTATGATTGGAAGACTTCAGGGTAAGGTGCTGAGTAAACAGGCACCAGACTTATTATTAGATGTTCAGGGAGTAGGCTATGAGCTGCTAGTTCCACTGAATACATTCTTTGAAATTCCCGAGATCGGTGAAGCGGTGACTTTGCATACCCACTTTGTGGTTCGCGAAGATGCTCAGCAACTCTATGGGTTTAGCCAACTTGAAGAGCGTGTATTGTTTAGGTATCTAATCAAAGTTAATGGTGTAGGGCCGAAAATGGCCTTGGCCATTCTTTCTGGTATGTCGGTGAAAGAGTTTTCTCGCTGTGTCCAGCGCGATGAGGTAGCAACTCTAGTTAAGATACCTGGAGTAGGGAAAAAAACTGCTGAAAGATTGTTGATTGAAATGCGCGATAAGATTAGCAAAATCACTAATGAAAGTTCTGAAGAAGTGATAAAGCCGGCAACGCAAGATATTAGCCTAGAAGCAGAAAGTGCACTAACGGCATTAGGATATCGACCTCAGGATGCTGCAAAAATGGTCAATCGGGTTGCGAGCGAGCATATTACTAATGCTGAGCAGCTTATACGGGCAGCATTAAAATCCATGGTCTAAAAGCGGGTACCCTAGTCATTTCACTAGTGGAAATTTAGCCTCATCCATGTATCCTTAACAACAGATTCGAGACAGTGACCAATGATAGAGCCAGATCGATTAATTTCAGCCGCAGGAACTCCTACAGAGGAGCGTTTTGATCGCGCTCTAAGGCCAGTAACGCTTGTCGATTATGTGGGTCAGCCGGTTGTCAAAGAGCAATTACAGATATTTATTGAGGCGGCGCGCAAGCGAAGCGAACCCCTTGACCACTGTTTGGTTTTTGGGCCGCCAGGGCTGGGTAAAACAACGCTTGCCCATATTATTGCTAATGAGATGGAAGTGGATCTAAAGACCACCTCTGGGCCAGTACTTGAAAAAGCGGGTGATCTTGCGGCATTACTGACAAATTTAGAAGAAGGTGATGTGCTGTTTATTGATGAAATTCATCGCCTAAGCCCAGTTGTCGAAGAAATTCTTTATCCTGCTTTAGAAGACTATCAGTTAGATATTGTTATAGGCGAGGGGCCGGCGGCGAGATCGATAAAATTAGATCTTCCACCCTTTACTCTAGTTGGTGCCACCACTCGAGCGGGTCTTTTGACTTCACCATTGCGCGATCGTTTTGGCATAGTTCAGCGGTTAGAGTTTTACTCAGATGAAGACTTGGCAAAAATTGTTGCCCGAGCTGGTGATATCCTAGATGTGCCAGTTGATGCTAACGGTGCCAAAGAGATTGCGCGGCGCTCAAGAGGAACGCCAAGAATAGCTAACCGCTTACTTAGACGAGTAAGAGACTATGCCGAAGTAAAAGCTGATGGCAAAGTCACGGTCGAAATTGCCGATGCGGCACTGAATATGTTGAATGTTGACAAGAATGGATTTGATCACCTAGATCGACGCCTGCTATTAACATTAATGGAAAAATTTGATGGTGGGCCTGCAGGTGTGGATAGTCTGGCTGCTGCTATTAGTGAAGAACGTGGAACCATAGAAGATGTTTTAGAGCCCTATTTGATTCAGCAAGGGTTTTTAATGCGAACCTCGAGAGGTCGTGTAGCTACTCGAATGGCCTATGAGCATTTTGGCTTGGCCAGCCCTAAGCGCCTTCAGGAACAACTGGATGGTCTTAGTGAGTAAGAATGCTAATGCCTTTGTTCATCAGGCGCGGGTGTATGTAGAAGATACCGATGCTGGCGGCATTGTGTTTTATGCTAATTATTTAAAGTATATGGAGCGTGCGCGAACAGAATTTTTGCGCAGTCTTGGTTACGATAAGCCGGCGTTATTTGATGGTTTACAGTTTGTTGTTCGTAGTGTTGAAGTGGTTTATCAAAAGCCTGCAGTGTTAGATGATGTTCTCGATATATCTGCCAGTTTAATCAAATTATCCAAAGCCAGTTTTGAAATGCAGCAAAATATTTTCAGAAATGGGGACCTTTTGGTGGAAGCCAAGGTCAAAATTGCCTGTATAAGTGATGATACTAAACGTCCGCAAGCTATGCCGGCAGAAATTCACCAAACTTTAAACAACTACCTTTGCTAATTTGGAGCTAAATAGTGAGTGAAGAAAATCTATCAATAGTATCGCTAATTCTCAATGCCAGCCTTCTAGTGCAGTTGGTAATGGTTATATTGTTAATTGCTTCAGTTATCTCCTGGGTGATGATTGTTCAGCGTGGCATATACTTGCGCAACGCCGAAAGTGACTATAAAAGCTTTGAAGATACCTTTTGGTCAGGTGTCGATCTAAATAACCTTTACCTTGAGCTTTCCCAATTTGCTCAAGAAAATGGTGGTGGGCAGGGGATTGAAAATGTTTTCCGTGCTGGGTTTCGAGAATTTACTCGCCTTACTAAGGGCGATGGTATTGACCCAGATGCAGTGATGGAAGGTACTGATCGCGCCATGCGGGTTGCGCTCTCAAGAGAAGAAGAAAAGCTCAGCGCCAATCTGCCATTTTTAGCCAGTGTTGCCTCAGTGAGTCCTTACATAGGTCTATTTGGTACTGTTTGGGGCATTATGAATTCATTTCGAGGGCTAGCGATGGTTCAGCAAGCAACTCTTGCCACGGTAGCACCGGGTATATCTGAGGCACTTATCGCAACCGCTATGGGTTTATTTGCAGCTATTCCAGCTGTGCTTGCTTATAACCGCTATGCTGCAAAAGTTGAAACAATTAATGCCAGTTATGAAACTTTCGCGGAAGAATTTTCCAGTATTTTACACCGTCAGGTGCATTCAAACTAAGAGTTGGGAGAGAAGCTTAGAGTGAAAAATAAACGCGCCAAACGCAAGCTAGTTGCCGAAATTAATGTAGTTCCCTATATTGATGTCACCCTAGTTTTACTCGTTGTGTTTATGATTACTGCGCCCCTATTAATGCAGGGAGTAAAGGTTGATTTGCCGGTGGCTAATTCCGCTCCATTGGATAAGCAAAAGCAAGAGCCACTGATTGTTTCAATAAAAGCCGATGGAACCTATTGGATTGATGAAAACGGTAGCAATATAGCTAACAGCCTATCATTTATAAAAGATAGAGTGGCTAAAGTTTTAAGGCAAAAACCCAATACTCCGGTATTAGTATGGGGTGATGCAAAAGTAGATTATGGCTCAGTGGTTGATTTGATGAGTCAATTACAGATCGCAGGAGCTCCCTCGGTAGGTTTGGTTACCGAGCCGTCAAAATCTAAATGATCGGTTCCAAAAGCAGTTATTTTATTGCAGCTATTTCGAGTATTGGTATCCACGCCATTGTTATTCTAGCTGTGCTTGCCAACTGGGAGCCTGAGACTAAAAAAACACTGGTGCAGCCGCAATATATTCAGGCGGAATTAATACAACTTGCACCAAAAAAGATAGCAGTTAAAAAGCCAGCTGCTAAGCCGGCAATTGACAGGGCTGCTAAGCAACGAGAAATTGATAAACGTCGTGCAAAGGAAAAGAAATTAGCCCAGCAAAAGTTACAGGCACAGCGCAAGGCTAAATTGCTAAAAGACCAGCAACTGGAGGAAGAAGCGCGTAAAGCCAGAGAAGAAAAGCAGCGAAAGGCCGAGAAGGAACTTGCCCGAAAGCAGGCTGAAAAAGCCAAGCACATACGAGAACAACAGGCGCTTATAATGGCTAAAGAAGATAAGCAGGCTGCTAATAGTTATTTGCAGTTGCTTCAGGCGCGCTTATCACAGCAATGGAATCGACCCAAGAGCGCAAGGCGCGGAATGGAAACTTTAATTGAACTTAGACTGGTACCTACAGGTCGAATAGTAGGAGTAGAGATTTTAGAATCCAGTGGCGATATGGCATTTGATCGATCCGTGGAACAGGCAGCATTTAAAGCCGCACCATTTTCGGAACTACAGAATATGGAGCCGAGAATTTTTGAACAGTATTTTCGCAGTGTGAAAATAGTATTTAACCCCGAAGACTTAAGACTGTAAAAGGTATTATGGAGACCAAAGTTTGATGATTTTTAGACAGTGTTCAATTTTACTAATAGCCCTATTAATGGCCAATAGTGCGTTTGCTGAATTGGTTATTAGGGTCACCGAGGGCAATGACCAGCCCACGGTAATAGCGCTGTCTCCATTTGATCTTAACAGTATAAAAATTGATGGTGATATTACTGATATTGTCGAGTCTGATTTGCGCCGAAGTGGATTATTTAAGTTAATTCCTCAACAGGATATGTTGGCATTCCCATCTAAATCATCGGATGTGTATTACAGAGATTGGCGTCTGTTAGGTGCCGAGTATCTTGTGGTAGGGGCTATGTCAGTTTTGTCTGATGGGCGTTATGAGTTGGAGTTTAGTTTACTAAGTATTAATTCACAGAGGGTACAGTTTACTCATAAAGTTCGATCGTCTGCGGCAAAGATTCGTGACCTTGCTCATTCAGTCAGCGATAAAATATATCAGTCTATTACTGGGATTAGCGGTGCATTCTCAACTCGGCTTGCCTATGTTTCAGTGATAAGAGAAGGTGATGATTTTACCTATAGACTTCAGGTTGCCGATGCCGATGGTGCGCGCGAGAGTCTAATGCTTGAGTCCAAGCAGCCGATTATGTCTCCTAGCTGGTCACCCGATGCTAAAGATTTAACCTATGTATCCTTCGAAACAGGTAGACCGGCAATTTATAGACAAAATCTTGCCACAGCTAAGCGTGAGCAGTTAACTAATTTTAAAGGGCTAAATGGTGCACCCTCATGGTCGCCTGATGGTTCAACTCTGGCAATGGTGCTTTCAAAAGATGGTAATCCAGAATTATATAGCCTTGATTTAGCGACATCTAAATTAACGCGGTTAACTCGTCACTTCGCCATTGATACAGAGCCAGCATGGATGCCAGACGGCAAACATATATTATTCACCTCTGATAGAGGTGGCACGCCGCAGATATACAAGCTTAAGTTAGCCGACCGCTCGGTAGAGCGTATAACCTTTCAAGGCAATTACAACGCTCGGGCTAGTATAGCTCCAGATGGGCGCACTATGGCGATTGTTCATCGATCATCTAGCGTATTCCATATTGCAGCACTAGACCTTAAGACAAGGCGGCTTATAGAATTAACTGAAACTACATTAGATGAGTCACCCTCTGTTGCACCTAACGGTGCTATGCTTATGTATGCTACTAAGTATAAAGATAGAGGAATTCTTGCTGCAGTTTCGGTTGATGCTGGTGTAAAATACAACCTACCAGCAAAAATAGGTGATGTCAGGGAGCCTGCATGGTCACCTTTCTTGCGTTAAACCATTTAAAACCCTTTTTAATAAACCAAAGCGTTACTCAAAGGAGCTAACAATCATGAAAACCCGCATACATTTATATGCATCTTTGCTTGCCATCACTATCTTGACTGGCTGTAGTTCATCGCCAGTATATGACTCAGATTCAAGTACTACTGAGATTGATAATGCAGGTGTTAAAACTGCCGCAGTTGAATCAGCTGATATTGAAGTAGTTCCAGTTGTAGCTGATATTGCTACTGTATTTTATTTTGATTTTGACAAAGCCTTGTTAACTGATAAATCGCGAGCAGATCTTTTAGAGAACGCTGTTGTTCTTGCTGGTAATTCTCGTTCAGTGCGTCTTGAAGGCCATGCTGATGAGCGTGGAACTCGTGAGTACAATATGGCTTTGGGTGAGCGTCGAGCTACCTCAGTTAAAGAATTCCTAGTAATGCAGGGTGTTGCCAGTGAGCGAATCGAAGTGATTAGTTTTGGTGAAGAACGCGCAGCAGCCTATGGTAGTGATGACGAAGCATGGCGTTTAAATCGTCGAGTTGAGCTTAAATAGTCACCATTTGATTATGCCTTGAGAGGGTGAGGAAAACTCACCCTCAGTTACTTGTTTGAGTGCTTTAAAATATGAAAAAAATAAGTCTATTGGTCGCCACATTGTTGTCCTCACAGCTTTTGGCGCAGCCTTTTTCTCCGGTAGTTGAGTTAGATAGCTCGGGTGATTCCGATACCAAGAAAAAGCCAAGTGCCCTAGATGTTCAGCGTGCTGAGCAGTTTTATCAAATGCAGGTGCTCAAAGATGAAGTAAAAATGCTTCGTGGCAAGGTTGAAGAGCTTTCCTATCAGTTGCAGCAACTCAAGCAACTGCAAATGGACGATTACTTAGATATTGATCGTCGTTTGTCGGCTATATCCTCATCTAAGGCAACAATACTGCCAGCAAATAATCCTGTGGATACTCTTCTTGCTGTTCCAGACAATCAGCTAATGGGTCAGAATTTGCAGCCTGTTGAAGCCCCTTCACCTGTAATAATCACGCCAGAAGATATTGAGGCGGATTATCTAGCCTCTAGTAAATTGTTAAAGGATAGAGATTTTGATGGTGCAATTGCTGCCTTTAAAAATCATATCCTTAACTATGAGCAAAGCCCTTACTCAGCCAATGCCCATTATTGGTTGGGTGAAATCTATGAGTTTAGAGGTGAGGCAGAACTGGCGGTAGAATCTTTTGAAGTTGTGATTAATGATTACAGCGATCATAACAAAGCCATGGATGCACGCTACAAACTGGGCAAGATTTATCATAAACAGGGTGATGCCGAGAGAGCAGTTATATTATTACAAGAAGCCGCACAAAGTAACGGTGGTGCCGGTGCTAAAGCAAAAGCCTATCTTAAGACTAAAGGCCTATAAAGGCTTAACCCCAGACGGTTAAGTTTATTTCTATGGAAAACCATTCTTTACGGATTACCGAAATCTTTCACTCTCTTCAGGGCGAAACTACCACGGTTGGCTTGCCCACAGTTTTTGTTCGACTAACCGGTTGTCCCCTGCGTTGTGTCTATTGTGATACTGCTTATGCCTTTGAGGGTGGTGAAAAAATAGCCATCCAAGATATATTAGATATGGTTGCTGAGTATAAAACTGACTTTATTACAGTAACCGGTGGCGAGCCATTGGCGCAACCACAGTGTATAGAATTCTTAAAGCAACTCTGTGATCTTGGTTATAGAGTTTCTCTAGAGACAAGTGGTGCAATGACTACTGAGGATGTTGATCCGCGAGTGATTAAAATTGTTGATTTTAAAACACCGGGATCGGGAGAGGTGGCACGCAATCTTTATGAGAATATCAATTATCTGCAGCCAGAAGATGAGGTGAAATTCGTTATCTGTAATCGCCAAGATTACGATTGGAGTTGTATGCAGATTGACCAGTTGCGATTGCGAGATACAGGGGCAGAAATTTTATTTTCACCCAGCCAGGGCGAATTAGCACCTGCGCTTTTGGCGCAGTGGATTCTAGAAGATAAGTTAAGGGTTCGTATGCAGCTGCAAACGCACAAAGTTATCTGGGGCGATGAGCAGGGGCGCTAGATTATGGTAAAAAAAGCAGTTGTATTGGTTTCCGGCGGCTTGGATTCCTCCACCGTGCTTGCGATGGCCAAGCAGCAGGGGTTTGAGTGCTACACCCTAAGTTTTGATTATGGTCAACGTCATAGATCAGAGCTAGTAGCTGCAAAGAATGTCTCTAACTCTATGCAGGTAGAGCAGCACAAGGTGGTTACCTTAGATTTGGCTACTATTGGCGGGTCTGCTCTGACTGATACCGCAATTGATGTGCCAGAGTATGAAACATCGGGTATCCCTGTAACCTATGTTCCGGCGCGAAATACAGTCTTTCTATCAATTGCTCTGGGTTGGGCTGAAGTCTTAGGAGCCAATGATATTTTTGTTGGGGTTAATGCCGTTGACTATTCAGGCTACCCCGATTGCCGCCCAGAATATATTAAAGCCTTTGAGCAAATGGCTAATCTTGCTACTAAGGCAGGCGTTGAAGGGAATAAGTTAACTGTTCATGCACCTTTAATTAATATGACCAAAGCGCAAATTATTCAAGCCGGCATGAAAAGTGGTGTGGATTACAGTGCTACAGTTTCTTGTTATCAAGCTGCTGAAGATGGGTCTGCATGTGGGGTTTGTGATAGCTGCAGGCTTCGAAAGCAGGGTTTTTTAGAAGCCAATGTGAAAGACCCTACAAGATATCAAAATATTACTTGAATTTATCCTGCTGGTGAGTATTATACGCACCTCATTTAGGGGGCCGTTAGCTCAGTTGGTAGAGCAGTTGGCTTTTAACCAATTGGTCCCGCGTTCGAGTCGCGGACGGCCCACCATTCCCCAAATGTTCTAGTGCAGATTTTCCTTAGTTACGCCTCTCTTTTTAAGTATTAAAATTGTGATTTATAATGGTGTCAACGCATTGCTTTGCAGTGCCTACGCAGTTGATGGATAATAAGCCGATAAATTAAAGATTAAACTCTCAGTAAGCACGCTTGCTAGGGGGTCAAAATAATTACATAGAGCATAATTTAATGAGTGAAATCGATAATCACACATACAGACTGATTATTCACTGCCCAGATAAAGTGGGTATCGTAGCCGCTGTCAGTCAGTTTATTGCAGATCATAACGGCTGGTTGCTGGAATCAAATTACCATGCTGATCCAGATAGTGATTGGTTTTTTATGCGCAACGAGCTAAAAGCAAGTTCGCTATCGATCAGTTTGGATGAATTTCGTGAAAAGTTTTCAGAGCTCGCTAAAGCCTATGATATGCGCTGGGAAATTTATGACTCCAAACAGCCGCAAAAAGTTGTGCTATTAGCTAGTCATGCCTCCCATTGTTTGGCGGATTTATTACATCGTTGGCATAGCGGAGAGCTCGACTGTGATATTAGCTGTGTAATTTCGAATCACGAAAACCTAAGATCAATGGTTGAATGGCACAATATTCCATTTAAATATGTTCCTGTAGATCGCAACGATAAAGCCCCTGCATTTGCCGAAATGGAATCAATTATTGATTCATACAACGCAGACACAGTGGTACTAGCGCGATATATGCAAATTATACCGCCACAGATGTGCGCTAAATATAAAGGCCGTATGATTAATATCCACCATAGTTTCTTACCATCATTTATTGGCGCCAACCCTTATTCAAAAGCTTATGAAAGGGGAGTTAAACTTGTGGGTGCTACCAGTCACTATGTCACAGAAGACTTAGATGAAGGTCCAATTATTGATCAGGACGTGGTGCGAGTTGGGCATAGTCACAGCGAGGCAGATCTTGTGCGATTGGGTAGAGATGTTGAAAAATTAGTGCTGGCGAGAGCCCTGCGCAACCATCTCGAAAATAGAGTCATAGTTCACGGTCATAAAACCGTGGTATTTGAGCAGTAACAATTAAGTGTAAAGTGCCGGCTGGGATAAATTCCCAGCCGGCATAAGCCAGATATTAATACTCTGAATTGACTACAACAACATCTACATCTAATGCCGATATAACCCGCTCCGCAGTATTGCCGCGACGAGTCTTAGTTAAGCCTGTTTGACCTAAGGTACCGATAATCACCACATCGGCATCAATCTTTTTAGCCACCTTTGAGATCACCTCATCAGTATAACCTTTCACAACATGGGTATTGCTTTGGTTTAAGCCGGTCTGTTTAGCTAGTCTGCCGCGGTCTGGGTAAAGTAGAGAGTCAATATAGCCATTGACCACATGAAAGTCAGCGCCATAGCTCTCTGCCAGATTCATGCCTCGCTCCAAGATATTCTTATTGAGAATTTCCTGATTAATTCTAGAGGCTTGAAAGTTCACCGCGGCCAAAACAACTTTACGTTGTTGTTTAGCTTCATCACGAACCAAAACCACAGGGCAGTTAGCTTCCTTTAGAAGTTCCCATTTTGATTCAGCAAAAATAAAACGCTTGCTCTTAACAGGTTTTCCCGCTCGAATCATGATTCTAGTGGCGCCAAAATGTTTAGCAGAAGCCATAATTGAGCCCTGCCAGTCGTTTGACCATGAGATTTCGATGCGATACTTCAGTCCAGCCTTTCGAAGAGGACTATGAATTTGTTGCTCAAACCAATCGGTATCGCGATAAATGCTAGGGTTTCTTGCATCCAAATTAACGGTATTGCTATCCACCGCCACAAACACACAAATTTCAGGTCGAGGTGTCATTAATTGTGAGGTAATAAGTGTGCGATCAAGTGCTACCTGTTTGTCTAATGTAGGGTTTACAACAACAAATATCTTTTCTTGATGTGACATAATTTTGAACCTCGCCTGTTATTTTCATTAATTTTTCGCATACTTATGCGTTAAAAACATAATTTTTAGGATAATTATGAATTTTGCGCATAATACGAAAGATTGCACTAAAAAGGGTCATTTTCGGCTATGGTATTTTTTGATGTCCTCCATACCAATTAGTTATTACTGGAAATTTAAAAAAATGTAGTAACAGAACAATGGTAGAAAACGTATAATCTGATTTTTAAAAGCTGGTATAACTTGCTTTAACCACAAAATTATAATGATTGGGTAAAAAATGACGATCAGAACACGTATTGCTCCATCTCCAACCGGAGATCCTCACGTTGGCACTGCCTATGTGGCACTATTTAATATGGTGTTTGCTCGCAGTCAGGGTGGTCAATTTTTACTGCGCATAGAAGATACTGATCAGAGTCGATCAACCCCTGAGTCCGAGCAGGCCATTTTAGATGCATTATCATGGCTAGGCCTCGATTGGGATGAGGGCCCAGATGTTGGCGGTGATAAAGGCCCCTATCGTCAAAGCGAGCGCTCAGAAATATACGCTAAGTATGCCAATGAATTACTAGAAAAGGGTTATGCCTTCCGCTGTTTTTGTACACCCAAACGACTGGATGAATTGCGCGCCAATCAGATGCAGGAAAAACAGCCGCTTGGCTATGATGGCCACTGTGAAAATCTTTCCCAAGAGGAGATAGAAAAGCGTCTTGCTGCCAACGAGCCCTATGTAGTGAGAATGAAAGTTCCCCGTGAAGGTCAATGTATATTCAACGATATGTTGCGTGGTGAGATTAGTATCGATTGGGCACAAATTGATATGCAAATCCTGCTTAAAGCAGATGGAATGCCGACCTATCATTTAGCCAATGTGGTGGATGATCATCTGATGCAAATAAGCCATGTTATTCGCGGAGAAGAGTGGATTAACTCTGCGCCTAAACATATTCTGCTGTATCAATATTTCGGTTGGGAGCAGCCGGTTTTTTGTCATTTGCCACTCTTGCGCAATGTTGATAAAAGCAAGTTGTCCAAGCGTAAAAACCCTACCAGTATTTTGTATTATCAGCGCATGGGTTATCTACCTGAGGCACTGATAAATTATCTTGGCCGAATGGGTTGGTCCATGCCCGATGAGCGAGAAAAATTCACGCTAGATGAAATGCTTAAAGAATTTGATATACAAAGAGTATCCCTTGGTGGGCCCGTATTCGATGTAGAAAAGCTTAGTTGGCTCAATGGTATGTGGATCCGCGAGGAGCTAAGCGATGATCAGCTAGCTGATAGGCTTCAACAATGGGCACTCAATCGCGATACCCTAATGGCATTCTTACCCTTCGCTAAACAGCGAATGGAGACCCTTTCTGATATTGCATCACTGGGAAGTTATTTGGTGTCGGGGATGTTGCCCATAACGGCAGATGATATTCAAAACACTGGATTTGAGCAAGACCGGTTAATGGAAGTACTTCAGTATTCCCTATGGCGTCTTGAATCAATTCAGCAGTGGCAGAGAGAAAATATCTTTAACGAATTAAAGTCAGTCGCCGATGCAATGGATATTAAAATGAAGCCCTTTTTGGGGCCTCTATTTATAGCCATTGCTGGCAGTAGCTCCTCAATATCGGTCATGGATTCAATGGCGTTATTAGGTGCAGATATGTCTAGAGCACGTTTGCGTTATGCCATTGAATTACTGGGTGGTGTGGGCAAGAAGAAGCTCAAGAAAATGGAAAAAACTTATCAGCAGTTAAGTTAGAGCCAAACAGCGATCATCAGGCTTGACTTGCCGTCACCTGATCCCTATCATTCGACCTCCAAATTTGGGGCTATAGCTCAGCTGGGAGAGCGCAACACTGGCAGTGTTGAGGTCAGCGGTTCGATCCCGCTTAGCTCCACCAAAATAAAATCCCCCGCATCCTAATTCAATGCGGGGGTTTTTGGTTAAATATCCGATAAATTTCAATCGGCAAAATAGTTAGTAGCAAAGGAGAACATCATTGATTAAACCTCACGGTTCAGAGAGCCTAGACCCACGTCTTGTCAGTGCAGATAAAGCACAGCAGTTATTAGCCGAAGCAGAATCTCTGCCGAGTTTGCTACTGAATTCAGCGGCAGCAGCCAATGCAGTGATGCTAGGGGCAGGTTATTTCAATCCGTTAAAAGGCTATATGAATTTAGCCGATGCACTGAGTGTTGCTACTAACTTACATACTGAAGACGGCTTATTTTGGCCAGTACCTGTTTTAAATATAGTAGAAGATACCTCTGGTATTGAAGGCGCTAGTAGAATTGCACTGCGAGATCCTAATACCGAAGGTAATCCTATTATGGCGGTTATGGACGTGGCAGCTATTGAGTCAGTTACAGATGAGCAAATGACTACTATGGCAAAACAGATTTTTGCCACTACAGATCCAGAGCATCCCGGAGTCGCAACCTTTACCAACCAAGGTCGCTTTGTTATATCCGGTGATATAGAGGTGCTAAACCTAAGTTATTTTCATGCAGATTTCCCAGACACTTTTAGAACAGCGACAGAAATCCGCGATGAAATTGCCGAGCTTGGCTGGAACAAGGTTGTGGCTTTCCAAACGCGCAACCCAATGCACCGAGCGCACGAAGAGCTATGTCGCATGGCAATGGAACGTTTGGATGCTGACGGCGTAGTGATTCATATGCTGTTAGGTAAACTTAAGCCAGGGGATATTCCTGCGTCAGTGCGCGATAACTGTATCCGCAAGATGGTTGATCTGTATTTCCCAGAGAATTCGGTCATGGTAACTGGCTATGGCTTTGATATGTTGTATGCCGGTCCAAGAGAAGCGGTATTGCACGCAGTGTTCCGTCAAAATATGGGTGCAACTCATTTGATCGTTGGTCGTGATCATGCTGGTGTTGGGGACTATTACGGTGCCTTTGATGCTCAGACTATCTTTGATGATAAGGTGCCTGAAGGCGCACTTGAAATTGAGATCTTTAATGCTGACCACACCGCATTCTCGAAAAAACTTGGTCGCGTTGTGATGATGAATGAAGCCGAAGATCATACCAAGGACGATTTTATTCTGTTATCCGGAACCAAGGTGCGTCAGATGTTGAGCGAGGGTATAGCGCCACCACCAGAATTCTCACGACCCGAAGTGGCTCAGATTCTTATGGATTATTATCAAATCGAAAAACACTAAGTTTATAAAAACCTATTAATAACTAAGCAGATAGTTCTAACCAACTATCTGCTTTTTTGTTTTTACACGGATTTCCTATGGTTTTCTATGCAGATTTAACGATTTTCGGCTAATTATAGCGTTTATTCCCCCGTTTAAGAGTGCAATTTTACCGCGGAACCTGTAAGCTTCGCGCCCTGTGAGACGCCAACAAAACATGATTCAACTTGCCAACACTGTCGAAGCTTGACATTAACTCTAAAGTAAAAAATTTATGACCTTCAATGAACTGGGTTTATCTGCTCCAATTTTAAAAGCTGTAACTGCTCAAGGCTACAGCGAACCATCACCTATACAAGCAAAAGCCATTCCCGCTGTGCTTGAGGGGCATGATTTGATGGCAGCTGCTCAAACCGGTACTGGTAAAACAGCTGGTTTTACCCTGCCAATCTTAGAGCGTTTAAGTGGCGGGCGAAGAGCAGGGGCTAATCAGGCGCGCTGCTTAATCTTAACCCCTACCAGAGAGCTGGCTGCTCAGGTCGGCGAAAGCGTAGCCACCTATTCAAAGCATCTTTCATTGACCTCAGCGGTAGTGTTTGGTGGAGTGAAAATCAACCCACAAATGATGAAGCTTAGACGCGGAGTCGATATTTTGGTTGCCACACCCGGTCGGTTAATGGATTTGCATAGTCAAAATGCGGTTAAATTCGATCATCTGCAAGTATTAGTGCTAGATGAAGCCGACAGAATGCTAGATATGGGGTTTATTCGCGATATAAAACGCATCATTGATTTACTTCCAAGACGCCGCCAAAATTTGCTATTTTCGGCGACTTTCTCTGACGATATTCGCAATCTTGCAAGAGGCCTATTGCGCAAGCCGATAGAGATTTCAGTCAGCCCCCGCAATACCACAGCAACTTCAGTAACTCAGCATATCCATCCGGTGGATAAAAAAAAGAAAGCTCAACTGCTAACTCGTCTTATTCATGATGGAAAATGGGAACAGGCACTGGTGTTTACCAAGACTAAACACGGCGCAAATAAGCTAACCAAACATTTAGAATCAGAGGGCATTGTTGCTGCTGCCATTCATGGTAATAAAAGTCAGGGAGCCCGAACCAAAGCTCTAGCCGGTTTTAAAGCTGGTGAAATTAGAATCCTAGTGGCTACTGATATCGCCGCTCGTGGCCTAGATATTGAGCAACTGCCTCAGGTAGTGAACTTTGACTTGCCTAATGTTTCAGAAGATTACGTTCACCGTATTGGACGAACCGGACGCGCAGGGCAAACTGGTAAGGCAATTTCTCTAGTGAGTGCCGACGAGGTTGATCTACTATCAGATATTGAGCGTTTAATTCAGCAGCTTCTTCCGCGTGAAGAAATTGAAGGCTATGAGCCCAAGCATGCTGTTCCAGAAACAACTCTTAGAGCGCCTGTTAAGCCGAAAAAGCCCAGAAAAGCCTTAAATCGTGAAACCGGTGCGGGAAGTAATAGTCGACGAGATAAAAAGTCGGGTGGGTCAGGTTATGGTCAGGGTCCCAAACCAGGTAGTAAGCGCAAAAGCGGTGGACGCAATCAAACTGCCAAAGCCAAAGGCGATGCTAGTAGAGATTCTGGTAAACCATCAAATTCTCAACGAAAATCGCCAGCCAAAGGAAAGTCTGCCTCAGGAGCAAGTAAATCTCCCTATGGTTCTGGCGGTGGTAAACGCAGTGGCGGTAAAAGCTTTTCCGGCAATCGTTCAGGATCAGATAGGCGCGGTAATAGATAAGATAATTCCTTCAACGCATTCAGTGATGAGTGCGTTATGTATCAAAATCCCTATTAAGAGAAACCCAATTAATGTTTGAATTTCAATTAAGCAAAGTAGCAACCTTTAAAAATGATCTACTTTCAGGCCTAACCGTTGCCCTTGCTCTGGTTCCCGAAGCTGTAGCCTTTGCCTTTGTAGCCGGTGTTGAGCCATTAGTGGGTCTGTATGCCGCATTTATGGTTGGTCTAATCACTGCAGTGATAGGCGGTCGTCCTGGTATGATTAGTGGCGCTACAGGTGCTCTGGCTGTAGTTATGGTTTCTCTAGTGGCTCAACATGGGGTTGAGTATTTATTTATCACTGTGGTGCTGATGGGTATCCTGCAAATTGCTGCTGGTATTTTTAAGCTGGGTAAATTTATTCGAATGGTTCCCCACCCAGTAATGCTGGGATTTGTAAATGGTTTGGCGATTGTTATTTTCCTTGCACAATTAGGCCAGTTTGGTGAAGCAGGACAGCCTGGGTGGCTCGATGGCACCTTTATGCAGGGCAGTATTGTCGATGTGGCATGGCTACAGGGTAGTGCACTCAATATGTTGCTAGGCTTAGTTTTCCTAACCATGCTGATTATCTATTTTCTGCCAAAAATTACCAAAGTTATTCCCTCCTCCCTAGCGGCAATCCTAGTGGTTACCGCTTTAGTTTTAGGGTTTGATTTAGATACCAAAGTGGTGGGTGATGTAGCTTCTATTAGTGGTGGTTTGCCAAGTTTCCACATTCCAATGGTGCCTTTTACCTTTGAAACGCTGATGATTATTTTGCCCTATTCAATTATTTTGGCAGCCATAGGTTTGATCGAATCATTGCTAACTCTGCGTCTTATCGATGAAATTACCGAAACTCGTGGCCGTGGTAACAAAGAGTGTATTGGTCAGGGTGTTGCTAATACAGTAACAGGCTTCTTTGGTGGTATGGGTGGTTGTGCCATGATTGGTCAAAGCATGATCAATGTGAACTCCGGCGGTCGCGGTCGCCTCTCTGGTATTAGCGCGGCATTATTTTTATTGCTATTTATACTAGTAGCGTCGCCACTAATTGAACAGATTCCTCTAGCGGCTCTTATCGGGGTAATGTTTATTGTGGTTATCGGTACCTTTGAGTGGTCTAGCTTCAGAATTATTGGCAAGGTACCAAAAAGTGATGCGTTAATTTTAGTCTTAGTTTCTGGTGTAACTGTTGCTACAGATTTAGCCGTTGCGGTGGTGGTTGGGGTAATTGTTTCTGCCCTAGTATTTGCATGGCAACATGCCAAATATATTCGCATTGAAGCCAGAGAAGATCACAAAGGTTCAACGGTCTATGCGGTAACAGGTCCATTGTTTTTTGGTTCTGTTACCTCATTTCTAGAGCGCTTTGACCCTAAGAGTGACAATGATGACGTGGTAATTGATTTTGCTCGTTCACGAGTTGCCGATCACTCGGGTCTGGAGGCTATAGATACCCTAGCGGAACGCTATTTGAAAGCGGGTAAAAACTTGCATCTTGTTCATCTTAGTGAAGAATGTAGAAAATTACTTACCAAAGCCGGGAATCTAGTTGAAGTCAATGTTATTGAAGACCCTAAATACTTTGTTGCTGACGATAGTCTGGCCTAATTATTTTTGTAAAAAATCTATCATATCTGCACTAGCGGATACTTGAAATTTGGTTTTTTGCCCATACCTAGTCAACAGAGGCAATTTTATTGCCAAAGATTATGTGTTAACTAGGAGAGATGGCAGAAATGACAGCAAAGTCAAAAAGTAAAGCAGAAACTATGGGGTTTCAAACTGAAGCAAAACAACTGCTTCATTTGATGATTCACTCTTTATATTCCAATAAAGAGATATTTTTACGCGAATTAATTTCTAATGCATCCGATGCTACTGATAAGTTGCGTGTTGAGGCACTAGAAAACAGTGCGCTCTACGAAAGTGACGGCGACCTTAGAATTCGAATAGCCGTAGATGAAGAGGCTAAAACCATTGAAATTTCTGACAATGGTATCGGTATGTCCAAAGATGAGGTAATTGCTAACCTAGGCACAATTGCTAAATCAGGCACCTCTGAATTTCTTAAAAATCTAACCGGCGATCAAAAGAAAGACTCACAACTTATTGGTCAGTTTGGGGTGGGGTTTTATTCTTCATTTATTGTAGCCAAGCAGGTGATTGTTGAAACTCGTCGCGCCGGCGTTGCAGCCGACCAAGCGGTGCGCTGGACCTGTGAAGGTGAAGCGGACTTTCAAATTGAAAGTATTGAGAAAAAAGATCGCGGCACCAGTATCACCCTTATACTAAAAGATGATGAGCAGGAGTTTGCCAATAATTGGCGTCTGCGCAGCATTATCAAAAAATATTCAGACCATATCGCTATACCGGTGCAGATGGAAAAAATTCAGCCACCGTCAGAGGAAGGTCAAGAAGCTAAAGCACAAACGCCAGAGTGGGAAGCGATCAATGATGCCAAAGCACTTTGGACCAAATCTAGAAATGACGTTAGCGACGAAGAGTACAACGAGTTCTACCGTCATATCTCCCATGATTTTGCCGAACCACTAAGCTGGAGTCACAATCGGGTAGAGGGCAAGCATGAGTACACCAGCTTGCTGTATATCCCGGGTATGGCACCAATGGACCTATATCAGCGTGAAGCCGCCCGCGGTTTAAAACTGTATATCAAGCGCACATTTATTATGGATGACGCCGAGCAGTTTTTACCCATGTATCTGCGCTTTGTAAAAGGTGTATTAGATAGTGCTGATCTTCCGCTTAACGTATCTCGTGAAATACTTCAGAGCACGCCAATGGTAGATAGCATTCGCTCGGCACTGACAAAGCGTATTTTGGATATGTTAGCCAAGATGGCTAAAAGTGAACCAGAAAAATATGCAACATTCTGGAACCAGTTTGGCGCCGTTCTTAAAGAAGGCCCGAGTGAAGATAATGGCAACAGCGAAAAAATTGCTAAATTATTTCGTTTTGCTAGCTCAGCCAATGACAGTGCCGATCCGTCGACTAGCCTAACTGACTATATCGAGCGCATGAAAGACGGCCAAGATAAAATCTATTATGTGACGGGCGATAGCCATTCTGTGGTAGCCAATAGCCCCTATCTTGAAGTTTTCCGCAAGCATGGTATCGAAGTGCTACTAATGTCTGATCGTATTGATGAGTGGATGATGGGCTATCTAAATGAGTTTGATGGCAAATCATTCCAAGATGTTGCTCGCGGCGATCTCGATCTAAGCGCCATTATTGGTGAGCAAGAGGATGCCGACAAAGACAGCAAGTCAAAGGCTAAAAAGAAAGATCAGAGCGCAGATGACAAATTACTTGAGCGCGTTAAAGGCCTATTAGAAGCCAAAGTAGAAGAGGTTAAGAGTACTAGTCGCCTAACAACATCGCCAGCCTGTTTGGTTGTGGGTCAAGATGATATGGGTGAGCAGATGCGTAAAATTATGCAGGCTGCAGGTCAGGCAGTGCCAGAGACTAAGCCAATATTGGAGCTCAATATGGAGCATCCATTAGTGGCTAAGCTAGCGGCTGAAAAAGACGATGAAAATGCTGGGCGTTTAGCCTCGGTTTTATTCGATCAAGCAGCACTATCAGCCGGTAGGCAACTTGAAAATCCTGCACAGTTTGTACAGGAACTGAATAAGCTGATGTTTCAATAATAGGGCTATTATTTAAAGGCGCTCTCAATAGAGCGCTTTTTATTTAAAGATGGCTGACATCACTGCCGTCTATACCTATAATGCCTATGCATAAAGCCAAGGATTACGTTGGAGCGGTCTCAGTTGGGAAATACTAATAAGCTAAAAATAGCAGTGTTGGGTGGTGGCAGTTTTGGCACTGCAATTGCCAATATGGTAGCTGAGAATAACTACTCGGTTACCCTATGGATGCGCAGTGAAGACAGCCTTCAGCAGATACAAACCACCGGTGAAAATTCCAATTACTTACCCGGCTATCAGCTTAACAAGTCTCTCAATTTAACGACCGACCTCAATCAGGCATTACAGCAGGTTGATGTGGTATTTTTTGCCGTGCCCAGTAGCTCATTTCGGCAGTTGGCGCGCAAAGCTAAAGATTTATTGTCAGCAGATACATTGTTAATCAGTACCGCTAAGGGTATTGAGGCGGATACTTTTATGCTGCCGAGCCAAATACTGGAACAAGAAATACCCCAGTGTGAAGTCGGTGTTATCAGTGGTCCCAATCTGGCGGCAGAAATTGCCCAGTTTCAAATCACAGCAACAGTAATAGCCAGTGAATCCGATGTTCTCTGTGCCAGAGTACAAGAATTATTGGCCTCCAACTATTTCCGCGTCTATGCCAACCATGATCGCTATGGTGTTGAGCTAGGTGGGGCACTTAAAAATATCTACGCTATAGTTTCTGGCATTGCCGAATCTATGAATGCAGGACAAAATACCAAGAGTGTAGTGCTTACGCGCAGTCTTGCTGAAATGAGTCGCTTTGCGGCAAAGCTAGGCGCCAATCCACTGACTTTTCTTGGGCTCAGCGGGGTAGGTGATCTTTACGTTACCTGCACCTCGCCCCTAAGTCGCAATTTTCGCATAGGTAATGCACTGGGTCGTGGCGAATCTCTTGAGCAGGCTATAGCCTCTGTAGGTCAGGTTGCCGAGGGTATTAATACCACCAAATTGGTAAAGCAAAAATCCGAAGAGCTAGGTATATATATGCCACTGGCTTCCGGTCTATACTCAACCATGTTCGAGGGTCTCTCGATTGTGGAATCTTTAAAAGCCATGATGTTGGCAGAACAAAACACAGATGTTGAATTTACGGTGAAAGCAAATGATTAATCGAAACCTGTCCCTAACAAATGTAGATACATGGATAAGACTTGCCTATATGGTGCTTTTTGCACTATTAGTGATGGCGGCTCGCTTATTGGTAAGTATTGTAGTGGTTGTGCAATTTGCCCTTGTTTTAATTTTTGGCAGAGATAATGAAAACCTGCGCAACCTAGGTCAAGGTCTTGGCAAGTGGGTGTATCAGGCAATTATGTTTTTAACCTTCAATAGCAATGATAAGCCGTTTCCATTTGATGAATGGCCGGCTTTAGAACCATCCGAAGGTTACTCTGTGGCGGCAACCAAAGAAGCTAAAGACGCAGATTATGTTGATGCCGCAACAGACCTTGATGTCAGTGATGAAGATATACCTTCATTTACTGCGGGTGATCGACCCAGCGATAAGGATGCTAGCTAGTTCGCTTTAGATAAAGCATTTTTTAACAGTGGAACTTATATTACTGCGTCATGGTGACGCTGAGTTTAGCTTGCCTGATAGTGCCAGACAGCTTACAGCTAGAGGTAAGCTTCAAATCGAAAAAATGGCTAAAGCATACGCTGATAAAATGGACGCTGTTGAACTAGTTTTGACCAGTCCATTGCTGCGGGCTTGCCAAACTACCGAGATTTTTGTCGCCAATGCAAAGCTGGACTGCGATGTTCAGGTGGTTGATTTTCTTCTTCCAGACACAAGCGTTGACAAGGTTGAGCATCACTTACAAGCCTTTGACCATAAAAAAATATTTATGGTGGGACATCTGCCATTATTAGATTATTGGATAGATTATTTAATAGGTAATTCCAGTGTAAGAATGGCGACGGCCAGCATGGCATCGTTAAGCATAGATTATGCGTATAAGGGGCTAGCTAATTTAAATTGGATATATCATGTCGATTGAGTTTATAAAACACCGCATATTTGAATCGAATGGCGTGCAATTAGCCGCTAAAGAGTGGGGTGATCCCTCAGGATTGCCGGTGATTGCTCTGCATGGCTGGCTCGATAATGCTAATAGTTTCGATCAGATGTTGCCGCATTTACAGGGTATGCATGTTATTGCGGTGGATATGGCTGGGCATAGCCAAAGTGGCGATCGCTCGGAAGATTCTGGCTATGATATATGGCAAGATATTGCTGATGTATTGGCAATTGCTGAACAGATGGGTTGGAGTCGCGTTGCACTTTTAGGCCATTCCCGTGGCGCTATTGTAGCTGCCTTGGTAGCCGGTACCTTTCCCGATTTAGTCAGCCAGTGCCTATTAATTGATAGTTACTTTCCTATACCCCACAAGCCGGCCAATGCCGCCTCGCAGTTGGCCAAAGCAATAACCGATAGAAAGCGGTTTAAAACCATTAAGCCCTCAGCATTTAACTCTTTTGATGATGCCGTTAAAGCTAGAGTGAATGGCTTTGTTCCGTTGCAAAAAGAAGCGGCGATTATTTTAGCTAATCGCGGTGTGGTGGAGATAAATGGCAAGTTTTCTTGGCGCAATGACCAACGTCTAAAATCTTCATCAATGGTGACTTTTACCAAAGATCAGTGTGAGAGCTTCTTTACCGCAATTAAATGCCCAATGATGTTAATTCAAGCTCAGAGTGGTTTATTGCAGGGGCCTATTCAGCCGCAGTTACAGCAATGGGTGCCGCATATAGAGGTGGTATCTATGGCAGGATCTCATCATCTTCATTTAGAAAATCAGGCCGAACAGGTAGCCGAAAAGGCGCAACGTTTGTTCCAGCCTTAATAAAAGCTCAGGGTTTTGTGGTTACTGATTGCCTAAAAGCGTCAAAAACTCCGTGCGGGTCGCCTGATCAGTACGGAAAGAGCCCAGCATAGCCGATGTTTTCATTGAAGAATTTTGCTTCTCAACACCGCGCATCATCATACACATATGCTTAGCCTCAACAATAACACCTACACCACGAGCATTGGTAGCCTCCTGAATAGTCGAGGCGACTTGCTGAGCCAGTGCTTCTTGAATTTGTAGTCGGCGGGCAAACATATCGACTATGCGAGCCACCTTAGATAAGCCAATAACCTGTCCACTGGGAATATAGGCCACGTGACATTTGCCAATAAACGGTAGCAGGTGATGTTCACACAAAGAAAACAGCTCAATATCTTTAACAATTACCATTTCTTCAGAATCAGAAGGAAACAGCGCATCATTGATTACTTCCTTAAGATTCATAGTGTAGCCGCTAGTAAGATATTCAAATGCCTTAGCTGCACGATCGGGAGTATCTAAAAGACCGGGACGTTTAACGTCCTCACCCGTACTTTCAATAATCTTAAGATATTCGTCTCTCATTATGGGCTCTCTATTTTTATTTGGCTGTTGTAGGACATTTTCCAATAAACTACAGACCATTACTAGTTTCATAGGTAAAATAGACCAATAAAATTTCAGCCTAAAAGGGGAAAAGGTGTCATTACACACAAAAACCATTGGTGAAATGCTTGAATATGGCCAATCACTGTTCGAACAGAGTGAGGTTTATTTTGGTCACGGTACTGACAACGCTTGGGACGAAGCAGTCTATTTACTGTCTGCTGTATTAAATCTGCCACCCGATGCCGATCGCTCATTGCTGGATAATTTAGTTTCAACTGATGATCAGAAAAAAATAACCGCGCTCTATGAAAGGCGCATTAGTGAGCGTGTCCCTGCACCCTATATCACCAAGCAAGCGTGGTTTTGTACTCTACCTTTCTATGTAGACGAAAGAGTAATAGTTCCGCGCTCGCCGATTGCCGAGCTAATTTATAATGAATTTCAGCCTTGGTGCACTAAGGCCCCAAAGAAAATTCTCGACCTTTGTACCGGCAGTGGCTGTATAGGTATAGCCTGTGCCTACGCCTTCGAAAAGGCTCAGGTGGTGCTGAGTGATATATCTGCCGAAGCCCTAGAAGTTACAGCGATTAATATCCAACAGCATGAGTTAAACAACCGCGTTAGTGCTATTGAATCCGATCTTTTCTCAGCCTTTGAGAGCAGTGCCAAAAACAGCTTTGATCTTATTGTTAGCAACCCACCCTATGTGGATGCTGATGATTTAGCCAAGATGCCGGATGAATATGGACATGAGCCAGATTTAGCTCTGGCCTCAGGCAATGACGGCCTCGACTTTACTCGGCGCCTACTGCGAGAAGCTTCGCAATACTTAACCGAGCAGGGTGTTTTAATCGTCGAAGTAGGTAATTCTTCGGTAGCACTGGAAAAAGCGTTCCCCCAAGTTCCCTTTACCTGGCTAGAATTTACTCAAGGTGATGGCGGTGTTTTTGTCCTTACTCGAAGCCAATTGCGCCAATATGCAGACTGCTTTGGTTAGGCTACAGATAATTCATAATAACGAATAATAGACAGGCTATGCACAAGCGCGGCTAATTTGCGTATAATCTTGCCTTAAACACATTAAACATGCTGAGAATCTTATGGCTGGCAATACTATTGGGAAATTATTTACCGTAACTAGCTTTGGCGAAAGCCATGGGCCAGCGATCGGCTGTATTGTTGATGGTTGCCCTCCAGGGCTAGAAATTAGTTCCGCTGATCTTCAGCCCGATCTCGATCGCCGCAAACCCGGCCAGTCAAGATACACCACCCAGCGTAAAGAGGATGACGAAGTTCAGATTCTCTCGGGTATCTTTGAAGGTAAAACCACTGGTACAGCTATTGGTATGATCATTAACAACAAAGATCAAAAGTCCAAAGATTACGGCAATATTAAAGATCTATTCCGACCCTCCCACGCCGACTACACCTACCATCAAAAATATGGTGAGCGCGATTACCGCGGCGGTGGACGCAGTTCCGCCCGTGAAACGGCGATGCGAGTGGCGGCAGGGGCGATTGCCAAAAAATACCTCAAACAACAGTTGGGCATCGATATATTTGGTTATGTCTCCCAGCTCGGCCCAGTAGTGCCAGACAGTTTTGATCGCGATGTGATCGAAACCAACCCATTCTTTTTTCCCGATGCCAGCAAGATTTCTGACTTAGAAACCTATATGCAGGCGCTAGGCAAAGAGGGTAACTCTGTGGGCGCAAAAGTCACCGTAGAAGCACGCAATATGCCTGTGGGTTTAGGTGAACCAGTATTTGATCGACTCGATGCAGAAATAGCCCATGGCCTAATGGGTATTAATGCAGTTAAAGGCGTCGAAATGGGTGCCGGCTTTGATGTGGTAGCGCAGAAGGGTACTGAGCACCGTGATGAAATCTCACCCGACGGTTTTTTGTCCAATAATTCCGGTGGAGTATTAGGTGGTATCTCATCTGGTCAAGATATTGTTGCCCATCTAGCCATAAAGCCAACCTCAAGTATTCGTCTACCCGGCCAATCGATCGATAAGCACGGCAATGCCGCTGAAGTGGTTACTAAGGGCCGCCATGATCCCTGTGTGGGCATTAGAGCAGTACCCATTGCTGAAGCAATGCTAGCGATTACCCTGATGGATCATTATTTGCGTCATAGAGCCCAAAATGCTGATGTGGATTCTGGGTTAGCACCCATTTAGTCGACTCAATAAAAGCCTTTTTTGCCCTAAGCTGTTATATGAGCACTGCGACTTCCAGTGCTCATGTACCAAAAGTACACTGCGCGCTGGTTTCTCGTGCGCCTTACCTAGAACAAAAAATACCTATTTTTAGATATGACTAAATTCAAAGGGTTTCTTTAGCGTCTAATTTGCAGCGTATATATTCGCTATGGCGTATATGCAGTAGATCAGCAACACGTCGAATAATATTCTCCTCGTGCTTATCCAGCTCGCCATCGGCATAGGCAACACGCCACATAGAGGTTAGCAGTTGAAGCTTGCCGTCGATGTCATAGTTATCGTTAATCTGCTTGGTAAACTGGTACAGCGAGGTAGCGTCCTCAACCTCAGCCCTAGACAATGTAACAAGTTCATCGACCTGATCTTTAGAAAGCTCAAGAATAGAGCAAAGGGTAGTACTAATCGATTGCAGCTCTTGATCGTCCATATGACCGTCAATCACCATCACTTCAATCAATAAGGCCGCCGTTGCCAAATGTTCTTCAGCGACCTTTTCTTGATCTGACTGTTGCTCTTTTTTAGCAAACAGTTGCTTAATCTTTCCTAGCATTAAGTAATATCTCTAAGCCAAGTTTCTAATTTATTCTGATCCTTAACAAAACCGCGAATACCCTCGGCTAACTTCTCAGTAGCCATAGCATCTTCATTCAGCTCAAATCTAAACTTATTCTCATTGCCCTGAGTGTAGTGAATTCTTTTACCCGTATTGCTAGGGTCAAGCTTGCGAGTCAGGGTACCGTAATCCTCACCCAGTGCCGACAGTAATTGTGGGCTAATAGTTAAACGATCACAGCCTGCAAGCTCAGTGATTTCCTCAGTGTTTCTAAAACTAGCACCCATAACAACAGTGTTATAACCACTTTGCTTGTAGTAGTTATAGATACGAGTAACAGATTGAACGCCGGGATCATCTTCCGGCGCATAATCAGTAAGACCCGTAGACGCCTTGTACCAATCCAAAATACGACCGACAAAAGGTGAAATTAGAAAAGCCCCAGCATCCGCCGCAGCCGCCGCTTGGGTAAAGCTAAATAACAATGTCAGGTTACAGTTAATACCTTCTTTCTCTAACTGTTCCGCCGCTCTAATACCTTCCCAAGTAGAGGCCATCTTAATCAGCACGCGGCTCTTATCGATACCCGCCTGTTCATATAGATCAATTAAACGACGCGCCTTAGCAATAGAAGCCTGAGTATCAAAAGAAAGGTGGGCATCCACCTCAGTAGATACACGACCGGGAATAGTCTGCAAAATCTTTTCACCAAAACGCACCGCCAAGCGATCCATACAGTCATCCACTTGCTCATCAGATGATAGCTTGCCGCTAGTAACCGATTTAATAACATCCTCAACCAAGCCTCTATAAGCAGGCATTTGCGCCGCCTTAAGCAAAAGAGAAGGGTTAGTCGTTGCATCTTCAGGTTCATACTGGGCAATCGCATCAAAGTCGCCCGTATCAGCAACCACAGTAGTCATTTCTTTAAGTTGGTCTAGTTTGCTTTTGTTACTCATAAATCAGTCTGTCCTGTTGTTTTCGCCAAGGCATCAATTAAAACATCAATTGTTGCATTAGGTTTATGGGCATTTTCGCTAATATGTCGCCTAAATTGTCGAGCGCCGGGCATGCCATGAAAGAGTCCTAAAATATGTCGAGTCATAGATTGCAGTCGGATATTTTGAGAGAGCTCATTATCCACATATTGGATAAACTCTTCAGCAATTATTTTACGACTTTGTATAGTTTTTTCACTACCATAAATTTGTTGATCAACCTCCGCCAGTAAATAAGGATTAGTATAGGCTTCTCTGCCGACCATCACCCCATCAATATGCTCTAAATGTGTCTTAGACTGAGCAAGATCAGTAATACCGCCATTAATAATAATCTCCAGCTCAGGGAAATCCTGTTTTAACTGATATACACGATCATAATTAAGCTCAGGAATCTCGCGATTCTGCTTAGGGCTCAAACCCTTTAACCAAGCCTTGCGCGCATGCACAATAAACGTATCGCAACCCGCATTAGCCACAGTGCCGACAAAGTCACACAGAAACTCATAAGAATCAAAATCATCCACGCCAATACGATGTTTCACCGTAATTGGCAAATCCACCGCATCCACAATCGCCTTCACACAGTCTGCCGTAGTCTGCGCATGCTTCATCATAATCGCGCCAAACATACCATTCTGCACTCTGTCGCTTGGGCAACCGCAGTTAAGATTAATTTCATTGTAATGGTAGTCGCTAGCAATCTTGCATGCCTTCGCTAAATCGGCAGGGTTACTGCCACCCAATTGCAAAGCCACCGGTTGCTCCGTCTCATGCATCTGCAAATGCCGATGGGCATCGCCATAGATAATCGCACCCGTCGTCACCATCTCGGTATACAGCACCGTATGCTGACTAATCAGGCGCAAGAAATAGCGACAGTGGCGGTCAGTCCAGTCCATCATGGGTGCAATACAAAATTTTCTATTAACTTTCAATAACTTAACCTAATTTAACGTAATTTTATATAATCATTTATAATCTTATAACTCACTGATTTATAACGATTTATAATCTTTTATAACTTAACCTACTTTTCGCAGTGTTACCACAAGTGTTACCATTTCTTAGGCAGGATAATGACAGGATTTTAATTAACAAAATTAACTCATATTATTAAGATGGGAAATTAGTGTTGCTATTAATCGATTTACGATATTTTTTAAAGGTACGATAAAAGCCTATTACAACCACCGAGTTGTTTGATCTTAGTGTATGATCGAGATCTAGAAATCCCACCACGCGCCCAAGAGCCAGCAGCAAGCTTACAATTTTTAGCAGTATTGTAACTTAGTTTTTTAAGTTGAGATTTTTTTATGCCGAATGATCCATTACAACCATCAAGTTCGTTGAGAATTTCTGAAATAGCACGAGCTCTTGCTAAACCACCTCGACTAATGTTTCCATGAGCAAGTCTGCACCTTTTTTGAATATTTTTTTGCATTTCCTTTTTGTACTGTTGATCTCGATAGTCACTATTATTCGAGTCAACAGTTGGGCTCGAGGTGGCTTTACTGGAAATAATGCAAAGCATTATAGTTATGATCAGAAATGCTGGAGATTTACAGTAAAAATGGTTACGCATTAATTTGATTTCCATGGTTACAACCTCTTTAAAAATTATAATTTTGTATTATTTAAATGTTGGCGTCAGATTGATTTAAGTTAAATAGCCTTACGCTATAGGTCAATATTTGTATCGTAGTAATAAAACTCATAGTATATTTTACTTTTAAATTTTTGGACATGCTTATGAATAAATTCTACATTTGTATCATAATTTTATCGGTTGCCAGCTTTGCAAGTGGTGCATATGATAAAAAAACTGAGATTTTGAAAGATGAGTTTAGAAGAGGTTTTGAGCTGAGCTGTGAGCCAACAATTACAGCTCAAATTAACAGAGCGGGCTTGTCGGGTGAGATAAGTAAATATAAAAAAATAAATTATTGCAAGTGTGTAGCAATAAAAATATTTAACGACTTAACACCATTTGAGGTTGAAAGATTTATGACAACTGATCTGCTTCCAGAAAGGAAGCGTTTGAAAAGATCTAACTTTAGTGAAGAATGCGCTTCAAAAGAACTCTACTAATTGCTATCCAGTTTTTGATTTTTGTCAACTTATGATATTTATAAAGCATATTTCGTTTTTTTTAATAATAAAATACATTTTTCGCGCTGTTACCAAATTTGTACCATTGTCCTATAAGTCATTGATTTATAAGGATAACGCTCCGATCCATCATCGGAGCGACGCAGAATTTTCTGTTAACTTTCAATAACTTAACCTAATTTAACGTAATTTTATATAATCTTTCATAATCATATAAATCATTGATTTATAACGATTTATAATCTTTTATAATTTAACATAATATTTGCAGTGTACCCCGCAGTGTACCCCGCGGGTCAGAATTATAGCGAGAAGTGGGAATTTTTTAAGAGTTTCTTAGTGTAACCTTACCTCCCTAAAATTTAATAGGGAGATAAAGTTGTTAAATCCATGTTTAGAAACTTGGCATCAATGACTGTATGTATGCCTCAATCTCTTCAGCAGTGCTCCTTACACTTCCATCTGCAATTGCATTTGAGATCAAAGCATCATTTCGCAATCCAAATAGATATCTAAAAATGATTAGGCCATCAGTCAAAGCGTCAACGTTACCGTTAGCATCAATATCCAGCGCCATAAAGGGTACACTTCCTCTTTCGAATTCTTCAAGAGCATTAAAACCATCACCATCATGATCAATCAAAGCATCTGATGAATCCAGTGGGTCTAGCGCATACTTAATTTCCCATAGGTCAGGAATTAGGTCCATATCACTGTCTTTAGAATATTCTGACATATTAGGAAAGCTATCTTCGTTATCGCCAACACCGTCACCGTCGCTGTCAAAGGTTTCAAAGGCATTAAGTGGGAATTGGTCATGAGCATCTTGAATGCCATCATTATCATCATCTAAATCGGCGTTATTACCAATGCCGTCATTATCCGTATCGAATTGCTCTAATGGATCAAAGGGCCGTCCATCAAAATGATCTGCCTGACCATCATTGTCATTATCGCTATCCTCAGCATTTGGAATTCCATCATTGTCGATATCCATATTTGCAACTAATGGATCAAGTCCATTTTGTAATTCGACGAGGTCTTCAATACCATCATTATCATCGTCGGTATCAGCGTTGTTGCCAATGCCGTCAGCATCAGAATCTAAAGTCTCTTCAGCATCCAATGGGAAATGATCAAGATTGTCTGCTACGCCATCACCGTCATCGTCATCGTCATGACTATCGCCTAATCCGTCTCCATCAGTATCCAGAATAGGCGCTGTTCCTTCAATGAATTCTTGCAAAGCAACGGTACCATCAGAATCAAAATCACTCATTGCATCCTGGGCGTTGTTTGGATCTAGCTGATACAAAACCTCCCATTCATCGGGTAATCCATCAGAATCAGAATCAATAGAATATTGTTTGTTGAGAGCGAAATGATCATTGGTGTCGATTACGCCATCATTATCGTCATCTGTATCTTGAATATTTCCAATTCCGTCTTTATCTGTATCAAGGAACTCATTAGGATTTAAAGGAAAGTCATCTTCAGTATCCGGTATTGAATCATTATCATCATCCTGATCTGTATTGTTGCCTACTCCATCCCCATCGGTATCAAGGTGCTCATTGGCATCAAATGGAAACACGTCAATTGAATCATTTGTACCGTCATTATCATCATCCAAATCATTATCATTACTTATGCCGTCAAAGTCATTATCTTGAAAGCCAGATGCATCGAAGGGCATTTCATCACTGTGACTACCGACTCCATCCATATCTGGATCTAAAAAAAGAGAGGGGGCATCGAGTTGATCGAAATCATTATTTCCCCAACAAATGACACCATTTGTATCAAGGGCACATGTTTGTTTTTTTCCTGAAGCGATTTGGTACGGTTGTTCTAATGAAGGCACTTCTGTTTGATTGCTGTCGTTGTGTCCCCAACACTTGACTTGATTTTCTTCCAATCCACAACTAAAAGAATCTCCAAGGGATATTTGATAAAAATCATTCGGATGGGGTATGTTTTGTTGCCCATGCCAACCTCGACCCCAGCATATTAAATCATTATCAGTAAATGCACAGGTATGATTGTGTCCAGATATAACTGAAATTGGGTTTTCTATTGCTGGTACACTAGTCTCACCATAACCCGAATGGCCCCAACATTGGATCCCGTTTTTATCCAGGGTACATGTATGTGCACCGCCGGCAGAGACCATGATAGGATCATTGAGCGAAGGGATATTATTTTGGCCCCAATTATTCCTACCCCAGCAAATCAATCCATTATCATCAATTGCACAGGTATGATCGGAGCCAGTAGAAACTTGTTTTGGGTTAGTTAACGTTGGTATTTCGAGTTGACCAAACTCATTATTACCCCAACAAACCACTTGAGATTGATCAATTACGCAAGTGTGATCATTAAAAGAGCTCAAAGATGTTGGGTTCGACAATTCAGGTACATTAGTCTGACCCAAGTCATTTCTTCCCCAACAGCTTAATCCATTATCATCAAGTGCGCATACGTGTTGGTTGCCAACAGCAACTTGATAGTCGGGTGTCAATGGATCTCTGTTTTCTTGTATTTCCCAGCCATCGGGAAGACCGTCAAAGTCTGAATCATTATTATTAGGATTAGTTCCTAAAATTAATTCCTGTGCGATAGATAATCCATCGTCGTCCAAGTCTAAACCAACGTCATGAGGGTCGAATTTATTAAGGCCATTCAAATCTTCAAATGTATCAGCAATGCCGTCGGAATCCGTATCCTTTGTATAATTTGTATTTAGCGGAAAAGCATCATAGAAATCAGCCACACCATCATTATCATCATCATAATCTGCATTATCTCCGATTCCATCAAGGTCTGTATCTAACCATTCTCCAGCATTGAGGGGAAATGCATCTAGCGTATCATCCAAAATATCATTGTCGTCATTAGCATCCTCATTATTTCCGATGCCGTCTTTATCTGTATCTATACTTTCTTGGGCATTCAGTGGTAAATCATCCTTATTATCACCAATGCCATCTAAATCTGTGTCAAAAGCTTCTGTTTTATCTAAAGGAAAGTGATCCATGCAATCTGGAAACATATCATTATCAGAGTCAATATTTTCACAAACCTCTATGGTTACAGAATCTGATATTGCCTCTAAGTTAAAATTTTCATTTATTGGTGAAATAACATAAATATTGTCAGCGACTAAAAAATCAAGATTATTAGCGTCAGCAACAGAATTTCCAATAATAAGGGATGTAAGATTAGTTAGCCCGCTGAAGACATGGTCACCAATTGAAGTTACATCGTTGCCCAGATTGATGCTTGTGAGTTTATTACAGCCGGTTT
>JBJKZE010000021.1:0-33776 GCA_045560645.1 Porticoccaceae bacterium | reverse complement strand
TTGGCTTTATTGCCAGTCACAGTGATTTTCTCAGCGTTAACAACAACGATATAATCGCCAGTATCAACGTGAGGGGTGTATTCTGGCTTGTGTTTTCCACGCAAGCGCGACGCAACTTCTGTTGCCAATCGACCCAGTGTTTTACCGGCCGCATCTACAACATACCAATCGCGTTCTACTGATTCTGCTTTTGCACTATAAGTTTTCATTAGTTCCTGCCTAAGCTTGGGCTATCCCAAAAAAGGGGGCGAATTGTAAAGAGCATATTGATCCATTACAAGAGCTGATTGATGTAAAAACCAACTTTTTTTCCTATGGCGGCAAATATTTTACAAAAACAGCCACTAATCTCTGGTTTTAGCAAAAAAACACCGATAAATATTAATCGACTTGATGGGGTCGTGATAAAAATTCTAAGCTTTGCATTTCTATTAAGCGACTCTGTGTTCGCTCAAACTCAAAAGTTAACTTATTACCCTGATAAAGATTTTCTAATGACTGTTGCGCCGAAATTGCCAGCTTAACGTTGCGATCATAAAATTCATCAACAAGATTTATAAATCGTCTTGCACTGTCTTCTGTTTCTGCATTGAGCAAGGGCACATCACTTAACACTACAGCATGAAACTCACAGGCTATATCAATATAATCATTTTGGCTTCGCGGTCCGTCGCAAATAGCCGTGAAATCAAACCAAATAACATCTGATGTCATGGCTTTTACCGTTATAGCTCTATCATTTACCATTAAATTAGCGTCGCGAATAATATTTTTATCATTGGCAACTAAGGTTTCAAAAATATCTGAGATAGCACTCTGCGCCTTATCATTTAAAGGTGAATGATAAAGCGAAGTATTAGTCAGCGCTCTAAGGCGATAATCTGAACCGCCATCTACATTCACCACTTGGCAGTGCTGCTCTAACAAAGCAATTGCTGGGAGAAAACGTTGTCTTTGCAAGCCATTTTGGTAAAGCTTTGCAGGTTCAATATTTGAAGTGGCTACCAAACACACTCCTCGGGCAAACAGTGCCTCAAATAATGTACCCAAAATCATTGCATCAGTAATATCACTAACAAAAAATTCATCAAAGCAAATAATCTCTGTTTCATTAGCAATTTTATCCGCCACCCTTTCCAATGGATTTACATATCCCTTAAAGAAGCTTAAATCACTGTGAACTCTGCGCATAAATCGATGAAAATGAACACGTAGTTTTTTATCGAAGGGCAGCGCCTCAAAAAAACAATCCATTAGATAGGTTTTGCCACGACCGACGCCACCCCACAAATAAAGACCCTGCTCAGGTGTTTTATCAGATGTTTTAATAAATTGTTTAAATCGAGCAACTAAACGGCTGTCTTCAACTTTGGAGTTAACTGTCACCAAACGCTGGTAGAGGCTTTCCAGAAGCTCCACAGCCTGTTCTTGAGCATTGTCTGCAACAAAGCCCTGGCGATTTAAATCGTCTAAGTAACGCTGTTTTGGAGTGGTCATTAATCTGCATAATGAATTTCGGCAGATTGCACTCTACCTATCCATTGTCGCCAAAACAACCCATAGCATCATTATTTGCACTCATATAATGGCCTGTGGAATACTTTGAAATGGCATAATGCAGTATAAATCTCTATATTGGGGTACAATAATACTATTAATCTATACGGCTATTAGTTAATTTTTCAGAGGAAGGTATGAGCACGTTAACAATTATTATTACAGCGGCAACATTTTTTCTTATTGGTGCCGGACTAGGGCATCTATTTGCCCGTCAAAATCAATCGGGTGATCAATCCGTTCTAGACTTAGAAAAGAAATTAGCGCAATCCGAGCGCCAGCTTAAACGTTACCAGCAAGAAGTGACTGAACATTTTTTAAAAGTATCACACCTAACAACTAGTATGTCCCAGAGCTACCGTCAGATCCACGAGCATCTTGCCACTAGCGCTATCCGATTAGCTAGCCCTGAAATTGGCCGGCAGCTTCTAAAATCGGGCGGTTCAGATCTCAATCTTACTGATGAAGATGGAAAGCCATTAATTAATGCTGAAGATGTCCAGCCACCTCGGGACTATGCCCCAAAGGTTCCCGGTGGCATTCTCAGTGAAGACTATGGTTTCGCTGAAAATGAAGAAGGTAAAGCTCAGCCAGATACGGTTAGTTCTGAAATCACAGATAGTGATGATGAGGATGACGACCCAACCAGTAAGGTGATTTAATTAATACAGTATGAGCGCAAAAAGACAGGAGGTCTTATTTGTTACCAAGCAAGATGGAACTTGCTGATCAACTACTTAAATTACAGCAAACACTTTTCCCAAGATCATGCAGCCTGTGTCTAGAGGCATTGAATTCAAAGCAGCAAACACTGTGCTCAGGGTGCATTGATGATCTTCCCTATAACAATGATTGTTGCCTTAAATGCGCAGAACCCTTAGTTAGCAATGGCATATGTCCAACCTGTCAAAAAAGCCCCCCAAATTACAGACTTTGTCATACGCTGTGTGTCTATAACCACCCGATCTCTTCAGCTATTAAAAGCATGAAAAAAAAACCTTTTGCCCCAGAGGCAAAACAACTCAGCTTTCTGTTTGCTAAACAACTACAAACTATTTATCGGGCTAATGATTTTCCAGAAATAATTATTCCTATGCCGCTTCACCCCCTTAAAATGCTGTTACGAGGATTTAATCAAAGTCTTCTTGTCGCACAATTTTTATCTGCCAAGCTCGCTTACACTGAGGTCAAAAATAATATCTGTATTCGCAAGCATTTTGCCCAAGCCCAGCGATTAGGCAGCAGAATTCAACGCTTAAAGATCTTACCAACAACCTTTGTGGTTTATAATCAATCAGAAATACAGGGTAAGACTCTCGCTTTAGTGGATGATGTGGTTACAACTGGGTCTACTGCCAGTGCAGCAACCGCATCTCTGCTAAATGCTGGTGCTAAACCGGTGGATTTATGGTGTATTGCAAAAACAAGCTGGCAAAATTAATCAGGCTCGATCAAAATATAACACTTAACTAATATGATTAAATTGGTGCTCAGGTGAATAAACCACAATCCATCGATCTTATTTGGCAAAAAATTGTCGACGAAACCACTATCGCATTTAAGCAGGAACCAATTCTGCAGCAATTTTTGCAATCAACCGTTTTAGATCATAGCTCTTTAGATAAATCACTGAGTTATCACATAGCCAACAAATTGACCAATCACGCTTTGCCGCTGGATATTTTGCTACCCTTAATGCAAAAAGCTTTTAATAACGAGCAAATACTCTATGCGACAGCGCGAGATATTCAAGCCACAGTAGATAGGGATTCTGCATGCTCGGTTTATAGTACGCCTTTTCTATATTTTAAGGGCTTTCTGGCACTACAGGCATATAGAGTAACCCATTCGCTGTGGCAGCAAGGTAATCGATCACTCGCCCTGATGTTGCAACACAGTATCTCAACCCATTTTGCCGTCGATATACACCCTGCGGCTAAAATTGGTT
This sequence comes from Porticoccaceae bacterium, assembly GCA_045560645.1. Taxonomy (GTDB): domain Bacteria; phylum Pseudomonadota; class Gammaproteobacteria; order Pseudomonadales; family Porticoccaceae; genus HTCC2207. The sequence continues at coordinate 30,271 of JBJKZE010000021.1, read as the reverse complement.
GCGGTATTTTGATTGATCATGCCACTGGCTTAGTGATTGGTGAAACAGCTGTGATTGAAGACTGCGTTTCGATTATGCAGTCAGTCACTCTAGGAGGAACTGGAAAGGAAAGTGGCGATCGTCACCCAAAAATAAGAAAAGGGGTACTGCTTGGCCCTGGTGCCAAAATTTTAGGCAATATCGAGATTGGCGAGGGCTCCATGGTGGCTGCTTCAAGTGTGGTACTTAAATCTGTTCCCTCTCATTCAATTGTAGCGGGCGTGCCTGCAGAAGTGGTTGGCAAGGCAGATGTTCATGAGCCATCAAAAGTGATGAATCACTACTTTAAGTCTTGCTAGCACCTGCTCCAAGGAAAAGCCAAAACATCATCTATGCTGCTTACTTTGCACAGTTGCATTAGTAACCTATCCACGCCTAAGGCAACGCCACTGCAGCTTGGCAACCCCGCCTGCATTGCCTGATCAAGCTTTTCATCTAGAGTTACTGCTGGCTTATTAGCTTGCTTTCTATGCTTTATATCTTTGCTAAAACGCTCTTTCTGCTGCTGCGCATCGGTTAATTCAAAATACCCATTAGCTAGCTCTACACAATTTAGAAAGACTTCAAATCTGCGACTGACCAATCTACCCATCCTATCTTCATAGGTTTGAGCAAGAGCCGCCTGACAGGCTGGATAGTCGTATATAGAAACTAATCCACTGGGTAAGTTGGGTTCAATAATTTCACTAAATAGAAGATCCAAACAATTAGCGCGAGTTTCATTAGCCCAGTCTGTATAACCCTGATCTAACGCTGTGGCTTGGAGTAATTCTAGAGAGGCTGTGTGAGGATCAAACTGCAGTGCCCGCTCAAAGCAATCGCTATAACTTATGCGCTCAATAGTAATTTTTGAATTATTTAACATTTCAAATACTTCAGAAATTAACGCTTCAACTTCCGTTATTAACTGATATTCGTCCCAACCCACTCGATACCATTCCAATAGCGTAAATTCAGGGTTGTGACGCGAGCCCTGCTCATCATCTCGAAAAGCTTTGCCCAGAGCATAAATATCCCCAACACCAGAGGCTAGCATACGCTTCATAAAAAATTCCGGCGAGGTTTGCAGATAGCTGGCTGTACCACTCATTGTGGCATTGATAGTTTCAATATTAAGATCTGTTACTGAGGTAGTTGCGAGTAATGGTGGATCTACTTCTAATACCGAGCGTTCAGCAAAGAACGCCCGTAACAGAGCAAATAATTTTGCCCTGATCTTTAATATCTCTGGTTTTGCGCTTGGCTGCCAAGTATCTATATTGCTACCTCTGTGTAATCTCCTACAGAGATCAGTCCTTGACGCGACCCTGGTATTCGCCCGTTCGAGTATCTACCTTGATCACTTCTCCCTGATCTAAAAACAGTGGCACCTTTACAGTGGCGCCAGTGACTAATCTTGCCGGCTTACTACCACCCTGCGCAGTATCGCCTCGCAATCCGGGATCTGTTTCGGCAATCTCTAATTCAACATGAATGGGGGGAGTTACTGATAAAGGAGATCCGTTGTAAAGCGTCACAATGCATGTGTCTTGCTCTTTAAGCCAAAGCTTAGCCTCACCCAAGGCAGTTTCAGTAGCCTGATGCTGCTCAAAGGTATTAGGCTCCATAAAATACCAAAAATCACCGTCTTCATAGAGATACTGCATATCCATATCTAAAACATCTGCACCCTCTATAGACTCTCCAGATTTAAAAGTTTTTTCTAGCACACGCCCAGATTTCAAATTCCGAAGCTTTACCCGATTAAATGCTTGCCCTTTGCCTGGCTTTACAAATTCATTTTCTAAAATCGAACAGGGGTCGCCGTCTAGCATAACTTTTAGACCGGATCGAAATTCATTGGTGGAATAGTTGCCCATGTTTATTTGCTCTTAATAATTACCAAAATTGTATGATACCTGATATAGCCTGAGTTTTAACTAGCTAGCAACTAAAAGCTTGAGTATTGATCTAACTTTTAACCTAGAACACCCGTATCCTTATCTGAATAGCCTAGCAAATAGAGAATGCCGTCTAATCCTAAGCTGGAAATAGCCTGTTTAGCCGACGCCTCAACCAGTGGTTTAGCTCTAAAGGCAATACCCAAACCCGCTATATCAAGCATTGGTAGGTCGTTAGCTCCATCGCCTACGGCTATTACCTGCTCAAGCATTAAACCCTCGCGATCGGCCAGTTCTTTCAATAAATCCGCTTTGCGCTGGCCATCAATAATTTCTCCCCTTACACGACCCGTTACTCTGCCATTATCAATATCAAGTTGATTGGCATAAACATAGTCGACACCAAGAATTTGCTGAAGATATTCACCAAAGAAACTAAATCCACCAGAAACAATTGCCGTCTTAAAACCTAATTTTTTCAGGGCAGCTATTAGGTGTTCTGCACCCTCATTAAGTTGTAAGCGCTGGGCTATCTTTGGTAGCACTGAGGCATCCAAACCTTTAAGCAGCGCCAATCTTTGTTCAAAACTCTGTTTAAAATCGAGTTTACCCTGCATTGCTCCCTCAGTAATTTCAGCGACTTGCTGTCCTACTCCGGCCTCAATAGCTAATTCATCGATAACCTCTGCATCAATGAGCGTTGAATCCATATCAAATACAACTAATCTTCGATTTCGTCTAAAAATATTGTCTTCTTGGAAAGCAATATCTATATCGTACTGATGAGCTAGCTCAAGCAAAGATTTTTTGAAGGCATGGGGATCAGAAGCTTCACCGCGAACCGAGAATTCAACACATGCTCGACCTAATTGATCGCTTTCATGGAGATTAATTCGGCCGGAAAGGCGGATAATTTTATCTATATTAAGCTGATATTGAGACACAACTGCCGTGAGTGCGGCCAAGTGCTGAGCCTCAATCTTTCTTGCGAGAAGAGTCACTATATGTCGCGACTTACCTTGCTGATCAACCCATTGCTGATAGTCTTGCTCTGATATAGGTAAAAATTTGACCCGCATCTGTAAATTCGCAACACATGATTGGACTTGGGAAACCAAAGCTTCCTTGTCAGCCTCACTGGGAACTAATGTTAATAGACCCAAATTTAACTGTTGATGAATAACCGCTTGCCCTATATCCAATACAGTTGCATCATAAAATGACAGAACATTAGTTACTGCACTGGTAACACCAGGTTTATCCTCACCAAACACATTGATTAGAAGTATATCTTTCACAAATTACGCCCAAATCTAGTTTCTAAGACATGCATTATATAAAAGCTGTGAGAATAGGATAGAATATGTTTGAAAATAACTGCAAAAAAAAGGCAAAACATGCGTCGCCAACTATCGATGCCAAAAAAAACTTCTGCAACCGTACTATGTATATGCCTACTTTTTGGTCTAATTAGCTGGCCATTACTGTTTGCACAGGCAGATAAATTGGCGAAAGAGGCGGTTGCTGACATGGCTGGTTCGGCTCTCAATCAATTGCATGAATCAATACTTTCGCCACTATTGAGAAATGACACCATCAGCCAGCAAGTTGCTTTACAGAGAATAACTGAAGACTCACGCATAATAAGTGCCAGTCTCAATGGCATTGATGGCGAGCTTTTGGCCCAGAGTATTAATGCTGATTCACAAGGAGTCACTGTAGAAAATTTTTCAGAAAATATTGAGTTTCAAAATACTCAGGCTGGCGTTATTTCAATTGCGATTAATAGTCGACCAATCTACCAAAAATACCATCGAATTTTTATAAATTGGCTATTTTTATGGCTGTCATTCACCCTGTTAAGCACCTATATTAGCTATCGATTTGTCGATCAGATTATTTCTCGCATTGTGCGGATCAATGACCGACTTCCAGGAAAAACTGAACCCCTAGCTGATGAGATTTCGGCTCTAGAGACTAAAATACAGCCACTACTTTCAACCTCTGGAGAATCAACTTATACGCCAAATAACCGTTATTTCTACTCACTTATAAGTGCTAATATCAAAAATCATCAACGCCTTTTACAGCAGTTAAATAAGGATAATTTAGATCAATTATTTGAAAAATTAGATTACTCTATTCTGCGAACGCTGCAACTTTATGGCGGTGATCGAGTGGAAGGAATGGAAGATAGTTTTTGTTTTACTATTCGCTCAACTCAGTGCTCAAAACAGCATTTGCTGGTTTGCCTTATGGCGGTTTATACCCTGCAACAATTAATCGAACAGTTATCAAAAAAAATTGGCATTGACCTTGAAATTAATTGGGTTATTAACAGCGATGATATAGAGATATCCCCAAAATTTTGGCATGAACAGTCACTGTTAAGTCTAAAAAAGAATAATTTAGAAATAGCCAGTAACTTACAAGAAGGTTTAATTTTATTGAACTGCGATCAGTTTGATATTGATGAATTATCGTCAATTGCACGCTTTCAACGCTATGAAACCCACCAGTTTATCTTGGAGGGATTCTCAGAAAACAGACTGCAATTACTGCACAAGCAATTGGAGTACTTGATTCGTATTTGTCTTGATTAAAACTAAATAAGACCAAAGTTGGTGGCTGAGATCAGACCCCAGACTAATAAAAAAATAAACATTGAAAGCGCTACAGCAGCAGAGCCAATATCTTTAGCTCTACCGGAAAGCTCATGCAATTCAGGTCCAATTCGATCGACAACTAACTCAATACAGGTATTTAATAACTCCACTATCATCACTAAAAAAAACACTAAAAGGAGTAATAATAATTGCTGGTAGCTATTTGCAATAAAGCAAGCTAAGGGTATTAAAAATATACCAAGTGAGACCTGGACGCGAAAAGCCTCTTCCTTAAGAAAAGCATCTTTAAGCCCCTTCGACGAGTTCCTACCTGCCACAATATAGCGGCGATACATCAAGGCAAAAAAGTTTTTCAGCATCAAAATAGTCTCTGTTATTCGATATATTGGTCCATTTCAAGCGCAGGATTGTCTTCGGCTGGTGTGCCGACGATTTTTGCCGGCACACCGGCAACTGTGACATGCTCTGGAACTGATTCCAACACTAGGCTTCCAGCACCCACTTTTACCCCCTCACCCACAGTGATATTGCCTAAAACCTTAGCACCAGCTGCCAGCAATACTCCATTGCCAATCTTAGGGTGGCGGTCACCTTGCTGACAACCACTACCGCCAAGGGTTACTGAGTGCAGTATGGAGACATCATTGCCTACTATAGCGGTTTCACCAATAACCAAACCTGTAGCATGGTCAATCATTATCCCCTCTCCCAACTGTGCCGCGGGATGAATATCCACCGCAAATCGCTCAGAAATATTATTTTGTAAAAATAAGGCAAAAGAAATGCGCTTATTGTTCCACAACCAATGAGAAATTCGGTATAACTGAAGTGCCTGAAAACCTTTGAAGTAAATTAGCGGTGTTAAATAATGCTGACAGGCAGCATCTCTTTCAAATGCTGCCTCTATATCACGTCGAATACTAATACCTATCTTAGGGTCACTTTCAAGAGCTTGAGTAATTACCTTACGAATATCTTCAGCACCTATTGAAGTGCTGACAAATGTCTCGGATAAAACATACCCAACAACAGCCTCTAGACTTGAGTGCTGAAGTACAGCTTCCTGAAAAAATCCGGCTAAAAGCGGTTCTTCAGAAGCTAATTGCTGGGCCTCTTGTTGAATAAATTCCCATATAGGGTCCGTTGAATTCATAAATTTTTCCTAAATCCCTAAATGTTTAGTCGACTATAATATAGCGTTGAAAGATATCATCCAAATATTCTAAAACCACATCTAACAGCATTAAATTGGAATCTTTAAGCCTGTTAGAGAGAACATCGGCATTCAGCATTTGCGCATATTGATCAGCAAGTGGCCTATAGCTAAGATGCCATCGTTCAGGCGCTATACCTCCCTTATCGAATGTATAGGGACGATAAAAATTAGTTTTTTCAGATTTTAAATAATCATCGAGCCAATCATGCATAGGCGCAAATAGACCATCGCCCTGCACTTCTTCCGGCGTCAACTGTATTTGATAATTCTCCGGCATTGCATTAGCGTCAAAAATATCAAAATCAGTACCCCAGTGATGCCTTGAAGCGCCTGGCAGCGCTGACCAACGAAGAATAGCTTGAATTTTCTGCCATGGACTCAACTCTTGAATATTGATTGCCTTACCAAAGGGATCCATAACGGGTCTCATACCTGAAGCTTTTCCATTCCAAATAAACAACTGACGCTCGAAAGACCTAAAGGCACTGCATATTTTAATCTCAAAACCAGCCTCTCGCCCCGCCACTTGAAGATCGATCAAAGGCTGCAATACCTGCTTGTGAATAAACTGATTTTCAGTATCAGCCTGATCCTCACTTAGCCTAACAAGATGAGTATCGGTTGAGCCTGTGATAATTTCATTGGTCATATCTCATCTTATACCCTCACCAACAATAATAAGCAAAAAAATACCCCAGACAATTTAAACAAACATTGACTTTTTTTTATCAAAACGCAATATTTGCAAATATATATAGATTAATTTTTCCACCTTTAAAAAAGCTACTTTAAATATATGAGTTCCGCTATGAGTAATGAAGTCTATCTTCAAAAAGAAGTTCCACTCTGCAAATTAGACGATCTAGAAGATCATTGCGCTATGGAATTAACTGTCGAGGAGCGACAATTATTCGCAGTGCGACAGGATAATTCTATTTTTGCTTATTGGAATCTCTGCCCACACAGAAATAGTCCGCTTAACTGGATCCCCAACCAATTTTTAGATACTGAAAATCAACTTATTCAGTGCGCACTCCATGGTGCATTATTTGAAATTGATTCCGGTCTTTGTATTGCAGGCCCCTGCAGTGGCGATAGCCTTCAGCCTGTTGAGCTTAGATGCGAAGATCATTTTTACTATGTAGCTGCAGATCAAAAAATGCCCCCAGCCCCAGTTAACCTTCGGGCTCAGGCTCTTGCAGATCTTGAAGACAAGGAATAGCAGTCTCTAAAATAATTTCACTGGAACTAATTTTGGCACGCCAGGCGATTACCTCAACACCCTCATTTAGTGCTTGCACAAGGGTTTTAGTGTATTGAGGATCTATTGCCTCAGCCACCTCCATCCTTTGCGCCCCATTCACCTGAACGCAGAAAAATAACACTGCCCTATGACCCTGCTGTACCACATTAATAAGTTCTCTTAGGTGCTTGGCGCCGCGACTGGTCACAGCATCGGGAAACATAACCAAACCTTTCGACACCTCTAGAGTGACACTTTTAACTTCTATATAACAATGCCCTTTTACTGTATCCTTCAGTAGTAAATCTATACGACTATTTTCCTCACCATACCTTACCTCTGATCGAAGCCGTTCATAGCCACATAGCTGTGGAATAAGATTGGACTCTATCGCTTCTCTAACCAGCTTGTTAGCTCTAATAGTATTGATTCCAGTCAAATTGCCATATTCATTGGTAACTAATTCTAGCGTTCCGGGAAGTTTTCGTTTTGGATTGTCGGATAATGAATACCAACACTCAGAATTTTCAACTAAACAATTTTTCATAGAGCCAGTATTTGGGCAATGTATTGTTAACGGTTGACCATCGATGCTTAATACATCACTAAAAAACCGTTTATATCGCCTCTGAAATTTTCCCAAAAGAAAGCTCGGTGATAATTTCATTTAGTAAATTCCTTTGCTGAAACTGACCTGCCAGTAAAAAATATTCATTATAGAATATGTGCTATTATTTATTAAGATCCACAATCTAACACTGTAATGTCTCTAAAACTGCTTAAATGCAAAAATTTTTCTTGATAAATTGTTATAAACTCTCTATAAACGCCTGTCTAAACCTTTGAGCTTATTTCAAATTCGGACTTAAAGCATGGCAACAGCAAAGAAAAAAATATCAGCGAACTCTGCTCCAGCAGCAAAAAACTCTGTAACCCTTCATGGCATAGCTCCCTACGTGGAGAAACCTAAGGAAGAGTACATGAATAGCTGCCAACTAGATCACTTTAAACTTATTCTAAACGCTTGGCGAAAAGAGCTAATGGAAGAAGTTGATCGCACTGTTACGCATATGAAAGATGAAGCGGCGAATTTTCCAGATCCCGCGGATCGTGCAACTCAGGAAGAAGAGTTTAGTCTTGAACTACGCACTAGAGATCGGGAAAGAAAACTTATCAAGAAAATTGATAAAACTCTGATACGTGTTGAAGATGATGATTATGGGTTCTGTGACCAATGCGGTGTAGAAATCGGTATTCGAAGACTAGAAGCTAGGCCTACTGCAGACCTTTGTATCGACTGTAAAACACTTGATGAAATCAAGGAAAAGCAAATCACTGGCGGCTAATCAAGCTACCAGATTGAATGCTTAATTCACGGTCAATACAAAATGTCTGCAACATTAAGTATTGGTCGATTTGCACCCTCTCCCAGCGGCCCTCTCCACTTTGGTTCCCTACTAGCTGCAGTTGCTAGTTTTATGCAAGCGAAGCAACAGGGTGGAAAGTGGCTCGTCAGAATAGAAGATATTGACCCTCCCAGAGAAGTTGCCGGCGCGAGTGATACTATTCTGCAACAATTAGAATGTCACGGGCTGCATTGGGATGACAACGTTATTTATCAAAGCAACCAGATAACGCATTATTTTGAAATTCTTGCGGATTTAAAAACACAGAGATTAACCTACCATTGTGGATGCACTAGGCAACGCCTAAACCTACTTCATGGTGTCTATGATGCTAAATGCCACAAACTAAATCTGGCAGATAAAAATACCTCCGTCCGTCTTTCAATTAATGACAGCTTAAAAGCCATAGGCATGGAAAATGACAGAATCAAATTTTGTGATGACGTTATGGGAAGTTTCTCTCAATCACTCACTCAAAATGTAGGCGATTTTGTTTTGCGTCGCCGTGATGGTCTTATTTCATATCAATTAGCAGTTGTTATTGACGATCACCTGCAGGGTATTACCGAAATTATTCGTGGCGCCGATCTTATCGATTCAACGCCTAGACAAATCCTACTGCAACAATGTCTGGGTTATAAGACACCTACCTACGGTCATATCCCTATTGCCAGAAATAATCTTGGGCAAAAGCTCAGCAAACAACACCATGCTAAACAACTGCCACAAACTAATGAACATAAGCAACTCTGGTTGGCCTTAGACTGGTTGCAACAATGTCCTCCTAAGGAGCTTCGAGATTCTTGCGTAAACGATATTATCAACTGGGGAATAAGTCATTGGGATATAAATAAAATACCTAAGATTTCTAATGGCATTGCCGCGCCAGAAAATTTTTAACCTATCTCATTCAGCTTTTGGATCGCAAGAATAGCGAAAAAAACCTAAAAATATAAAGTTTTATCGCATTAAAAGCTGCCAAATACGACATTTAACGCATTTTCCCCCCCTTTTAGCCTATTTCTTGCACTCCTGAGGTTGTGACCCCCTAAGAATTTTGATTATATAGGGATGTCGAAGTTTACTTTGACTATAAATAATAAAAATAAATAAAAATAATAAACGGTTGGATTGCAAAGCGTTCAAACAGCATAGACTGAAGAACGGTTACGGGGGGCTGCCGAAAGGCAACCCTTTTTTATTGCCAGTCTATTTTTTCAATTATCTCCCCAATCTAAACATATACCTTAGTCAATATATAATGCTAACAGTGCTGGTTTTGCTCTGTTAAACTATCCCATTACTCAGCAACGGCAACTAATGTGCTAAAACGTCTCGGAAAATTTTTTGACCGCCAGTCATCATATAAGGATGGCATCAATACTGTGCTCAATGCCCAAGAACACAGTCTCAACTCGAAAAAAATATCGAAGAATGCCTGTGAGGTTGTTCGGGTACTACAAAAAAATAATTTTAAAGCCTATGTGGTTGGAGGCTGTGTACGGGATTTACTACTTGACCTAAACCCAAAAGATTTCGATATAGCTACCAACGCAACACCCCAGCAAGTAAAAAGACTATTTCGCCGCTCAAGAATTGTTGGCCGCAGATTTCAAATTGTTCATGTTCAATTTGGTAGAGAGCTAATCGAGGTCACTACCTTCAGGTCGAACAATACAGACCAAAATGGCAAGGTACAAAAAGCTGAAAGCGGACTGCTTACAAGAGATAATATGTTTGGTTCTATGCAAGATGATGCCAGCCGGCGTGACCTGAGCATTAATGCCCTGTATTACGATACCGAAAAAAATACACTTCATGACTTCTGTGATGGTCTTGAAGATCTTGCCAAGCGAAAAGTTCGCATTATCGGCAATCCTGCGACTAGATACAGTGAAGACCCAGTTAGACTTTTAAGAGTAGCCAGATTTGCAGCAAAGTTAGGTTTTCAAATAGAGAGTAAGACGTTAAAGCCTATTATGAAAATGGCCGACAGCTTACAGCATGTATCAGCACCGAGAATGTTTGACGAAACATTAAAGTTATTTATGGGAGGCTATGGTCTTGCAGTATTTCAACAGCTGTTTGAATGCCGACTATTCGCACATCTAGTGCCCCAGACAAATCGCCTAATCGATCAAGGACACCCAACTGCCAAAAAAATGGTAGAGCAGGCTTTAGTCAACACTGATTTAAGAATTCGCAGCAACAAGCGAGTAACTCCGGCTTTTATTTATGCTGCACTATTGTGGCCGTCGGTACAAAAAACAGCTGCCGAATATGAAAAACAGGGGCATCCATCTGCTAGCGCCATAAACAAGGCAGCTAATGAAGTCATAAGTAATCAAATTCCAATTACAGCAATTCCAAGACGCTTCACCATGGCTATGCGTGAAATATGGTCTATGCAGCTAACTTTGATGAAACGCGGTGGCAATAGAGCAAATCGCTCTATGGAAAACCCTCGTTTTCGGGCTGCCTATGACTTTATTCTGTTGAGAGAACAAACAGGTGAGTCTCTGGATGGTCTTGGTGACTGGTGGACCAAATATCAAGAGGCTAGTGAAGATGAGCGTCAAACGATGGTGCAACAGCTCAATTCTCATCGACCTCGAAACCGCAGACCTCGACGAAGAACCAAAGGCTCCACCAATGCCTGAGGCTTTTATTGGTCTTGGCAGCAACTTAGGCGGCGAACTTGACAGCCTAAACAAAACTCCAAAAATGCAAATCGAATGCGCGATAGAAAAAATAGGTGCGCACAAGAAAATTAATATCCTAAAGGTTTCCAGCCTATATCAAACTCCAGCCATTGGCCCTGGAAATCAGCCAGATTATATTAATGCTGCAGCCAAAATTGAGGCCGATTTAGGGGTATACGAATTACTCGATGCCCTTCAATCGATTGAAAATCAACAGGGACGCATTCGCCAACATCGCTGGGGTGCAAGAACCTTAGATTTGGACCTAATAATTTACGACCAGTTAATCGAAAATACCCAAAGACTTACCCTACCACATCCATATGCTCATGAAAGAGCCTTTGTATTAGCCCCTCTGGCCGATTTAAATGCCGATTTAATTATCCCAGGTCACGGAAAAGTTATTGATCTATTGGCAAATTGTTCAATGCAAGGTATTGTAAGACTTACTAATTAACACCGCGCTAATGGCATGGGTACTGGAGATGTTAGTGGAAGCAGAGCTTCTAAATACACTTGGGCTAGATACGAATCTAGCATCCCTCAAAGTACCTAGCTATATTGCCGTTGAAGGCCCAATCGGCGTTGGTAAAACTACACTAGCCAAGCGACTTGCAGAAACCTTTAGCTGTGAAACAATCCTTGAAGATGCCGAAGAAAACCCTTTTCTAGAGCGCTTTTATCAAAACCGTCGCGCCAATGCCCTACCTACTCAGCTATCCTTCTTGTTTCAGCGTATTCAAAAACTTCAAAAAATCAAGCAGGGCGAACTGTTTCATCAGGGTCGAGTATCAGATTTTTTAATCGAGAAAGACCCTCTATTTGCCAGAATAACCTTGGATGATGATGAGTACCGTCTTTATCAAACACTGTATGACAAGGTAATAGAAGAATTACCACAACCTGATCTGGTAGTTTGTTTACAGGCACCTACTACGACACTGTTTGATCGATTACAGCGCCGGGGTAACAGTGTTGAGCGTGGTATTGATTTAACTTACATCCAAACACTTAATGATGCCTATACTCAGTTTTTCCATCATTACGAGGACACCCCCCTACTTATCGTCAATACCAGTGAAATAAATTTAGCTCAGGGCAATTCTGACTACTTCAATTTAGTGAAATATATTCTCCGTGGGCAGCCCGGTCGGCACTACTATAATCCACACCCTATTCAATAAATCCTGCGAACAAATAAAATGCTACAATATGCCGGAAAATAACAGAAATTTTGCGCCTAAATAGTTGGGGAACCTGTATGACGACTATATCAATTGACAATCTGAGATCAATCAAAGCAAGGGGCAAGAAATTTGCCGCTATTACTGCCTATGATTATAGCTTTGCAAGGCAAATTGATAACGCTGAAATTGAGGTTACCTTAGTAGGTGACTCCCTAGGCAATGTGATTCAAGGACAACAAACAACTATCCCTGTAACCATTGATGAAATGGCATACCACACTACAAATGTGAAACGTGGCATTAAGTCATCTTTAATCCTTTCAGATATGCCATTTATGTCCTACGCTACAGTACCTCAAGCTTTAGAGAACGCAGCAATACTAATGCAGGCGGGGGCGAAAATGGTCAAGCTAGAGGGTGGAGAGTGGTTAACAGAAGCTGTTTTTGCCCTAACCGAAAGAGGTATTCCGGTCTGTGGTCATCTTGGACTTACCCCACAGTCAGTGCATAAATTAAGTGGCTTCAAGGTTCAGGGCAAAGATGCAAATGCTGCCGATCAAATTTTAGCTGATGCGAAAATGCTTGAACAAGCAGGTGCTGATTTATTGGTAGTTGAATGTGTACCCTCAGCCTTAGGCAAAGGGTTAGCCTCTACCCTTGATATTCCAGTTATAGGTATTGGCGCAGGCTCAGATACAGATGGGCAGGTCTTAGTACTTCAGGATGTGCTGGGAATTTCTAATTGCGCGCCAAAATTTTCCAAGAATTATTTAGAACAGTGCTGCAGTATTCAGGATGCACTCAGTAGTTACAGAAGTGAAGTGTTGAGCGGGGCATTTCCAGAGCCAAAACACGAGTTTTAGCAGTGCACTAAACCCCGCTTAATCACTATTTATTTTACTTAGGCTTAACATACAGTACTAGGCTGTGACCTACTAAATCATAGCCATTTTGTTGTGCAATTTTTTCCTGTAAGGCTTCAATTTCGTCATTATGAAATTCGATCACCTTTCCAGTTTCAGTGCAGACCATATGATCATGATGTTCACCGCGGTCTAATTCATATACCGCAGGTCCCGAATCAAAGTTATGCCTCTCAACCAGCCCCGCCGCCTCAAATTGAGTGAGTACTCGATATACCGTGGCAATTCCAACATCTTCATCAGCATCCCGAAGTGACTGATAAATATCCTCCGCCGTCATATGTCTTTCGACTGTATTTTCAAGGATCTGTAAAATCTTAATTCTAGGCAGCGTGACTTTTAAACCCGCTTTTTTTAATTCCATATCTTCTGGAGACATAATCTACCCTTCTCTATGTTATGATCCATCAATTATTTATCTAACGCACCAACTGGAAAACTCTTATGCGATTATATTCAATTTTGCTCTTACTTTGTGTATTTTTATTTGCTGGATGTAGCTGGGTTCAATTCCCAAGCATACACAAGGTAACTGTTCAGCAGGGTAATATAGTTTCTCAAGATATGATAGATAAATTACAAATTGGCATGAGCAAAACACAGGTGCAGTATATTTTGGGTACACCCCTTGTAATCGATACTTTTGATCCATCTCGCTGGGATTATTATTACACTAAAGTTGACTCCAATAATAACAAAACCGAGCAGCAAATAAGCCTGAGGTTCAATCGAGATAGCGCACTTGTTAGTATCGAAGGGGATCTTTCAATAATTAATCATGATAAGTAGCAAATGATTTGTTAAGTGTTTTTTTGCGCCTTAGATTCTTCTGCTCGGCGACGGCGAACTTCTTTTGGATCAGCAATCAATGGTCTATATAACTCAACCCTATCTTTAGCCATAAGTTCATAGCTAGCCGGCTCCGCAAGCCCCTTGGTGCCAAGCACTTGAGAAAAAATACCCATTTGTATGTTTTCTAAATCTATTTCCGGAAACATTTGCAACACGCCAGATTGTTTTACGGCATCGAGAGCCGTGGTTCCTTGAGGAATATTTAACACCTTAAGTAGCTGCTTATCGGGCAGTGCATATGCCACCTCAACAGTTATTTCAGAATTACTTTCTGTCATTAGATTCCCCTTTATATATCTCGTCCGCACGTTTACAAAGCGCATCAACGAGGTTACTAGATACCCCTGAAAACATGCCTGTGGCTACCTTAGCCAATGCCCAGCTTTTAAATTCAAATTCTAGACCTAGTGTAAGCTTACAAGCGCTTTCAGACAAAGGTTTAAACTGCCACAAGCCATAAAATGTTTTAAATGGACCGTCCTGCAGGCGCATTTCAATACTGGTATCTGCTACCAATTGATTACGGGTGGTGAAATTAACTTCCATACCCGCTTTTTTTAAACACAAAGTAGCCCGCATCAATTGATCTGTATGCTCAATAATCTCAACCGAAGAGCATCCATCCATAAATTGTGGGTAGCTTGCCACATCATTGACCAAGCAATACATATTATGCGCGGAATAAGGAACAATTGCTGAGCGATTAACTGTTGCCAAGCGAACACCTAAGAAAGTTTGTCATACAGACCCATAATAAATACGGCACCAATAGCAAAAGGAGCTAGATAGCGCAGGGTAAATTGCCATAATACCTGTATTTTGGGATGCATACCCTTCATTTCAGCGGCAACGATTTTTTTATCAACTACATAGCCGACAAATAACGCAATCAATAGACCTGAAATAGGTAGCATTATATTAGCAGTTAAGAAGTCTAAGAAATCAAAGAATGTAAAACCAAACAATTGATACCCAGACCAAATATTAAATGAAAACACTGTGCCTAAGCCTAAAATCCAAGCTATTACTGCAAAGATCATATTAGCTTGAAAGCGATCCATATTCTTAGTTTCAACTAGCCATGCCACACAGGGCTCCAGCAGAGATATAGCCGAACTCCAAGCAGCAATAGAAACTAAAATAAAGAAAATAGCACCAATCAATAAACCGCCGGGCATACTGCCAAATGCAACAGGTAAACTAATAAACATTAATCCCGGACCAGCACCAGGCTCAATGCCCTGGGTTGCAAATACGATTGAGAAAATTACCAAGCCTGAAATAATAGCCACAGCGCTATCAAAAAAAGCCACTATAAGAATAGTTTTACCAATACTGGCTGTTTGTGGCATATAGGCACCATAAGCCATAATCGCCCCCATACCTATACTCAAAGTAAAAAATGCCTGTCCCATTGCTTCTAAAACCGATCGCGAAGTTAATTGGTCGAGGTTAAAAGAAAATAAGAAGTTTGCCGCAGCTGCAAAATTACCCTTAAAAAAACTAAAAACCAATAGTCCCAAAAGTATAAAAAATAGAATTGGCATTAGAGTTTCAACCGCAACCCCCAAGCCCTTTTTAACCCCACCCATTACTACTGCCACACACAGGGTTAAAAATACCGTTTGCCAAAAAATCAACTTAGTGGGGTTATTGAGTAACTGAGAAAAGGCAGCGGCAGCTGTTTCGCCATCGGCGCCTTTTAAAACACCTGAACCCATTTCAATAATGTAGCTCAGAGCCCAACCGGCAATCACCGCATAAAAACTTAGAATTAAAATAGCCGCGATAACGCCAAGCCAGCCTATATGTGACCAGCGCCGATCGACTCCGCTTTCTGAGACAATATCTCGCATGGCATTAATTGGGCTTTTGCGGCCATGGCGGCCCAGCATAACCTCTGCCATCATCACCGGAACACCAATAAAAAGAATACAGGCTAGATATACTAAAACAAATGCACCACCACCATTACTGCCAGCAACATAGGGAAATTTCCACATATTCCCCAAGCCAACCGCAGATCCAGTAGCGGCCATTATAAAAGTCCATCGACTAACCCATGCGCCATGCATTCCCTTTTGCTGAAGTGCCATAACAAATCCCCAATTTTTATTGCTGAATTGTAACTATAATTTTAGATCTTACCTAGAGCAGCAACTAATTAATGTGTTGTCATTAAAAAAAACACTTAAATATTGGCATCTTCACAATAATCTTATGACAAAACTAATGGTCGACGTATAATCATTTCCTATGAGCAAAAAGAAACCTAAACAGTCCTCCAATACCATTGCCCTCAATCGCAAGATGAGGCATGACTATTTTATCGAAGAAAAATTTGAGGCTGGGATTTCACTTCAGGGTTGGGAAGTAAAAAGTCTGCGCGAAGGTCAGGTTAACCTTACCGATACCTATGTCATGGTTAAAGATAACGAAGCTTGGCTTTTAAATACTAATATATCGCCACTTAAAACAGCTTCTACCCATTACGTGACCGAGCCAACCCGAACGCGAAAACTGCTACTTAATTACCGTGAACTAAAAAAAATAGATGATGCAGTTAAGCAAAAAGGTCGCACCTGTATTTGCACTGCGCTTTATTGGAAAGGTCACTTGGTTAAATGCGAAGTTGCCCTGGCTAAGGGCAAGGTTGCCTATGATAAACGTATGGACTCAAAAGATAGAGACTGGAGTCGTCAAAAACAACGACTCATGCGCCATTCCTAACCTGAACTATTTGGCGTCAACGCCCTGCAACAAACTTTCTTCAGGCATCACACAATTCAACTTTTTCTCCAATAACTTTTCAATTGGCTCTAAACGAAATGCATCATCTTCACAGGCAAAGCTGATCGATATCCCTGTTTTACCGGCGCGACCCGTCCTTCCGATGCGGTGAATATAGTCTTCTGGCTCCTCAGGCAAGGTGTAATTGATTACATGACTGACACCGTCAACATGGATCCCTCGACCCGCAACATCAGTCGCCACCATGACTTTTAAAACACCAGATTTGAAGGATTCCAGCGCCTTCATTCGACGATTCTGCGGCACGTCACCCGATAGAATACCTACTTTAAATCCTTGTTTCTTTAGCTTTTCATATAGTGTTCGGCAAATATCGCGACGATTAGCAAACACCATTACCGAATCTACTGCATCGGATTTAAGGATATTTTGCAGTAAGATTATCTTTTCTTCTGTAGAGGCAATATAAATTTTCTGCTCGACGGTATCGGTAGCAATTTTTTCTGCATCAATCTCAACTGTTACTGGCTCAAAAGTCCAAGATTGAGTGAGTCGCATAATTTCAGGGGTAAATGTGGCTGAATATAAAAGCGTTTGGCGATCTTCTTTTTTGGGAGTTAATTGAACCAACCGTCTAACTTGAGGAATAAAACCCATATCTAGCATACGATCTGCTTCATCAATCACTAAAACTTCTACCTGATCTAGGTAAATATCTCGGTTATTAGCAAAATCCAAAAGGCGACCTGGTGTTCCCACCAAAATATCACAGTGTCCTCGCTGAAGTTTAGATAACTGTTTGCCGTAGTCCATACCACCAACTAAACAGTGCACGCCTAAATCAGCATGCTTAACCAAATTAGCCGCATCATCAGCAATTTGAATCGCCAACTCGCGTGTTGGTGCCATAATCATGGCTCTTGCCTCTCCTAAGTAGCGCTCACCCTCAACCGGATGCTTAATTAAATCAGCAATAATACTCAATAAGAATGCAGCTGTTTTACCCGTCCCAGTTTGAGCCTTGCCTACAAGATCATAACCGTGCAAGGTATGCGGCAATGAAGCGGCCTGAATCGGAGTACAGTATTGAAAACCTGCATCATGAATACCATGCATCAACTCATCCGGAAGTTCAAAGTCATGGAACCTAGCTTTGTCCTCACAAGGATCAACCACAAACTGAGAAATATCCCACTGTTGGCTCTTTTTGCGTCGATTTCTTGACGCTCTAGTAGGCTTTTTAGAATTAGATTGAGTCGATGGCGCTGACGCCTCTGCATTAACAGATTGTTCGGGAGTTTTAGTCAAAGGGCTATATGCTTTTTTTAGTTTTTAATTTAGATGATAGCTTTTAAACCATCACCACGATATCACTATGGCGGCAACTATAGCAGAATTAGGTTTTATTCGCTTAGATAATAAACACTTAGACTCTTTTAGCCCTATTATCTAGCAAAATAATGGGTGCCGAAGTATAAAAATTATTGCCACTGCCCAAGAGTAACACGGTCTAAATTATTATAATCTTGCTTGGTCACAACCTGAGAAAATCCTGCAGCTAACATTAGTTCTCTTACCGACTGCCCCTGGTTATAGCCATGCTCCAAAATAAGCCAACCATTAGCATTTAAATAACTCGGGCTTTGGCGAACGATAATTTTAATATCGTTCAACCCATCAACGCCAGAGACTAATGCAGTTGATGGCTCAAAACGCACATCGCCCTGAGAAAGATGAGGATCAGCCACAGCAATATAGGGCGGGTTGCTTACAATTAAATCAAATTTATTATTTGGTGCTTTTATTGCGTCAAACCAACTGCTTTGAAAAATACTTACATTGGTAAGCTGTTGTTGATCGCAATTACTTTGCGCCAGCTCAACTGCTCCCTGCTGTGAATCCACAGCAATCCACTGCATATCTAATCGCTCAGAAGCTAATGCGAGGGCAATCGCACCAGAACCTGTACCCAAATCTAAACCACAGGCTTTGTTTGGAATACTTAGGTTTAATGCGATCTCTACCAATAACTCAGTTTCAGGACGAGGTATAAGCGTATCCGAGGATACATTTAAATCCATAGACCAAAAACCCCGAGTACCAATAAGATAGGCCACAGGGGTACCATTAACACGCTGATCTAAAAGGGATTCAAATAGGGCTTGCTGGGTTACAGAAACTTGATTTTCCGGCCATGTTCGCAACCAGGTGCGGTCTACCTCAAGCGCATGGCATAAAAGCAACTCACAATCTAATTGCGGCGAGTCACTGTTTAATTGTAATTTAGCTGATAATTGAAGTAACTCAGAAACACTGGCCATACTAAAAAGTCATTATTCCGACAGCGAGGCAAGCTGTTCAGCTTGAAATTCATTGATTAATGGCTGCACAACTTCACCCAAACTTCCCTCCATAACCTCTGCTAGCTTGTACAGAGTGAGATTTATTCTGTGATCAGTGACTCTACCCTGTGGGAAATTATAGGTTCGAATACGCTCTGAACGGTCGCCACTGCCCACCAAATTTTTACGCTGCTCTGATTGCTCCTTGGCCGCTGCATCAGTTTGCGCATTATTCAAACGCGCCTGAAGAACCGACATAGCCTTGGCGCGGTTTTTATGCTGTGATCGCTCATCCTGACATTCGACAACAATACCCGTTGGCAAATGCGTTATGCGAATAGCTGAATCAGTTTTGTTGACGTGCTGCCCACCAGACCCTGAGGCGCGAAATGTATCTACTCGCAAATCGCCTTTGTTAATTTCAATAGCATCCTGCTCATCAGCTTCTGGCATCACAGCCACAGTACAGGCAGAGGTGTGAATTCGACCCTGAGATTCAGTTTCAGGGACCCGTTGCACACGGTGGGCACCAGATTCAAATTTCAGCATGGAGTAAACGCCTTGGCCGACAATTCGGGTAATAATTTCTTTATAACCACCGTGATCGCCTTCATTCATACTGATGACCTCCACCTTCCAGCGCTTACCCTCGGCGAAGCGACTGTACATTCTAAACAGGTCACCAGAAAAAATAGCCGCCTCATCACCACCGGTTCCGGCGCGAATTTCAAGAAAGACATTCTTGTGATCATTGGGGTCTTTGGGAAGCAATTGTTTTTGTAAATCCAGTTCCAATGGCTCTAGTTGCGATTCCGCTTTGGCCATCTCATCTTGCGCCATTGCTCGCATATCCGGGTCGGAATCCTTAAGTAATAGCTTGGCCTCACCCAGATTATTAATGACTTCTTGGTAGCTTAAATAAGCTTTAACCACTGGCTCTAATTCGGCATATTCCTTGGACAGATCTCTAAATTTATTTTGATCAGTAATTATTTCGGCATCACTTAAAAGAGCGGCAACCTCTTGGTAGCGCTCATTAAGATTATCCAACTTTGCCAAAATCGATGATTTCATAGGGCTATTTTCACTTTTTATCTAAAAACCCTGCATAAAACATCAGGGATAACTAATATTTAAAGGTAATACTTATCTAGGTTGGCTAATCAATACTTAAGGACTTTTTTACAGCCTTGTACATTGCTTTAGGCAGGGCATTTTCTGCAACTGCAACTACAAGGTAACCCATACTCTTTGCCATTTGTGCAATTCTATCACTGGGCACCACCAAGGGTATACGCTTATCCTGTGGAATATCCATAGCTTGCAGTAGTTCACCGCTGTGAACTACAAGGCAACTGGCGCTGGGCATAAAGTTTTTTGCCTGTAATAAATTTTGCGAATGAATCTGGCGCTGGTATAGCTCGCAGTACTCGACCGTTGCACCGCGTTGAGCAAGTTTCTCACCCAATGTTTGCCGACCCTGCCCACCACGCAAAATAAGTACTTTTTTACCCTTTAAGTTTTGCAACTGCGGTAACTCAGCAAGCAATCCCTCCGTATTGGGTTGTATCTGCGGAAAATTTACTGAGTAATTAAATTCAGAGAATATATCAGCAGTTTGCTGACCCACTGCTAGAAACTCAATATTCTTAGGCAATACAGGCCAGCGCTTAGCTATTAGCGGCAAGCCAATTTCAGCCGCATTAGCACTGATAAGAATAATTTGATCAAACTGTTGTAAGCGATTAATACAGTCTGCAATGGATAGATATTGCTTATCCCCCTCATTCACCGGCTGTATTTGCATAATAGGTATATATTTATACGCAATAGAGGCTTGACCTAAAAGCTTTAGAAAAGCATCCTCATCGCGCAATGGTCTGACCACTAATACAGGCTTATCAGGCATTGTAATTATTGCCCATAACGGCTGAAAGTATCTCCCCGGCACCCATAGAAAGTAACTTGTCCGCCAGAGCTTCACCTAATTGTTCAGCCTTATCTGCCGGCCCATCTATAGAAGCTTCAAGCAGTGTTTGACCATCGACACTACCCACTAGCCCACGAAGATAAATTGATTGATTATCTGAATCCATTTCAGCAAAGCAGGCGATAGGTACCTGACAGCCGCCTTGCAAACGACGGTTTACTGCTCTCTCAGCAATAACGCGACAGGCCGTATCTGCATCATGCAATGGCTCTAAAAGCGCTAAAACTTCAGTATCATTGGCACGACACTCTATTCCTACAGCTCCCTGGCCACCCGCTGGTAGGCAAAGATCAATATCCAGTCGGGAGGCAATTCTATCGGCCATATCTAAACGAATAAGGCCGGCACTGGCAAGAATTAGTGCATCATACTCACCCTTATCGAGCTTATCTAATCGGGTATTGACGTTACCGCGCAGATCTTTGATGGTTAAATGTGGAAATTTTGCACGTATTTGTGATTGGCGTCGCAAACTTGAAGAGCCCACAACTGCATTGTCTGGCAACTGACTTAAGTCAGAATATTTATTCGATACAAAGGCATCGGTGGGATCTTCTCGCTGACAAATCACCGATAAAGCCAAACCTTCGGGAAATTCCATAGGCACATCTTTCATTGAGTGCACAGCAATATCCGCCCTACCTTCGAGCATCGCAACCTCAAGCTCTTTTACAAATAAGCCCTTACCACCAACTTTAGCCAGAGGTGCATCGAGTAATTTATCGCCACGAGTGCTCATAGCAACTAACTCAACCTGCAATTGAGGATGATGCAGTATTAATTGATGCTTTACGTATTCCGCCTGCCACAGTGCAAGAGGGCTTTTTCTTGTCGCTATTCGCAATTTATTGGTCACGGTTTTAACCCAAGATAAATTATCAGTGCCTATTATCGTCAATTTATCGCTATTTGTCAGAGTAAAACTGACTAAAATGGCTGTTTATTAAAATAATCGCACCTCTAAGACTAACTTCTACCCCCTAGCCATCAGGATTAGCTATAATCGATACAATTTTTAACGATGGGGCAATATCGTCAATGACTAAATCTAATAAAAGCAAACCTAAACAGCTGGATCATTCTGCAACCAATGCCTCATGGGGCGGTCGCTTTAATGAACCTGTAGATGATTTTGTAGCGCGCTTTACCGCATCTGTTGATTTTGACCAACGCCTTGCGCAGCAAGATATTCAGGGCTCCATCGCCCATGCAAAAATGTTAACTAAGGTTGGCGTTCTCAGCGCAAATGAGCTGGAGCAAATTATTCAAGGTCTAGGTCAAATCAGCGAAGAAATTGAGACTGGAGAATTTTCTTGGTCGCAGACCTTGGAAGATGTCCATATGAATATCGAAGCAGCATTAACTGCGCGCATCGGAATTGTCGGCAAAAAACTACATACCGGTCGCTCCAGAAATGATCAGGTAGCTACAGATATACGTCTGTGGTTACGCGATCAAATTGATATCATCAAGCCGCAAATCAGTCAATTACAACAGAATATTATTGCCCTAGCGAAAAAAGAGGCATCGACTATAATGCCCGGCTTTACTCATTTGCAAACTGCTCAACCCGTAACCTTTGGTCATCATCTTCTAGCTTGGAATGAGATGATTCAACGTGACTATGAACGCCTATGTGACTGCAGAAAAAGACTTAACCAAAGTCCTTTGGGGTCGGCTGCACTTGCCGGCACTAGCTACCCTATCGATCGAGATTTTACTGCCTCAGAACTCGGCTTTAGCAAAGCCTCTGAAAACTCATTGGATTCCGTGAGTGATCGTGACTTTGCCATTGAGTTCTGTGCCTTTGCCAGCCTTCTAATGACTCATTTTTCACGTATATCTGAAGAATTAATTTTATGGGCCTCAGCACAATTTCAGTTTATTGATCTACCAGATCGCTTCTGTACTGGCTCTTCGATAATGCCGCAAAAGAAAAACCCAGATGTACCAGAATTGGTTCGAGGTAAGACTGGCAGAGTGACTGGGCAACTTATTTCACTGCTTACCCTGATGAAGTCACAACCACTAGCTTACAACAAGGATAATCAAGAAGATAAAGAACCTCTATTTGATGCCGTTGACACAGTTCAAGACTGCCTGCGAGCCTTTGGCGATATGATTCCAGCCATACAGGCCAATCGTGAATCCATGTATGAAGCCGCTAAAAGAGGTTTCTCAACTGCAACAGATTTAGCAGACTATCTCGTAGGAAAAGGAACCGCCTTTAGAGATTCCCATGAAATTGTTGGCAATGCGGTTGCTTATGGCATCAAAAATAACAAAGATTTATCTGAAATGAGTCTTGAAGAACTGCAAAAATTCTCAAGCCTAATTGAACAGGATATTTTTGATGTTCTTACCCTTGAAGGATCAGTGGCTGCCAGGAATCATCAGGGTGGAACAGCACCAGAACAGGTTAAAGCCGCTGCAGACAGGGCTTTAGCATTAGTTAAAAATCGAAATTAACCTGCTCCCCTGACTGCTGTAAACAAGCATCTGACAACATATTGATGAGCGGTTCGCCGCTCACGGTATTTATCCAAATACTCTGTGTTGAGTTCGTATCTAACTTAAAATGAAAGCCTCCAGAGCGAGCTGCTAACCATATTTCACCCAGCGCTGGTTGACGGGATAAAATAATCTGCGAACCATTAGCCTCACAGGTAATGGTTAACATCCCCGCTGTATTTTCATAATCCAGATCTGCACCGCTATCATCAATGCATTCTTCAATCGAAAACATAAGATCATCGACTATCTGGTTAAATTGGGCTTCTGTCATAGTTTAAGTACCTGTTCATTAGAAGGCTGTGATAATTGTTTGAGTGTGGTCAGTCACTACCGCTATACTAACGCTTTTTTCAAGGTAACAGAATATGTGTCAACGACTCACTCTCATTTTTACTGTATTCTTTTTCTGCGGGTTAATTGGCTGTGGCAATATCGGTGATCTATATTTACCTGAAGACACAACAACCAATCAAGAAAAGGACTACTAGCCACAATGCATAGCTCAGTAACCATCAATGGCAACCAACGATTAATGGAAGATGTCCCTCTAAAGGACATTATTCAGCAATATGGCAGCCCCTGCTATGCCTACAGCAAACAGGCGATCAGCGAAAACTTTTTAGACTATCAACAAGCTCTAAGTTCGCGCGATCATCTTATTTGTTATGCGGTAAAGTCCAATTCTAATATAGCTGTGTTGCAAACACTGGCAAAATTAGGTGCAGGCTTTGATATTGTTTCTGTTGGTGAGCTCGAACGCGTAATGTTGGCTGGAGGTGATCCGGCCAAGGTGGTTTATTCCGGTGTAGCCAAAACTGCCGCTGAAATGCGTCGCGCGCTCGAGGTGGGTATTCATTGCTTTAATGTTGAATCAGAATCCGAGTTAAGACTTTTAAATAAAACAGCCGCAGAAACCAAACAAATGGCACCAGTTTCAATTCGCGTCAATCCTGATGTAGATGCCAAGACTCACCCCTATATTTCAACTGGGCTTAAAGAAAACAAATTTGGCATAGATATCAGCCGAGCCTACGAGGTCTATCAGCAAGCTGCTGAAATGGACAATATCTCAGTGGTCGGCGTAGACTGCCATATAGGCTCACAGTTAACCGATATAACACCTTTTATAGATGCTATGCAGCATCTATTGGTATTGGTAGATCGCTTAGCTGATGCAGGAATTAAGCTAAAACATATTGATATTGGTGGCGGACTTGGTGTGCGCTATCAAAATGAAACCGTACCTTCTTTGGCTAGCTATATGGACGCCCTAGCGCCACTACTCAAAGACCGTACGGAAACCTTAGTCATGGAGCCTGGCAGGTCAATTACCGCTAATGCCGGAATTTTGCTGACTCAAGTTCAGGTCATTAAGAAAAATGGCGATAAAAATTTCGCCGTTGTCGATGCCGCTATGAATGATATGTTGCGACCTGCTCTTTATGATGCCTGGATGGATATCAATCCGATTGAAATCATGTCAGATAGAGCAGAAGCAGACTATGATGTGGTTGGTCCGGTATGTGAAACAGGCGATTTTCTAGCCAAAGATAGAAAACTTGCCATTGAAGAGGGCGATTATCTTTACCTTTCATCAGCCGGAGCCTACGGTTTTACTATGAGCTCAAATTATAATAGTCGCCCAAGAGTGCCTGAGATTATGGTTGATGGTGATCAAATACATCTTGTTAGAGCGCGCGAGACCATAGAGGATCTTGTTAGAGGTGAACAACTGATAAAAGAGCAATAACGGAGCTCGCTAAAATGTTGATAAAATTTACCAAAATGCATGGCCTTGGCAATGACTTTGTCGTCATTGATGCCGTGCGACAACATATTAATTTGACCACGGATGCTATCAAAACATTGGCAGACCGAAATCTTGGCATTGGTTGTGATCAAGTCCTATTAATAGAGCCGCCCAGTAATAAAAATATTGACTTTAATTATCGTATTTTTAACTGTGATGGCAGTGAAGTAGAGCAATGTGGTAATGGTGCTCGTTGTATAGGCCGCTATATTGCAGACCAGCAACTTTCTGGCAAAAAAACCGTTCTACTTCAAACCAAAAATCGCGTAATGGAAGTGACCACCAAGGCTAAAAATCTGGTTACAGCCAATATGGGTGAGCCAATTTTTAAACCAGCAGATATACCGTTTACCTCTCAACAGCAAAACAAGATTTATACCATTGAGGCAGCATCTCAAAACTTTGAAATTGCAGCGCTATCTATCGGCAATCCTCATGCAGTTATACAGGTTGATGATTTAGATACTACTGCAGTAGAAGATATTGGCCCTTTAATTCAAGCTCATAGCCAGTTTCCTGAAAGTGTCAATGTGGGATTTATGCAAATTATTGATCGACAAAATATCAAGTTGCGGGTTTATGAACGCGGGGTTGGTGAAACCCAAGCCTGTGGATCTGGTGCCTGTGCAGCGGCTGTAGCGGCTATTCAACAAGATTCGGTAGCTTCAAAAGTAAATCTTAAACTACTGGGTGGAGAGCTCTGTATTGAATGGCTGGGTGAAGGCGACCCCATACTAATGACAGGACCAGCAACAACAGTTTTTCATGGAAAGATTAAACTATGACCGCTAAAAAGGAAGAATTAACTGAACAGCAGGTAGTACGAGGTTATCTCACTAAGAACCCAGATTTTTTCGAACAAAACCCAGATGTTTTTGAAGTCATCAATATTTCTCATGACAGTGGCAAAGCAATCTCACTAGTAGAACGTCAAATTGGCATAATACGAAAGCGTAATAGCGAGATGATCACTCAAATAGATCAGATGCAAGCCGCTGCCAAAGATAATGTATTACTTATGGAAAAAACTAATCGGCTAGTCTTAAACTTGATACAAGCAAATGACTTAAACAGTTTAAGCAAGGCGCTTACGGTTAGTTTAAAGAGTGATTTTTCCACAGAATTTTTTAGCCTTACCCTAATAAACAATGATTCCGCAGCGACTAAAACCGCGGTCAATTTCGTCTCTGAAAGTGAGGCTAAATCAATTATTGGCAAAATTCTAAGCGCAAAAAAAGCTGTCTGCGGCAAAATAAATGACGAAGCAATTTCCCTACTTTTTGGCAACCAAGCCGAAGATATAGGCTCAGTTTTAGCATTGCCACTAAAAACGACCAATACTTTTGGGGTTTTAGCCCTTGGGCACAGTGATCCCGAATTCTATACTAAAGAAATAGGTACAGTTTTTATTGATTACATCGGCGATCTACTTAGCGAACTAATACCCAAGCATATTAACCCTATAAATTAACGCCTAGATTTACGCTTTCTTTTTGCATTAGAGCTACCCGCCTTTGTCTTGGTTTTAGAGCGGTTGCTTGAAGACTTTTTCCCACCAGAAGTTCTGGCGCCAGGTTTTTTAGTTCTGGGCTTATTCGAACGGTCATCTGATGCTTTAACAAAATTCCTTGGCTTGGATGTATGAGACTGATTAGAAGCCTTGTCTATAAGTTCAAAGTCAATTTTTCTTTCTTCCAGATTAACTCTAACCACTTTTACTTTGACTTTCTGACCCAGCCTAAATGTTCTACCGGTTCGCTCGCCCACCATTCGATGCTGTGATGCTTCATAGTGATAATAATCTTTTGGCAAACCTGTAACATGAATCAAGCCTTCCACCATCAAATCGTCTAGCATCACAAATAACCCGAAGCCAGTGACCGCATTAACAACCCCAGTATATTGCTCGGAAACGCGATCTAACAGGAATTCACACTTTAGCCAGTTAACTACATCTCGTGTCGCTTCATCGGCGCGACGCTCGGTTACACATAGATGCTGTCCCACCTCCTCAAGAGAAGATAGCTCATAGGGATAATAAACAGCCTTATCAACATTAGGCTGTTTTCCTTCTCGCCGAATATGGGCGGATTTTTTTCCGCTTTTGATTAAACTACGTATAGCGCGATGGACCAATAAATCAGAGTAACGGCGAATAGGTGAAGTAAAATGAGTATAGGCGTCAAATGCCAAACCAAAATGGCCTAAATTTTCACACTGATAAACAGCCTGACTCATAGAGCGAAGCAGAACAGATTGGATAATTTGAGCATCATCACGATGCCGAACTGCATTCAGTACTTGACGATAGTGCATAGGTTGCGGCTCATCGCCACCACCCAATCCAATACCCAGCTCACCTAAGAAATCCCTTACCGAGATTAATCTCTCCTCACTCGGACCCTCATGCACTCGATAAAGTGCCGGTAGTTTAGATTTGTGTAAAAATTCCGCAGCACATAAATTAGCACACAGCATGCACTCTTCAATTAAGCGATGAGCATCGGTTCTATCCACTGGAATAATCTGACTAATTTTGCGCTTGCTATCAAAAAGTATTCGCGTTTCTTGGGTATCAAAATCTATAGCACCACGCTGACTGCGGCACTTTTGTAATCGCTGCGACAAGTCTTGTAACGCATCAATTTGCGGCAATACCGCGCTAAACTGCTCTCTTGCTGCAGAGGTATGATCCTTATCAGCTACTATCTGTGCTACCTGGGTATAGGTCATACGAGCATGAGAATGCATTATCCCCTCATAAAACTGATAACCAGTGATATCACCCTGCTCACTGATTTGCATCTCACACACCATGCAAAAACGATCTTCAGCAGGATTTAGTGAACAGAGTCCATTGGATAACTTTTCCGGCAGCATCGGCACTACGTGATTTGGGAAATATACAGAATTTCCTCGAGAGAAAGCTTCTTTATCTAATTCAGATCCCACAGTCACATAATGAGAGACATCGGCAATAGCAACAACAAGCTCCCACCCACCGCGTGCTTTAGGCCGACAATATACCGCATCATCAAAATCGCGAGCATCTTCGCCATCAATAGTTATTAATGGCATCGATCTTATATCAACTCTTGAATCTGTATAGGAAATCTCCGATGGGATATCGGCTGTTTCCGCCTCAACTCCGACATTCCATTGAAAAGGAATTCCATAATTGCGAACCGCCATATCAATTTCAATACCAGGATCTAAATGCTCGCCTAATACTTCGGAAACAAACCCTACAGGAAGACTATTTCGTGTAGGTGGCTCCAAAATTTCTACTACCACTATCTGCCCGGGACTTGCCGGACAGGGACGATCTGCAGAAATTAAAATATCCTGACTAATTCTTGGGTTGTCTGGTCTTACAAAGTTAATCCCACTTTCACGAAAATAACGACCGACCAATTGGTGCGTAGCTCGCTCTACTATGTCTACTAATGAGCCCTCAGGACGACCTCGCCTATCCCATCCCGCCACCCTAACCAATACAATGTCGCCGTCAAATACACGCCGCATCTGTGCGCTAGAAAGAAATATATCATCACCCTCACCACTGAGTGGCGAAACAAAACCAAAACCCTCTGAATGACCTATAACTCTACCTTTAACTAGATTAAGTTTTTCCAGCGTGCCATAACCACCGCGCCGGTTTCTAGCCAGCTGCCCATCTCTCTCCATAGCGTTTAATCGACGACGCATGGCTTCAACTTGCTCAGGGTCGGTTAAGTTAAGACCTGTACAGACCGCCTCGTGGGTTAATGGGCCTACACTATGCTCCAGATAATCAAGAATAAACTCTCGACTTGGAATAGGGTTTTGATACTTAGATGCCTCACGGTCTGCAAAGCTATCGATAATGGGTTTTTCTTTTTTCATAAAGATTCTTTGTGAATTTTTAAACAGTCTATGACTAATACTATCCAGAGAAAAGAATTACTTTTAGTTTTGTGTGCTATTTTTTTCTGAATATAAAAAAAACCTCGCAGGAGCGAGGTTTAAAGAGGGAGTAAATAACAAAATCGACCTGTACCATCTATGGTACATAGCAACTACCCTGTCGCCGTAAATGTTGACTACCATGAAACAACAGCCCAATACATCCATCGAACAAATTTGATCGAAGAATGAAACTACTGAGACTTAACAATGGTGTATGGGTTTATGCTTGCGAACCAATGTAAATCCATTTAAATGCTTCCTGCTTGGACAGTCGATCTTGCACTGTTAAATTTAGATCATGTTCTAGTAAATTAAAATGACACTGACGCACTAATACTTAAGTGCTAAATCCTTTATTTAATTAGCACTAGCTAAAAATAGGTGACTCATCCATATATTGGCGAATAAGTTTAACCTGTTGTAAATTTTTCGAATTATCTAAAACGGCATAGGAATTTTTCAACTCAAGCACTATATCTCTGAGACCAGGCATACCATACAAACCACAAAACCCCAATAAATCATGGATTAACGGTCTGATATGCATTTGCTCGTTGGCATGTAAACAACTCTCTAGACTATCAAGATTATCATTAATTGCTTTCTTAAGGTCCGCCACGGGAAGAACAGATGCCAGCATTCCTTCCCCAGAAAATTTCTGCGGTAATTCTTTAGTATTTATCGATTCTAAAATAGTATTTATTAAATCTACTTCATCAACTGGCTTAAGTTGAACGCTTTTGGCCCCCGCAGAGATTAATTTATTTTGCTCCTTAGCTGTTATATCGGCAGTCAGCCCAATTATTGGAGGACTATTGTTAATTTCTTTAATAATGATCTT
>JBJKZE010000020.1:0-92048 GCA_045560645.1 Porticoccaceae bacterium | reverse complement strand
ATAAATAATTAGGGCATCTTGACCGCGATCACGGTAGTACTCACCCATTGAACAACCAGCAAATGGAGCTAGAAACTGCATCGCTGCTGGATCAGAAGCTGTAGCTGCTACTACAATGGTATGTTCCATTGCGCCGTGCTCTTCTAGCTTGCGCACCACTGCCGCAACCGATGAGGCCTTTTGACCTACAGCGACATAGATACATTTAATGCCAGAGCCTTTCTGATTGATGATGGCATCAACCGCAATCGCGGTTTTACCGATCTGACGGTCACCAATAATCAACTCTCGCTGACCACGACCGATTGGCACCATAGAATCAACCGCTTTCAAACCAATTTGTACTGGCTGATCAACTGATTGACGGGCAATTACACCCGGAGCAACCTTTTCGATAGCATCGGTAGCAGCGGCATTAATTGGGCCTTTGCCGTCAATGGGATTACCCAATGCGTCAACGACACGGCCTTCAAGCTCTGGACCTACCGGTACTTCTAGTACACGGCCAGTACAGCGAGCTTTTTGGCCCTCTGCTAGTGACTGGTAGTCACCAAGAACAACGGCACCAACGGAGTCGCGCTCAAGGTTAAGTGCCATACCATAGACGCCACCATCGAATTCGATCATTTCACCGTACATCACGTCGGCAAGACCGTGGATACGAATGATACCGTCCGATACGGATACAATGGTGCCCTCATTTTGGGCTTCGGATGTTACATTTAAGTTATCAATACGACCTTTAATAATGTCGCTGATTTCTGATGGATTCAGTTGCTGCATGCTTGGACCTCAATCCTTAGGAATTTAGTGTTTCGGCGAGTTTGGTCAAACGACCGCGAATGGAACCGTCAATAACGGTATCCCCAGCGCGGATAACCGCGCCACCTATCAGGCTTTTATCGAGACTAACCTGTAGGTTTACTTTTCGTTCCAGCTTTGCACTTAAGGCATCACTGAGAGCTTTTTGTTGCGCTACATCTATATCAGCAGCAGCCACAACATCAACATCAACAGCTTTCTCTAGGTTTGCTTTCATAATGTCAAACTGTTGAGAAATGTGTGGCAAAAGCTGTAGTCGACGATTTTCCGACAATATGCTGATAAAGTTTTGACAAGCTGTTGCCAGCTCATCGCCACAAATATCCTGCACCGCTTGCGCTTGCGCTGCCGCAGTAGCACTAGGCGAACTCAGCAGTTTTTCAACCGCTGGCTGCTGAGCTACAGATGCCGCTAGAGCAAGACTATCAGACCAACCCTGAAGATCTTTTGCTTCAACAGCATATTCAAAAGCTGCTTTGGCATAGGGTCGAGCTAATGTACTTAATTCTGCCATATTAGACCTCGATTACAGCTGAGCTGCCAATTTGTCGACGATTTCCTTGTTGGCTTTTTCGTCAATTGAAGCTTCAAGTACTTTTTCAGCACCAGCAATAGCAAGCCCAGCAACAGTGGCGCGCAGTTCTTCTTTTGCACGGTTCACTTCTTGCTCAATTTCAGCTTGGGCAGCAACTTTCAGTCGCTCTCCCTCTGCTGTGGCTTGCTGTTTCGCTTCATCTACAATTTGGTTAGCGCGTTTGTTAGCTTGATCTATAATGCCTGCTGCTGCTTGCTTGGCCTCTTTTAATTGATCTGAGACTTTGCTTTGAGCTGCATCAAGATCACGCACCGCGCGGTCAGCTGCGTCTAGACCGTCGGCAATTTTTTGCTGACGCTCTTCCATAGCTTGCAGAATGATCGGCCATACAAACTTCATGCAGAACCACACAAAGAATGCGAATGTTACCATTTGGCCAAAAAGCGTTAAGTTAATATTCACGCAATCACCTCATAAAGGCTAATTTAAAAGTTGCTGTTATGCGCCAACGCTTGGAGCAACAACAAAGATAAGGTACATAGCAATACCAACGCCAATAATAGGCACAGCATCAATAAGACCCGCTAGCAGGAACATTTTGCCCTGAAGCATTGGACCAAGCTCTGGCTGACGAGCAGTTCCTTCAATTAATTTCCCGCCAAGAAGACCCATACCAACAGCGGCTCCTAATGCGCCCAATCCGAGCATAATTGCCGCAGCAATGATAACAAGTTCCATCGTAGACTCCCGATTTCAGTGGTTTAAATAAAAAAGTTAGTGGTCTTCATGCGCCATACTTAAGTAGACGACAGTGAGAACCATAAAAATAAATGCTTGCAAGGTGATAACCAAAATATGGAATACCGCCCAGCCCCATTGCATCAAGCCACCGGCAATGGCAAATACACCGCCGCTCAGTGTCATAATGATTGCTGCGATAAGAACTGTTTTACCAGTTGATATCTTGCCTTTAAGGTTTAACCAGCAAACCCCGCAGACCAGTGCAAACACCGCTAACCAAAATAAAAAGTTAGTGTGCTCGCCGAAGATTTGCGCATGGATACCACCAGCGGCTATACCGCCACCAGCTCCAGCAGCAAACATCATTGCAATTAGAATAAATATCATCTCACCGGCATACATATTGCCGAACAAACGCAAACCAAGTGAGAATGGCTTGGCTAATAGACCCACAGTTTCCATAAATAGATTCACCGGTATAAATGCCCAGTGATTAAATGGGTGCATGGTTAATTCTTTAATAAAGCCTGTGCCTTTAATCTTGATCGAGTAATAAAGCATCAAGATAAATACGCCCAGTGCCATACCCATGGTGATATTGGGGTCGGTAGAGGGGACGATTTTTTGGTAGCCAACGCCCGCTTTAGCAAGCAGGTAGGGGATAAGGTCAACTGGGATAAGATCCATAAGGTTCATAAGGAACACCCAGACAAAAATAGTTAGCGCTAGCGGCGCAACCATTTTATTAACTCCGTGAAAGCTATCTTTCACAGAACTATCAATAAACTCTACAACCAACTCAATAAAGTTTAGAAAGCCCGAGGGTACACCAGTGGTTGCACGCTTTGCGGAATAGCGAAACATCCAGCAGAATAAAATACCCAAACCAAGAGACCAAGCCAGCGAGTCAACATGAATTGCCATAAAGCCCATTTCGGCGGCTTCTTGTGCGCCATGGGCGAAGCTCCAGCCATTTTCAGGATGGTTACCATAGACTAGGTTTTGAAGGTGATGCTGAATATATTCAGTAGTACTTGCAGGGTTTTCGCCGGCCATCTAGTGTTCTCTACTCTGTATTCCAACAAACTATCTGTTTAGTGTCGCAATGCTTTTTGAGTCAAAAACCACTGCAACGGTATCATTACAAGAAAAGTAGTAAACAATGCGAGGTAATTCCACTGTTTATCGACGGTAAACAATATTGCAAATAAGGTTGCCGTCATTACTACTTTCCCAAGTTCTCCGCGGTACATGGATCGCACAACTTTATCCACATTGCTCGCTCCGGCATATTTAAAGGCCTGCCATGAGAACCAAGCCTGAGGTAGAATTTGAATTAATCCGCCCACCAAAGCTGAGACCGCCATTAATTTGTCGGTCATACTAATCATAACCACCAACACCAGTAAAGCTGCTAATTGGCACAGGGTAGCTTTCAGTAGTTCAGGCTTTGGAATGGTTGTCACGGTATTCTTAATCCACCTTTTCCGAGCAGAAGGCGATCGAGATCGATCACAGACTATGGCGCGGGTGGGCATTATAGGTTTAGTATTTGTGATATTCAACTCAACCGCCCTAAAATTAACAAGTATTTTGCATTTTATGGGGTTTTATCGATTATTTAAGGTGACTAAGAATACCATCAAGCTCATCAACACTGTTGTAACTAATACTCAACTTTCCAGCACCTTTCGAACCATGTTGTATTTTAACTGCCGCACCGAGCTTTTCTGATAACTGATTTTGTAGGTTTAGGATATCTTGATTTGGTGTGGTTTTGGTTTTGATTTGGGTATCAGGTAACTGCAGTTTTTTTACTAAAACTTCAGTTTGGCGAACAGTTAAACCTTCACTGGCAACTGTGCGTGCTGCTAAAATTTGAGTTTCACCTTCCAGTGCTAAAAGACATTTGGCATGACCCAATTCTATATCGCCGCGCTCTAGCTGTTGCTGCACCACAGGCTGAAGAGATGCTAGGCGCATCAGATTGGTGACGGCGGATCGCGACTTGCCAACAGCCTGAGCTACCTGCTGCTGGGTAAGGTTAAATTCATCTTGCAAGCGAATTAAAGCCTGGCTTTCTTCAATAGCATTTAGGTCTTCTCGCTGAATATTCTCAATCAAGGCTATAGCGATCGTTGCTTGATTAGATATTTCTCGAACAATGGCTGGCACACTGTCTAAGCCAGCTAACTGAGCCGCTCGCCAGCGTCTTTCGCCAGCGATTATTTCATATTTATTCTGTGCTATTTCGCGCACTACAATTGGCTGTATCAGACCTTGGCTGGCGATAGAATCAGCTAACTCCTCTAAGCTGTCTGAGTTAAATTCTCTTCTAGGCTGGTATTCCCCGCGCTGAAGAAACTCAACAGGGATATGCTTCAACGCGCTATCGGACGCTGTTTTTTCATTGCTAGCCAGTTCTTGATCTGCAGTGATATCTTCTGCAAGTCCCAACAGTGCATCTAACCCCTTACCTAAGCTCTGTCTTTTTGTGGCCATGGATTATTATCCTTTATTCTCAGTTAAATTTTGTTGTTTGCGCAGTATCTCGCCCGCCAGTGCTAAATAGGCGAGTGAGCCTTTTGCGTTTTTATCATAAGCTAGCGCTGGTTTACCATGGCTTGGTGCCTCGGCTAATCTTACATTTCGCGGAATACTCACGCGGTAAACAATATCACCAAAATATTTTCTTAGTTGCGCAGATACCGCATTAGTCAGCCCATTGCGAGGATCGTACATGGTTCTTAGTATGCCCTCAATTTTCAGTTTTGGATTAATTAATTTGGCAATCTGCCTAATGGTATTATTTAAGGCGGATAATCCTTCTAGAGCATAGTATTCACACTGCATAGGTATAATAACTCCGTCGCTTGCCACTAGGGCGTTGACGGTGAGCATATTCAATGAGGGTGGGCAATCAATAATAATATAATCATAGTTTTCGTCGACTCGCTGTAAGGCAAATCGCAAACGCGTTTCTCGACCAATTTCTTGTATCAATTCAACCTCTGCAGCAACTAGGTCGCCGTTTGCTGGTAGAAGGTGATACTTGCCTGTTTCTGATGGGACTATACAGTCCTCTATAGGTTTTTTTTCAGTAAGAACATCGTAAACACTGTGTTCGCAGGTTTGCTTGTTGACGCCTGAACCCATAGTAGTATTACCCTGTGGATCAAGATCTAAAAGCAAGACGCGCTTTTTGTAGGCGGCGAGAGAAGCGGCAAGGTTTACACTGGTGGTAGTCTTTCCGACCCCACCTTTTTGATTAGCAATTGATAATATCCGAGCCACTGTAACGCATTTCCTTTAACTAAATTATGGTACACCTGTTTTTGTTATTTTTATTAGGTGCCTCTCACTGTCAACTTGAGGAACATTTATCTGTGACAGATCAACGACCTTATAGTCTTTCGCGATTTGGCTCAACTCTGAATCGGGTTTTTTTCCTTTCATTGCTAAAAAACAGCCGCTATCGGTGACCAAATGATTGCATTGAGCAAGCATATCAGAGATAGAGCTAAATGCGCGGCTTAAAACAATATCAAACAACTGTTCTGGTTGATACTTTTCGACCCGCTGGTTTATCTCTCTAGCGTTTGCAAGGGATAAGTCATTGATTGCTTGAAATAAAAACCGCGTCTTTTTGCCATTGCTATCCAAAAGCGTAAAATTTATATCGGGATTTAATATAGCTAAGGGTATTCCAGGAAGACCTGGGCCGGTGCCTACATCGATAATATCTTTGGCGTCCTTAATAAAGGGGTGAACCGCCAAACTATCCAAAAGATGTAAGCGAACCATTTGGATCGGTTCACGAATAGCGGTTAGGTTATAGGCTTTATTCCAGCGCTGAAGCATTTCAAGGTAGGCGATTAGTTGCTCTACTTGATGTGTTGAACAGTTAAGTCCAAGAGTTTTTATCCCTAACTCCAACTCTTGCTGGTTTGGTGAAAGCGACATAATTAAGCTGCGTGTTTCTTAAGTGACACCAAAAGAAGTGATATGGCTGCTGGAGTAATGCCAGGAATTCTCGATGCACGGGCAAGGGTTTCTGGTTTAGCCTCGTTTAGCTTTTGCTTAACCTCATTGGATAAGCCGCTGACTTTGTCGTAATTAAATGTTGCTGGTATTGCGGTGTTTTCATGGCGGCGCAACTTATCAATGTCTTCTTGCTGGCGGTCAATATAGCCAGCATATTTCACATCGATTTCAATTTGCTCAGATACCTGACTATCGATATTTAGATCCGGTGTTAGTGCAGATATATCTCTATGAGAAACCTCAGGACGCTTAAGTAAATCTAGCATGGAATATTCGCGAGCTAATTTATTCTTAAACAGAGGCTCCAATTGTTTGGCTTGACTTGAGTTAGGCTGTATCCATGTAGATTTTATTCGCTGACGCTCTATCTCAATCGCTTCTCTTTTTTCACAGAACTTTTGCCAATGGCTATCTGTTACTAAACCCAATTCTCGACCCTTTTCAGTCAAGCGAAGATCGGCGTTATCCTCACGCAAAAGCAATCTATATTCAGCGCGGCTAGTAAACATTCGGTAGGGTTCACTGGTTCCCATGCTAATCAGATCATCAACCAGAACTCCGGTATAGGCTTCATCTCTACCAGGGCACCAACTATCTTTATCTTGGGCTTGGAGCGCGGCATTTGCTCCTGCCAATAACCCTTGAGCGGCGGCTTCTTCATAGCCGGTAGTGCCATTTATTTGACCGGCAAAAAACAATCCTTGTATAGCTTTTGTTTCAAGAGAGTATTTTAAGTCCTGAGGGTTAAAGTAATCATATTCTATAGCGTAACCTGGTCGCATAATATGGGCATTCTCAAAACCCTCTATAGAGCGCACTAGGTTTAACTGAACATCAAAGGGTAGGCTGGTTGAAATTCCATTAGGGTAAAGTTCGTGGGTATTTAAACCCTCAGGCTCGATAAATACCTGATGTTTATCTTTATCCGCAAAACGCACAATTTTATCTTCAATGGACGGACAGTATCTGGGGCCCACACCATCAATAACACCCGTATAAAGTGGCGACCTATCCATTCCTCCACGAATAACATCATGCGTTTTTTTATTGGTGTAGGTAATCCAACAACAGGTTTGCTTTGGGTGGTCAGATAATTTGCCAAAATACGACATTAAAGGTTCTGGTTGATCACCCCACTGTTCTTGGAGACTACTAAAATCAACACTGCGTGCATCAATTCTCGGAGGAGTGCCGGTTTTTAATCTTTCAACCCTAAAGGGCAGTTCTCTAAACCTCTGCGCTAGCTGTTCAGCTGGGGGGTCGCCGGCGCGGCCTGCTGCATAATTTTCCATACCAATATGAACCTTGCCCGCCAAAAAGGTACCCGCAGTAACTACCACGGTTTTAGCGAAAAACTTCAAGCCCATTTGGGTTGAAGCGCCAACCACCTTATTATCTTCAATAATCAGATCATCAACAGCTTGCTGGAAAATACTTAGGTTTGGTTGGTTTTCTAGGAAACTTCTAACAGCTGCTTTGTACAAAGCTCTATCTGCTTGCGCTCTAGTTGCTCTTACCGCAGGCCCTTTTCTAGCATTTAAAACCCGAAACTGTATGCCACCAAGGTCTGTGGCTCTAGCCATAACACCACCTAGTGCATCAACCTCTTTGACCAGATGGCTCTTACCTAAACCGCCAATTGCCGGATTACAGGACATCTGCCCCAAAGTCTCAATGTTATGAGTGAGGAGAAGGGTCTTACAACCCATTCTAGCTGATGCAAGGCACGCCTCTGTTCCAGCATGACCGCCACCAACAACAATGACATCAAATTTATCGTTATAGCGCATAGGTAATCTTGAGTCTTGATTGGCTCTTGGTAATTTGTGGTCATTATACGTTGGTTTGTATTTTTTTCTAAATCGTTTTATTTGTAGATATATATAGTATTAATTTACTTAATATATATATGTAAGTTTATTATTGTTGTTATTAGCAAGCCTGGTTTTTGTTAATTACTTTATTTTATCTATATATATCAATGTTTTAAGTGTAAAAAACCCAAGGATAACTAATGGGTTAACCTTACTAATAACAGTTTTTTTAATGGGGACGGATTGTTGATTAATTAGAGTGGGTTAGAAAAACCTGTATAAAACTAAATAAAACTTAATATTTTTAAGATTTAATAAGAGGTTTTCTACAGCTTCTTAATAATTACTTAAGAATTAACCAAATTCTATCAAAACTATTATTAATCAGTTGTTTTTACTGTTTATACGCTGTTAATAACCATTGATTTACAATTCTTTGAAGAAGTTTATTGATCTAAAGCAATAATTTCTTTAGAATCGCGCGGCTCGGCAACATGTACATAAACATATTTGGATTTTGGCCATGAAAAGAACATTTCAACCCAGTAATTTAAAACGCAAGCGCACCCACGGCTTTAGATCACGTATGGCAACACGCGGCGGTCGCGCGGTTATTAATCGCCGTCGTGCTAAAGGTCGTAAGCGTCTAGCTGCTTGAGGCATTGGGCCCAGTGCCCATCTTCAGATTTAAAAAGACTCAGCGCCTATTAAATGCCTCTGATTATAAGCAGGTGTTTGATTATAATCGGGTTAAGGTCGCAAACTCTTCCCTTCTTATTCTTGCCAAACTTGCCGATGGTTATCCATCTCGGCTGGGTTTGGTTATCGCAAAGAAAAACATTCCCACAGCAGTTCAGCGCAATCGAATTAAAAGAATTGCTAGAGAAACGTTTAGAAAGAATCAATTTCAAGTTCCATTGGATATTGTTTTTTTGGCACGACAGGGTGCAGATAAACTTTCGGCTCAAAAACTGACAGGTATAATGGAAAAGTCTTGGGCTAAACTTGATCATCGCTGTAAGATGCTTGGTGATAAAAATGCGTAG
The DNA here is from genome assembly GCA_045560645.1 of Porticoccaceae bacterium. Taxonomy (GTDB): domain Bacteria; phylum Pseudomonadota; class Gammaproteobacteria; order Pseudomonadales; family Porticoccaceae; genus HTCC2207. The sequence goes on along the minus strand of JBJKZE010000020.1, from coordinate 83,046 downwards.
CCTATTAATTGGCCTTATAAAGCTGTACCAGTATCTTTTAAGTCCTTTCTTGGGGCAAAATTGTAGATTCCACCCAACATGCTCTCACTATGCTATTCAAGCAATTAATGAACATGGAGTGTTAAAAGGGGGTTATCTTTCTATGCGAAGAATTATAAAATGCCACCCTCTTAATGAAGGTGGACATGATCCAGTCCCGGAAAAGCAAAACAAACCGTTTAATATAGATAAAACTGAGAGATAAAAGTATGAACTGGCAAAAAAATGTGATTTTAGCCGCAATTGGTGTTGTTATTTGGTTGCTTGTTGTTCGTTGGAGTGTTTTTCAGGCTCAATTTGAAGCTGTAGCTATTACTGATCAGGAGGTGCAGAATCCTGCTGAACAACTTTATCGCGAAAGCACTCCTGCCAGCTCTTCGCTTCCTGCACTTATAGATGATCAACCTCAAATTACAGAGCTTTTTGCAGATAATCATAAAATAGTGACCATTACTACCGATGTTATTAAGGTCAGTATCGATACCCTAGGTGGTGATATTGTTGAAACCCAACTGCTAAATAATTTGGATAAAATGGCAAATGAGGGTGGTCAGCCGATATCTATATTTACCCGCTCTAATGGCAATGAATTTATTGCCGAAAGCGGCTTAATTGGTGCTAATGGCACGGATACTGCTGCGGGAAGACCGGTTTTTACTACCAGTGCAACCAGTTATGAATTAATCGATGGTCAGCAAGGGTTGAAAGTTGATTTTGTCTACAACCAACAGGGAGTAGAGATTGTTAAACGCTTTGAGTTCAACGCCTCTGATTATCGTGTTGGCATTCGCTATATTATTCGAAACCTTAGTAGCAAACCTTGGTCTGCGACCTTCTATGGCCAGTTTAGGCGTGATTCTCACCAACCAGAAACTGATTCTTCTACAGGTATGAAACCTTTCTTGGGTGCTGCATTGCGTGAGACTGATAAGAATTATGCAAAATATGATTTCTCAGATATTGAAGATGAAGCGGTTAAGTCCTCTATTCAGGGTGGCTGGCTGGCATTTGTTCAGCATTACTTTGTTAGTGCTTGGGTGCCACCACAGGAAAGTAAAAACCGTTATTCATTAAGAAAGCTTCAAGGCAATGATGTTTATCTTATGGCTGTAACTGGTGAGAAAATCAATATTGCAGCAGGTGCTAGTGGTGAGTATAAGGTTGATCTTTATGTTGGCCCCAAGAATCAAGATGTGCTTAAAGAGCTTTCTGAGTATTTGGATTTAACCATTGATTATGGCTTTCTATGGATGCTGGCTAAACCTATATTTGCTGCCTTGCAGATGATCCATGGCTTGTTGGGTAACTGGGGTTGGTCAATCATACTTTTAACTCTGTTTATCAAAATTCTGCTTTATCCTCTTTCTGCTGCAAGTCTTAAGTCTATGGGTAAGATGCGCACTTTGCAGCCAGAAATGGCGAGAATTAAAGAATTATATGGTGATGATCGTCAGAAAGCTGGTCAGGAACAAATGGCGTTATTTAAAAAACACCGTGTCAATCCATTGGGTGGCTGTTTCCCCATGTTGTTGCAGATGCCGGTATTTATTGCGCTGTATTGGGTACTGTCGGAATCAGTTGAAATTCGACACTCACCTTGGATTATCTGGATTGAGGATTTATCGGCCAAAGATCCATTGTTTATACTGCCACTGATTATGGGAGCTAGTATGTTTTTGATGCAAAAACTTCAGCCAGCGCCCACAGACCCTATGCAGGCAAAAGTGTTCCAGTTAATGCCCATTATGTTCACCTTCTTCTTCTTGATGTTTCCTGCAGGTTTGGTGCTCTATTGGACGGTTAACAACTTATTGAGTATTTTGCAGCAATGGTTTGTTAATCGACAAATAGCGGCCGCAGCAAAATAAAAAAAAGCCTCTTTGGAGGCTTTTTTTTCGGGCATAATAATAGAATGAATTCAAAACATTTAAAAAATAATACAGATACTATTGTTGCTATTGCCACAGCCCCTGGTAGAGGCGGTATCGGTGTAATCCGTTTGTCCGGTGCAGACTTATCTGATTATGTATGTGGGCTGTTAGGAGCTGATAGAGCGCTTAAGCCAAGACAGGCGCATTATGCTTCTTTTTATGATGCTCAAGGTGCTATTTTAGACCAGGGGTTAGTGTTGTTCTTTCCAGCACCAAACTCATTTACTGGAGAGCATGTTATAGAGTTACACGGCCACGGTGGCCCAGTTGTTTTGGATTCTTTGGTAAACCGCTGTATTGAGTTGGGTGCTCGACATGCCCGTCCGGGTGAGTTTAGCGAAAGGGCTTTTTTGAATGATAAGCTAGATTTGGCTCAAGCAGAAGCGGTGGCTGATCTTATTGATGCTAGCTCAACTCAGGCCGCAAAATCTGCAGTGCGTTCTTTGCAAGGTGAGTTTTCATCTAAGATACGCGATTTTGTCGAACGAATGATTGCTATCAGGGTTTTTGTTGAGGCGGCGATCGATTTTCCCGAAGAAGAAATTGATTTTTTAGCGGATAAAACACTGCGCGATAAACTCAAATCTTTGAGTTCTGAATTAAACATTTTTCTAGCCACGGCTGAGCAGGGTGCCCTTTTAAGGGATGGCATTACCCTAGTGTTAGCAGGAAAGCCCAACGCCGGAAAATCTAGTCTATTAAACGCTCTTGCTGGGCAAGAAACGGCAATAGTTACGGCCGTTGCTGGAACCACTCGAGATGTACTTAGAGAAAAGATTAACCTCAATGGCGTGCCGCTTAATATCGTAGATACTGCTGGCTTGCGTGAAACGAATGATGTAGTTGAGCAGGAAGGGGTATTAAGAGCTTGGAATGAAATTGAAAAGGCTGATGCAGTTCTTTATGTGGTTGATGCTGCCAACCATGACACTGATAGCTTAGAGCAATTATGGCCTGAATACTTTGAGCGCTTTTCTCACCAACCGCACAACATCATTAGTATTTTTAATAAGCAAGATTTAGTTCAAAACACAGAATTGGATTATTCTGCAACCGATAAAGCCATTGGTGTTTCAGCCAAGACGGGTAAAGGTTTATCTGATTTGAAGCAGTTGATTTTAAGTTCTGTTGGCTATCAGCAAGCGGAGGGTGTGTTTTCCGCCCGTCGCCGACACCTCAGCGCAATTACCAGTGCTACCGATTTAGTGAGCCATGGAATAAAACAATTAGAGGTTTCTAACGCTGGTGAGCTACTGGCTGAGGACTTACGTGAAGCTCAGCGCTATCTCTCTGAAATTACTGGTGAATTTACATCAGATGATTTATTAGGGGTTATTTTTTCATCGTTCTGTATTGGAAAGTGACCGTTAAAAAACTTTTGGTCATCATAAGCTAAAGCATCTTGATAATTATCCTACAGATAGACCTATTTTGTCGTTAACCACTGGTTTTTTACTGTATATTAACAGGTTATCCACAACAATTGATCAAAATTTGATCATATATTTTTTTATGGCTGTTGATAATAAATTTCTTGAAAATATATAACTAGTTGATCTAAATGGTTTTTTATTTTTTCATATTTTTAAACCATTTTTTTGAGGTGTGGATAGTTTTTTTTACAGGGTATAGACTCACTAAAAATGAGATTTAAAAGCTCATTGCTAATAACAAACAATTTGGCTGTTGTGAATAAACGTTTTGGCAGCCATTCTTAATGTCTTAATAAGGTATGAATCATGGGTTTTGATGCACCCGAAATCGTTTGGTCTCAATGCCAAACTCAATTGCAAAATGAATTGCCTGAACAGCAATACAATACTTGGATTCGTCCGTTAAAGTTAAAGTATTTCGATGGCGATAGCGATCGCTTTAATGATCCTTCGAATGACGATGTTGTCGAACTTTTGGCGCCGAACAGATTTGTTGAAGATTGGGTTAAAAGTAAGTTTCTTAATCGTATTGAAGAGTTGTTTCATCAGTTAAGCGGAAGCGGAGTGGTTTTAGGTATTTCTGCGGCACCAGTTAATGCTCCTCAATATAAGCAGCAGGCCGATTATACTGGTCAGACTAAAAGCGACCCAGTGAAGCCTGTAAAGCCTTCAGCCAACATTACCTTGGGCAAGCCCTCAACAATAGTTGAGGCGCCGGAAATTATTCGCTCAGCCGCTGAAACAAGTTTGAGAACCAACCTTAATAATGAGTTTACTTTTGACAGTTTTGTTGAGGGAAAATCTAATCAGCTAGCGTTTGCCGCTGCTCAACAGGTAGCAGAGAACCCGGGTGGGTCCTATAATCCGCTGTTTATATATGGTGGTGTTGGTTTAGGTAAAACACACCTGATGCATGCAGTAGGCAATGCCCTTCGTGCGAAAAAACCAGATGCGAAAATTGTTTATTTGCACTCTGAGAGGTTTGTTGCCGATATGGTTAAGGCTTTACAGCTTAAGGCAATTGATGAATTCAAGCGTTTTTACCGCTCTGTTGACGCATTATTAATTGACGATATACAATTTTTCTCTGGTAAAGAGCGCTCCCAGGAAGAGTTTTTCCACACCTATAATGCTTTGTTAGAAGGTGGTCAGCAGATGATTCTGACTAGCGACCGTTATCCTAAAGAGATTGATGGAGTAGAAGAGCGTCTTAAATCACGTTTTGGTTGGGGTCTGACTGTTGCTGTAGAGCCACCTGAACTCGAAACAAGGGCTGCAATTTTAATTAATAAGGCAGAGCAAAACGGCGTCCATTTATCCAAGGATGCAGCCTTCTTTATCGCTCAGCGTATTCGTTCAAATGTGCGTGAGCTGGAAGGAGCGCTTAAGCGGGTGATGGCTCATGCCCAGTTTACTAGACGCCCCATTGATATTGACCTGATAAGAGAGTCACTTAAAGATCTTTTAGCACTCCAAGATAAGTTGGTGACCGTTGATAATATTCAACGAGTGGTTGCAGACTATTATCAGTTAAAGATGTCTGACTTACTGTCAAGGCGCAGAAGCCGCTCTGTAGCTAGGCCTAGACAGGTTGCCATGTCTATTGCTAAGGATTTGACCAATCACAGTCTGCCTGAGATTGGTGAGGCCTTTGGCGGTCGCGACCATACCACTGTCTTGCATGCTTGCAGAAAGGTTAAAGAGTTAGAGGGTGCTGATAGAGAAGTTCAGCGTGACCTTAAAAATCTTTACAGAACACTTTCAACCTAATCGTTATAATTAGAACAAATATTATTTTCGGAGAAATAACATCATGAAATTCAGCCTTTCTCGAGAAGCTCTACTCAACCCCCTACAGTTAGTCGTGGGCGTGGTAGAGCGCAGGCAAACACTGCCCATTCTTTCTAATGTGCTGTTGCGCCTTGATGGCAACCAGCTCTCAATGACAGGAACTGATCTCGAGGTGGAGATCAGGGGTTCAACTGAAGTCGTTTCGTCTTCAGAAGCTGGTGAGGTCACGGTTTCAGCTAGAAAATTTCTTGATATTTGTCGTTCTCTACCAGATGGTGCGCAGGTGGACTTTTCAAGTAGCGAAGGCAAGGCCCAGATTGTTAGTGGTCGAAGCCGCTTTACTTTGGCCACTCTTCCCGCCAATGAATTCCCTAGCGTTGATGAGGGTGAGCAGACGGCGGAATTTATTGTCCCTGGCAGCATGATTAGAGGGCTTATTGAATCTACATCGTTCGCCATGGCTCAGCAAGATGTACGCTACTATTTAAATGGTATGTTGTGGGAAGTCACTCATAACCAGTTGCGTGTGGTTGCGACAGATGGGCATCGCCTCGCCCTTTGTGACGGCTCTTGTGAGGTTGAGTTAGGGGATAATAAGATCTCAGCGATATTGCCGCGAAAGGGCATTATAGAGCTTTCTAGGCTATTGTCTGACGACAACGTTAAAGTGTCTATTGGCTCTAATCATATTAGAGTGACTGGAGCTGATTATTGCTTTACCTCTAAGTTGGTTGATGGTTCTTATCCGGATTACGATCGTGTAGTGCCAAAAGGCGGTGACAAGCTTGTGGTGGGTGATCGTGAACAATTAAAACAAGCGTTTGGCCGAACAGCTATTCTCTCCAATGAAAAATACCGCGGCGTCAGAATTGAGCTGGTCAATGGTGCAATGCATTTGGTGGCTAATAACCCAGAACAAGAAGAAGCCCAGGAAGAAGTTAGTGTTGCTTATTCAGGTGACTCTTTAGAGATTGGGTTTAATGTTAGCTACTTGCTCGACGTGCTAAATGTCCTCAAGTGTACTGAGATACGCTTTACACTTGCAGACTCCAACAGTAGCGCGTTAGTTGAGGATGCTAGCGGCCAAAGCAAAGCGACCTATGTTGTTATGCCGATGCGCCTTTAAGTTAGGGTGCATGGCTTACTTGAGCCATTATTGTGTTTTTAAACCATCTCGAAATTTCTAAGGTTCGCAACCTTGCGGCAGCCAGTGTTGACTGCCACCCCAAAGCTAATATTATTTATGGCGCTAATGGCAGTGGCAAAACTAGTCTTTTGGAAGCTATATTTTTATTGGGCAGAGGTAGATCCTTTAAGCATCGCGATCTTCGGCTGGTGGTTAATCGAGGCCAAGATTGTTTAATTGTTTCTGGCAGGGTGGTTAGGCCAAACACGGGAACCGAACATCAGCTGGGGGTAATGCGCTCTATTAAGGGGGCTTTTGAGGCCCGCCGTGACGGAGAAAATTTATCTTCAGCAGGGCAACTTGCCGCTGAGCTGCCTATTCAGCTTGTAGATGCCCATAGCTTTTCACTTTTAGAGGGCGGCCCGCTGCAAAGACGTCAATTTATAGATTGGGGTGTGTTCCACGTGGAACATGGATTCTCTGATCTTTGGCGACGCTTTCAAAAAGCATTAAAACAGCGCAATCAACTGCTTCGTCATGGTAGAATAGATGAGGATTTATTACGCCTATGGTCTCATGAGCTGGTGCCACTAAATGAGATGATAGCCGAGCAGCGTAAAGAGTATATAACACAGCTTGAAGAGTTTATTAGCCCGGTCGTGAGTGCCTTTAGCGGTCTCGGCCCGGTTAGTTTAGAGTATAGCCAGGGTTGGCCGGAGGGGAAGTCAATTTTAGATGTATTGCTGGCGGATAAAGATAGAGATATTGCCACTGGCACAACCTCTCATGGCGCTCAGCGTGCTGATGTTCGTGTTTTTGTAGATGGTGTTGCGGCGGCGGATAGCTTATCCCGGGGTCAATCAAAGCTATTGGTTTATGCTCTTAAGTTGGCGCAGGCTGCGCATTATCAGGCGGTAACAGGCCATAGTTGTGTGTTTTTGCTTGACGATCTGCCTGCAGAGTTAGATTATGATAATCGTAAAGATGTCTTAGCCTATCTGGCTCATTTGCAGTGTCAGTACTTTGTGACTGGGGTAGATAAGAAAGATTTTGATGGAATTAACAAAGAGTTAAGTAAAATGTTCCACATGGAACATGGTATTTTTTCTAATGGTTGAAAAATAGGAACCTTATAGCATATGAGTGAAGAAGCCAATTATGATTCGTCGAGTATCAAGGTACTCAAAGGGTTAGACGCAGTTAGAAAACGTCCTGGCATGTATATCGGTGATACTGACGATGGAACAGGACTCCACCATATGGTATTTGAGGTGGTCGATAACTCGATCGATGAGGCCTTAGCCGGTCACTGCTCTGAAATCCGTGTAGTTATTCACCCTAACGAAACTATTTCTGTGTCCGATAATGGTCGCGGCATTCCTACAGAGATGCATGAAGAGGGTGTTTCTGCGGCTGAGGTTATCATGACTGTGCTGCATGCGGGCGGAAAGTTTGATGATAATAGCTATAAGGTATCTGGCGGTCTTCACGGTGTAGGTGTTTCGGTTGTTAATGCTCTATCTACGCGCATGCGGCTCACTATTCGGCGAAATGGCAAAGTACATGAACAGACCTATTCTCATGGTGTTCCTGATGGTCCTCTTGAAATAATAGGCGATACAAAAGAGTCAGGTACTGAGGTTTTTTTTGAGCCATCACCAGGTACTTTTACGAATATTCGCTTCCACTACGATCTTTTGGCCAAGCGCTTAAGAGAATTGTCTTTCCTAAATTCTGGTGTTTGTATTGTTTTGGCTGATGAGCGAACCGGAGAAGAAGAAAAATTTGCATATGAAGGTGGGCTAAGTGCCTTTGTCGACTATCTTAATACTAATAAGCAAACTATTAACAAGATAATGCATTTCAACAATGATAGAGAGGATGGTACCAGTGTTGAGGTTGCACTGCAGTGGAATGATAGTTTCCAAGAAAATATTCTTTGTTATACCAATAATATACCGCAAAGAGACGGCGGGACTCACCTTGCTGGCTTTAGGTCTGCTTTGACTCGAGGCTTAAATACCTATATTGAAAAAGAGGGCATTGGCTCTAAGGCGAAGGTAAATACAACCGGCGATGATGCTAGAGAGGGCTTAACGGCAATTATCTCGGTTAAGGTGCCCGATCCAAAGTTTTCATCGCAAACCAAGGATAAGTTGGTAAGCTCAGAGGTTAAGTCTGCGGTTGAGCAAGAGATGGGCGATAAATTTAGTGACTATCTACTAGAGTTTCCTCAAGAGGCCAAAGCGGTAGTTAATAAAATGATTGATGCGGCTAGGGCGCGAGAAGCTGCACGCAAGGCGCGTGAAATGACCCGCCGTAAAGGCGCCCTAGATATAGCAGGCCTTCCAGGTAAATTAGCCGATTGTCAGGAGAAGGATCCAGCGCTATCTGAGCTGTACCTTGTGGAGGGTGATTCTGCGGGTGGTTCGGCCAAACAGGGTCGGGCGCGAAAAACACAAGCAATCCTGCCGTTGAAGGGTAAAATTCTTAATGTTGAAAAAGCGCGTTTTGACAAAATGCTATCCAGTGCCGAGGTTGGTACGCTTATCACCGCTCTTGGCTGTGGTATTGGTGTGCATGAGTTTAATCTGGAAAAATTGCGCTATCACACGATTGTTATTATGACTGATGCTGATGTTGATGGCTCGCATATTCGTACGTTGTTGCTGACGTTCTTCTTTAGACAGATGCGAGAGCTGGTCGAAAATGGTCATATATTTATTGCCCAGCCACCACTTTATAAGGTGAGCAAGGGTAAAAATGAGCAATATCTTAAAGATGATGATGCGCTTGAGGTTTATTTAACGCAAAAGGCCCTTGAAGAGGCCAGTTTGCATGTGAATGAAACGGCTCCGGCAATGCAGGGCGCCGCTCTTGAAGAGCTGGTAGCTCAATTTAGAGAAGTGACTGATTTGATTGCCAGAATGTCACTTGTTTATCCAAAACAGGTGCTTGAAACGCTTGTTTATACTTCTGCATTAAGTTCCGATCTCCTTGGAAAAATCAAGGAAGTTGAGGCCTGGTGTATCGAACTCCAGGAAAGTCTTAATAATATTGAAACTGGAACCCACAGCTATAAGGTATTAGCTGAGGAGGACAAAGAACGTCAATTATTTATGCCAATCGTTGAGATTACGGCTCATGGCGTGCCTCATAAACACTCTCTAGGTAGAGACTTATTTAGTTCTTCGGAATATACCAAGATTGTTGATTTGGGTGGCAAATTACAGGGACTTTTGGAAGATAGTGCCTATGTCCAGCGAGGTGAAAGAACATTAGAAGTCAGTTCATTTGCCGAGGCATTAAATTGGCTTATGATTGAGGCGCGTCGCGGTATTAACACTCAGCGCTATAAGGGATTGGGAGAGATGAACCCAGAGCAGTTATGGGAAACTACCATGGATCCAGATTCACGGCGTATGCTGGTTGTCACTATTGAAGATGCAATTGCCGCTGATCAAATGTTCACAACCCTTATGGGAGACCAGGTAGAGCCCCGTAGAGACTTTATTGAGACCAATGCACTATCTGTTGTAAACCTAGATGTCTAAATCTATCTAGCAAGTACGTGCTTGCCTGCAGTTAGTCTTTTGGATTAACTGTAGGCGGTTTATTTTAAGCTTTTTTCTATCCAGTCCCGCACACTTTCCGTTATTTCTCGTGCTGTGAAGGCCCCGCTATCAATGGCAGGGCCTATTTGCAGATGTATTGTGCCTGGAGACTTTAAAAAGCTACTGCGTTGCCAATGCTCGCCGCTATTGTGAGAAACAGGTAAAACTGGAACCTGAGCCTGCTTTGCTAATGCTGCACCGCTAGTTTTAAATTCTCCTAGAATGCCGTTGGTTATCCTTGTGCCCTCTGGGTAGATAACAATTCTGTTTCCCGCCTGTAGGCGCTTTGTGCCCTGTTTTAACACATATCTAATGGCCGACGAGGGTCTAGATCGCTTGATAGCAATGGGCTGCATCAAAAAAAGCGCCCAACCAAAAATTGGTATCCACAGCAGTTCACGCTTTAAAATAAAATTTGCCGGCTGAAAGAACCATTGCATATAGAAGGCTTCCCAGGTGCTTTGATGGTTACTTAATACCACACAGGCTCCACTGGGAATATTTTCTTTGCCAGTGACCACAATTTTTATATTGCAGGTCAACCTTAACCACTGCATTACTAGGTAGTTGCCGGTGGTAGCAATACGCTGCAAAAGCCTAAAGGGCAAAAAGAAAAGAAGGCAGGTAATAATACTAGCAGAGACGGTAAATCCGACAAACCCTGCATAAAATAGGGTTGTTCTAAAGGTGGCTAGCAACAGTTTAATAAGGCTAAACACTTAAATGGCCTGTTGTTTTGCTGGTACAAGTAGTGATATATCGGCCACGTTCATAAACAGCTTTTGTAGCTTTGCTAGAAGCGCCAATCTGTTGTGACGCAATTCAATATCTTCTGTCATAACCATGACATCTTCAAAAAATTGATCGACAGGTTGTTTAAGGTCGGCTAAATTTTCTAATACAGCATAGTAATCTCGACTGTCTAGCAACGGCGCAATCAGTTTTTCACGGGTAGCTAAACTTGCTGCAAGTTGTTTTTCAGCTTCTTCTATTAAACGCTCAGAGGCTAATATTGGCGTTGCTTGATCGGACAACTGCTTGCTTAAAATATTGGAAACGCGCTTGTTAGCAGCGGCCAAGGAGGCAGCCTCTGGTAGTAGAGTAAATTTATGAACTGCAGAAACGCGAGCATCGATATCCAAAGGATTATCAAGCCCAAGGGCCGCCACGGATAAGAATATCTCTGCCGGTAAGCCTTTTTCTTTATACATAGATTTAAAGCGATCTAAAACGTAAGTGAATACTTGCTTTTCTAGCTCTTGACCCGATACTTTCGCGCTCTTGCCAATGCTTAATTGAGCGTTACAATAAGCTAATACATCGCTTAAGTTAAGATCTATTTTGCGTTCCAATATAATGCGCAACAGGCCTAAACTAGCGCGTCTTAAGGCAAAGGGATCGCGTGAGCCTGAGGGCTGTTGACCAATACTAAAAATACCCATAAGGCTGTCTAGGCGATCAGCAAGCGCCAGTGCAGTACCGGTATTGGTGCTGGGTACAATATCGCCAGAGAAGCGCGGTAGATATTGCTCAAATAATGCTTCTGCAACTTCTGGATTTTCGCCATCATTGAGAGCATAGTCGCAACCCATAACTCCCTGAAGGTCGTCAAATTCGCCAACCATATCGGTTACCAAATCAGACTTACTTAATTCAGCCGCTCTAAGAGCTAAATCTTGCTGTGCACCAATTTCACCAGCTAAATACTCAGCAATTGCTGCAACCCGTTCAGTTTTATCGTAAACAGAACCCAAGTCGGCCTGAAATACGATATTTTTTAACGCATCTCTTCGGCTTTCTAGGCTGTTCTGTTTGTCGTTAGCGTAAAAGAAAGCGGCATCTGCCAATCGTGGGCGAATCACTCGTTCATTACCATCAATTACCTGAGCAGGATCAGTACTTTCTATATTGGCCACAGTAATAAATGCCGGTAGAAGTTGATCCTTAGCATCGAGAACATGGAAGTATTTTTGATGCTCCTTCATAGAAGATACAAGTGCTTGAGTAGGTATGGATAAAAAATGCTGATCAAATTTACCCATTAGTGGCACTGGCCATTCATTAAGTGCTGTGACCTCATCAAGAAGATCATCTTCTACTACAGCTACTCCATTAACTTCATTAGCTAAACGTGCAACACCTTTGGCGATCAATTCTCTGCGCTCATTAAAATCGGCTATTACATAGGCATCGCGCAATTGTTGTTGATAGCTGCTCGGCGATTCGATCAGGACTTCATGGTTTGCATGGAATCTATGCCCGCGACTTGTGTTGCTAGCCGCAATACCAAGAACAGGATCATTTAGCACTTCATTATTAAATAATAATACAACCCACTGGGCTGGACGAACAAATTCTTCTTTTTTATAACCCCAGCGCATACGCTTGGGAATTGGAAGCTTGGCCAGAGACTCATTAACAATATTGGCCAAAAGTGATTTGGTTTCGATACCGTTTTCGGTACGTCTAATACAGAGTTTGTCTTGTTGTCCGTCGTTTTCAACCAGAGAGGCTAATTGGTCAACCGTAACGCCATTTTTGCTAGCAAAGGCTTCTGCTGCACGAGAGGCAGTGCCATCTTCAGCGAAGGCGACCTTAGTTGGCGGCCCCCAGACCACAAGATCCTTATCCGGTGTCTGTGTATCTAATGCGCTAATAGTAATCGCTAAACGCCTGGGCGCGGCATAAGAAATAACGCTGTCAAAATTTAGGCCAAGATCGCGCAAACCCTCAACAACACCGTTGGTAAAGGCAGTAGAAAGAGATTTTAAAGCTTTAGGAGGAAGTTCTTCAGTCCCTAACTCAATAAGAAAATCAGCGCTCATTAAGACTCTCCCTGATGTTTGGCGATAACTGCTTTGGCAACCGTTTTATCTGCAAGAGGGAAGCCGGCTTCAAGTCGAGAATTAAAGTAGCTTTGGGCTACACCCCTCGCGAGGGTTCTAACACGTAAAATATAGCGTTGACGCTCAGTCACTGAAATTGCTTTGCGGGCATCCAATAAATTAAAGGTATGTGAGGCTTTCATCACCATCTCATAGGCTGGCAGAGGAAGCTTTTGATCAATCAGATGCTCGCCATCTTTTTCGTATTGATCAAATGCTTTAAATAAGAAATCAGTATCCGCATGCTCAAAGTTAAAAGCGGATAATTCACGCTCATTTTGCAGGAAAACATCACCATAGGTTACAGTTCCCGCTGGCCCTTTTGACCATACCAGATCATAAATACTATCGACTCCTTGCAGATACATAGCAATACGTTCAAGCCCATAGGTAATCTCACCAGTGACTGGGTAGCATTCAATGCCACCTACCTGTTGAAAATAGGTAAATTGCGTGACTTCCATGCCATTAAGCCAAACTTCCCAGCCAAGCCCCCAAGCGCCAAGAGTGGGAGATTCCCAGTTATCTTCAACAAATCTAACGTCATGAATAGCAGTATCCACCCCTAAATGACGCAGTGAATCTAAATAAAGATCCTGGATATTATCTGGTGATGGCTTCAGGGCTACTTGAAACTGGTAATAGTGTTGCAGACGGTTGGGGTTTTCGCCGTAACGTCCATCGGTTGGTCTGCGCGAGGGTTGAACATAGGCACAGTTCCAAACTTCAGGCCCAATGGAGCGAAGGAATGTTGCCGGATGGAAGGTTCCAGCTCCCACCTCCATATCCAGTGGCTGCATAATTACACAGCCCTGATTGGCCCAAAAATCCTGTAGTGTCGCAATAAGCTCCTGAAAGGTTTGAGGAGCAGCCGTCATATTTCCCACAAAAATCACCAAATCGTTATCTTTTTCTATAAGAGCGCAATTATAAACGTGCAGACTGATAAAGATAGAGGTAATAAACCTTTAAAACTGATAATTTGAGCCCCTTAAAAGCCTAGATCAATATATAATGTTGTCAATAAATTTAAATTTGTCTCAATGGAGTTTTAAATGAAACATATCAAACACGGCGATAAGGTTCGCAAAGCAGTATTTCCGGTAGCTGGAATGGGGTCGCGGTTCTTGCCAGCCACCAAAGCTAACCCCAAGGAAATGATGCCTGTAGTTGATAAGCCATTAATTCAATATGCTGTAGAAGAAGCGGTTGAAGCCGGCATTACCGAAATGATCTTTGTTACTGGTCGCACTAAGCGCAGCATTGCTGATCATTTCGATAAGGCCTATGAGTTGGAGCATCAGCTGGAGCAGAGAGGCAAAAAGAAGTTACTAGAAATCGCGCAAAATGTTGTTCCCAAAGGCGTTAGCTGCACCTATATCCGTCAAAATGAAGCCTTAGGGCTTGGGCATGCAGTAGCCGTCACCTCGCATTTGGTTGGCGATGAGCCCTTTGCAGTTATTTTAGCCGATGATCTGATTCATCATAAAAAGGGCGCCGTAAAGCAAATGGTGGAGGTGTTTGATTATTACAAAAGCTCTGTAATTGCGGTACAAAAAGTTGAAGGCCCTGAAATATCTTCATATGGGGTGATTAGCGGCAATAAGCAGTCTGATCATGTGCATCTAATTGATAATATTGTTGAAAAGCCAGCATTTGAAGATGCACCCTCTGATATGGGGGTTACCGGTCGCTATGTATTCACACCACAAATCTTTGAGCACTTGGCTAAACTAAAACCTGGTGCTGGCGGTGAGTTACAACTTACTGATGCCATCCAAACACTATTAAAAACAGAGCAGGTGTTGGCCTATGAATATCAGGGTATTCGCTATGACTGTGGTAGTAAGATGGGCCTTCTAAAAGCTAATATTGAACTGGGCCTAGAGCACAGCGAGATTGGTGATGAGCTACGACAATACCTAGCGAATGAGCTGCCAAGCAAGCTATGAAATTAGCCCTAGTGCTCGGTCTGATGAAAACCATCTCGCTGCTGCCATTGGGAGTGGCGAGATTGTTAGGCAAAGTCATGGGTTTTTTAATGGTGGCGTTGGCGGCCAAGTCATTTAATATTACCCAGCGCAATTTATCCCTTTGCTTTCCCCAACAATCTCCCCAGACTAATAAACAGTTAGCTAAAAAAAGAATGTGTCATTTAGGCCAGACTTTTTTTGAAACACCGGTGTTGTGGAGCAAATCATCACGCTGGCTAAGATCTAAAATTATTGCCGTTGAGGGCGAGAGCTATTTGCGTGAGGCTTTAGCCAATGACAAGGGAACCATTTTATTGATCCCTCACCAAGGCAATTGGGAAGTTATTGGATTATGGATGTCTGTGCAAACTGCAATGACTTCATTGTACCAGCCCTCAAAGATGCAAGCACTTAATCAGTGGATCAAGCATTCTCGTGAAAAAGCAGGGGCTCGTTTAGTACCTACCAACATCAGTGGTGTAGCGGCGCTACTTAAGGCACTTAAAAAAGCTGAAACTGTGGCTATTTTGCCGGATCAGCAGCCGCTTAAATCCGGGGGCGATTTTGCTCCCCTATTTGGTGTTCAGGCGCTGACAATGACCCTCACCCATAATTTATTAAATCGCTCTAATGCTCAGGCTATTTTTTGTAGCGCATTGCGCGAGGCAGGGGGGTGGCGATTGCATTTCTCACCGGCAGATCAGTCAATTTACAGTGCCGATCAAGCTACAAGTCTTGAGGCTATGAACGCGGGTGTTGAATCCATTGCAGCGCTAGCTCCAGAACAGTATCAATGGGAATATAAACGTTTTCGCGCCCAGCCTGAAGGTGCGCCTAAAATTTATACATAGAGAAAGAAAGTTTTGCTGCCGCAACGATTTCATGATCTAAATGCTACCGAGCCCGATTGGCGCTCTATGCTGTCAAAATCAGATAGCAGAGTGCCAATGATATGGCGAGATTGGCTCGCAGATGCTGGGTCCTTAACCGAGCGCTTAATGAATGCCAGTGATGGCAATTTATCGGTTAGTGTTCTAAAACAAGGTCTTGAAGTGCCAAGATTTTCTGAGAGGCAATTATTGGGCTTGAACCATAGACGAACGGCTATGGTTAGGGAGGTTGTACTGTATGGTAATGCACAGCCTTGGGTATTTGCTCGCAGTATATTACCCCTAACAACTCTGACCGGTAGGCTTAGGAAGCTTAGACAGTTGAGTGATCAGCCGCTGGGTGAGCTGTTATTTAAAGACCCAAGTATGCGCCGCGAGCCGGTTCAATTTGCGCGCTTTGACGCAGGCAACAGATTGCTACCGCAATCGGCATCAGGTTCTGACCAGGCAAGCTGGGGTCGGCGGTCGATTTTTAGGCTAGATAATAAACCACTGCTAGTGGCTGAAGTTTTCTTGCCAGGCTTCGATGCCTATAATCTAGTGTAAAAGGCCTGAGAGATACATATGAAATATACAGACGCGCTTAAACACAACCCATGGTTGCGCCTGATGCGTTTTGATAAGCCTATAGGCGTCTATCTTTTACTATGGCCAACCTATTGGGGGCTATGGTTTGCATCCAACGGCCAGCCCACAATAAAAAACGTCATAATATTTACCCTTGGGGTTTTAGTGATGCGAGCGGCGGGTTGTGTTATCAATGATTATGCTGATCGCGAAGTTGATGGCGGTGTAGAGAGAACCAAAAACAGACCTATCCCGGCAGGTGAAATTGCTCCCAAACAGGCATTAGCACTTTTTTTATTGCTTCTGGCTGGCGCATTAATACTAGTGTTACAAACTAACCCAATGACTATTATGCTTGCTATTATCGGTGTGTTTTTGGCGGTGATTTATCCATTTCTAAAACGACTGACCAATTTGCCGCAGCTGGGTTTAGGGATGGCGTGGGCGTGGGCGATACCCATGGCATTTGCAGCTGAGCAGCAAGCCCTGCCCGCTGGGTTATGGTTGATTTCTGCAGCTATTGTTCTTTGGACTGTAGCTTTTGATACCTATTATGCAATGGCTGATCGTGAAGATGATTTAAAAATAGGTATTAAATCCACGGCGATATTATTCGGCAAACAAGATCTATTGATCATTGCTATTTTGCAAATACTGGCCCTAATTCTTTTGACCCTTGCGGGTAGTTATTTTCAGCGCGGCTGGATTTACAGCGTTGGCTTGACCATTGCTGCGGCATATTTTATATCACAGCATCTATTGGCGCGAACGCGTCAACCAGAGGGTTGTATTAAGGCATTCTTAAACAACCATCGCGTGGGCATGGTAATATTTATCGGTCTAGCTTTAGACTTTAGCTTGCAGAATTAGGATTCAGGCCGGCAAAATACCCACTTATTGCCTTCACTCATGGCCGCATTAAAACTGTAGCCATCAACTTCAAAGGTTTTTAATTGTTGCGCATCAGTTATTTTATTTTTGATAATAAATGCACTCATTAAGCCGCGCGCGCGCTTAGCAAAAAAGCTAATAACCTTAAATTTATCGCCTTTTTGATCCATAAATACCGGTGTGATAATTTCTGCGTCAAGATTTTTGGCTTGAACAGATTTAAAATACTCATTGGAGGCTAAATTAACCAACACAGACTGAGGTGAAGCTGAAAGCAGCTTATTAAGCTGATTGGTAATAATGTCGCCCCAAAACTGATAAAGATTTGCGCCGCGCTTATTGGCAAATTTGGTGCCCATTTCTAGTCGGTAGGGCTGCATTAAATCAAGTGGACGCAACAGGCCGTATAGGCCAGATAAAATGCGCAAATTATCTTGTGCCCAATTAAGTTCATCGGCATTCATATTCTCAGCATCTAGCCCCTGATAAACATCACCTTTAAACGCTAATATTGCTTGCTTTGCATTGTCGCTTGAAAATGGCGTCTGCCACTCTTGGAAGCGCGCATAATTTAGCGCCCCTAGTTTGTCGCTTAAACCCATCAGCGAGCATATATCCTTTGGCGACAAAAGGCGCAAGTCCTTTAGAAGCTGTTCAGAATGCTCTAAGAATAGTGGCTGGGTGAAATTTAGAGACTCTGAAAGCTCGCTGTAATCTAGTTTTTTAGCAGGTGAAATAATAGTCAGCATCATATCGACAATTGCCCTGTTGTTAATTGCATAAAGTTAGCAGTATCTATTTTACTGTAAAAATTTATTTTTGGTCTTATTTAAAATAGATCTCTATTCTAAGCCAGTCCCATAGAAAATTTAAAATGAATTTACACAAGCTTCAGCAGATTAAACATTATCAGGTAGAATAGGGGAATGAACTTATTATCAAATATTGCAAAGTGGATAAACCATCTCAATTATAGGGTTGGCCAAATGATTTCATGGCTAACTTTGTTGTTGGTGGCACTGGTTATAAGCGTGGTGCTATCCCGATATTTTCTTGGTATTGGCTCAATCGCAATTCAAGAATCTGTAAGCTATGTCCACGCCATTATTTTTATGCTTGGTCTGGCCTATACGCTGCAACGCGGTGGTCATGTTCGAGTAGATATTTTTTACCGAGAATTTTCAGCGCGGCGCAAGGCATTAATTGATCTTCTGGGTGCGGCTCTATTCCTTTTGCCTTTTTGCGGATTCATCCTGTTTTCCAGCTGGGACTATGTGATGGCCAGCTGGTCAATCAAAGAGACCTCATCTGAAACCGGCGGCATAGCTGCGGTTTATCTACTTAAAACCCTAATGATAATTATGCCGGCTACTTTAGCGCTTCAGGGTATAGCACAAATTATAGAGAGTATTATGGTGGTTAAAAATTCTACAGAGGCAGAATCCTAATGGCCGAATGGATTCCCTTCATTATGTTTTTAACCGTCTGTGTGGTTTTAATGGCCGGCTATCCAGTGGCATTTTCTTTGGCCGGTACAGCATTATTATTTGCTCTTGCCGGTATGGGAACCGGGCATTTTGATTCAGCCTATTTGCAGGCATTACCCAACCGCTTATTTGGCATTATGCAAAATGGCACCTTGATAGCGGTGCCGCTGTTTGTGCTTATGGGCATTATGCTTGAAAAATCTCGCTTAGCAGAGGATCTATTAGGTAGTATGGCGGCCTTATTTGGCAGGTTTCGTAGCGGTCTTGGCGTGTCTGTAGTTTTGGTCGGCGCGCTGTTGGCCGCTAGCACAGGCATTGTAGGCGCCACAGTGGTTACTATGGGGCTTATGTCTTTGCCAACTATGCTAAAAAGGGGTTATTCATCATCACAGGCCACAGGCATTATTGCTGCCACAGGAACCCTTGGGCAGATTATCCCACCATCTATAGCCCTAGTTTTACTGGGCGATACCCTATCCAGTGCCTACCAGCAAGCGCAGTTAAATATGGGAATCTTTACCCCAAAAACTGTGTCCATTGGCGACCTATTCGTGGGGGCGATTATTCCGGGATTAATACTGGTTGTTTTTTATATTAGTTATGTTGTTTTACTGGCGCGGCCTAAATTAGATATGCCTGAGGTTCAAGCAACCAGCCAAGATAATGCTCAGCTTTTAAAACTACTGCAGGATTTACTGCCGCCAGTCTGCTTAATTATTGCGGTATTGGGTTCAATTCTTGCCGGCGCAGCCACACCCACTGAGGCGGCCGGAGTAGGCGCGTTTGGCGCTATTGTATTGGCGGCTTCTAAGGGCCGCTTAAACCTGTCTCGATTGCGAGAAGTAGCCCAGGGCACGGCACAGGTCACCTCAATGGTATTTTTGATTTTAATTGGCGCGGCGGTTTTTTCTTTGGTATTTCGCGGGTTTGGTGGCGAAGAAATTGTTGAGCAATTTTTTGCCGACCTACCTGGCGGCATTGTCTCCGCGACCATTTTAGTAATGTTGGTTATTTTCCTATTAGGCTTTATTCTAGATTTTATTGAGATAACTTTTGTAGTTGTACCCATTGTCGGTCCAGTGCTTCTAGCAATGGGACTCGATCCGGTATGGCTTGGGGTGATGATAGCGATTAATTTGCAAACTTCATTTTTGACTCCGCCCTTTGGTTTTGCATTATTTTATTTGCGCGGCGTTGCGCCTGCGACAGTAGAAACTGCAGCCATGTATCGCGGAGTAATCCCATTTATCTTTATGCAGCTACTGTTAATGATGATGTTGGCGATTTGGCCGCAAATAGCTACATGGTTGCCGCAAATGGTATACGGGCATTAGTGGATAACTATTATTTTAGGTCTATGGCATCAAAGATTTGGCGGCGGAGGTGTTGGCTTTCATTGACCATATGATGGTAGGCCCCATCAATAATACCTAACCTCATATTAGGTAGTTTTTGCTTAAACAGCCTAAGATTATATTTCCAGTCAAGGGTTGTATCCCCAGTCCCCTGAATTATATTAACCTCAAAGTCGCTGCCAGTGCAGGCTTCAAACTGTCTAGCCCATTTTTCCGCAGCCGCAAACCAAGGCAATGGCATAGTTTTAGGCTGAAAAACGTCCTGCTGGCGAATAAAGGCTAAGAATTCCTCGTCGTGTGAGCTGAGACCAAATCGACGCTTAAGTGATTTTCTAAATGGCTTAACAAAGGGTAAAAGATGTCGATTAAGCCACCATCCTTTTGGGTGCAATAGGGGGGCAAGCAAATTTAGGCTCTTGAATGAATAGGCTTCCCCAGACTCTTTATCAAGTAAATGCTTCAATAGAATAGCGCCTCCAGTGCTTTGCCCGAAACCATGAAAAGGCGCAGTAAACTGTCCCTTACACAGTGAGATTACGCCCTGTAGAACGGCGGTGTAGTCCGAAAAGTCATTAATAAACGCGCTCTCTCCTTCGGAAAGGCCAAGACCAGGCAAATCAAAACAGACCACGGTTAAATTTTGCGCTAATAAATAGTCTATAAGGTGTCCAAATAGCCCTAAATTATCTAAGTAGCCATGCACAATAATTGCCGTACCCTCGGATTGGGATGGCTCCCAAGCAGCAGTAAATATTGATTGCTGGTTAATATCTAAGGCGCCACAGTAAAAATCCAATGTATAAGACGAAGGGGGAAGTTTATAGAGCGCTAAATAAGAATCTAACCAGTCAATCTGTGGATGCTGCTTGGTTATTTTGCCAAATGCAAAAAGACTATTTTTGATTTGAGATACAGAATGTATATCTAGCTTGGCCATGCTTTACCCTGATTGACTGCCATTGATTACGGTTTTTTATTTTAGACCAATAATCGCACAGCTGGGGTTAAAAGCAAGCTTTAGAGCCTAACTAAAATAATGGGCAATCTACTTGCCCGAGTAGAGCGCTAAATTTAATCGGTAGATAGAGAAATGTTGTAAACGCCGGCTTCTCTAGCTTGATCAGAAATCATCACAAAGACTTCAGTTTTAGCTTTGGGGTGAGAATTAATAACCACCTTAGCTTCAGGCTTTTCCGCGTGTAAGCGCTCAACATTAGCACGCACTGAGCGTATATCGATTCTGCGACCCTCAAGAATAATTTCGTTACTCTCAGAGACACGAAATACAATATTAGTATTCGCTGAGTCGGGGGGTGGTTGATCTGTGGTAGGTGGGCGATCAACATTGAGACCAGTTTCATTGACGAAAGAGGCAGTCACAATAAAGAAAATAAGCATGATAAACACCACATCCAACATGGGTGTTAGATCGATTTGAGAATCATCTTCTCCTTTACGTCTTTTTCCTAAAGCCATTTTTAATCAAGCCTCTACAAGCCAGTCATTATTACTGCGGAGAATTCTACTGTAATTTGAGAAAAATACTAGTTATTCCTGTGTGAAAATGGGTTATTTTATGTGCTATTCTTGCCGTCTTATTCACAGAATTTCACTTTCAGTGACTCTTAATAATATGCCTGAATTACCAGAAGTAGAAACTACACTGCGGGGAATAGCGCCCCATGTAGAGGATCAAAAAATCACCGATATAACCGTGCGCCAGCCTAGCTTACGCTGGCCTGTCACTGACAATATCCAACAGATTGTAAGCGGGCAAAGGGTTAGGCAATTAACCCGTCGGGCAAAATATATCATCCTGCATTTAGATAGCGGATCGATTTTAATCCACCTAGGAATGAGTGGTAGCTTGCGAGTTGTCGATCCTTCGATGCCGTGGCGCAAACACGACCATATTGAAATGCAGCTCGCCAACCACCAAGCGCTTCGCTATCACGATCCGCGTCGGTTTGGCTGCTGGCTTTGGGCATCTGCTGAACATGCACAGTTAGCGAATCTAGGACCCGAACCGCTGTCCGGCGAATTTGATGGCGATCGACTCTACACAAGCTCGCGCAACCGAAAAATGGCAGTTAAGCCCTTTATTATGACCAACTCAGTTGTTGTAGGGGTGGGTAATATTTATGCATCAGAGGCACTTTTTCGCAGTGGTATTAGGCCTGATCGAGCGGCCTACACTATCTCCAAAAAGCGCTATAGCTTGCTTGCAGAAAATATTAAACAAGTGCTAGCAGCAGCAATTTTTCAGGGCGGTACAACATTGCGTGATTTTGTAAACAGTGATGGTCAGCCGGGTTATTTTCAGCAATCCCTTGATGTT
Source organism: Porticoccaceae bacterium (assembly GCA_045560645.1). Classification (GTDB taxonomy): domain Bacteria; phylum Pseudomonadota; class Gammaproteobacteria; order Pseudomonadales; family Porticoccaceae; genus HTCC2207. The sequence continues at coordinate 60,726 of JBJKZE010000020.1, read as the reverse complement.
TATGGCAGAGCGGGGGAGTCATGCAATCAGTGTAAAACTATTCTTAAAGAGTTTCGGCTAGGACAGCGAAGCTCAGTTTTTTGTCCAAAGTGCCAAACCTAATTCTTTTGTAATCTGTCGGCTAAAGCCTCGGCCACATTGGCCGGCACAAACTGTGAGACGTCGCCCTTGAGCGACGAAATTTCTCTTACTAGCGATGAAGAGATATAAGAAAATTTCTCTGAGGGGGTTAAGAAAATACTTTCAATTTCGGGCGACAGCGCGCGATTCATATTGGCCAGCTGAAATTCATACTCAAAATCAGATACAGCGCGCAAACCACGCATAATAGCGTCGGCATTACATTCCTTAACGAAATTCACCAGTAAGCTATCAAAGCCATAAATCTCTACGTTAGGAACATGCTTCAAGCATTCGCTAGCAAGCTGAATTCGCTCCCCTATAGTGAAAAGAGGGCTTTTTTGGCTGCTGCTGGCAATTCCAATAATAACCTTTCCAAACAGCCTAGATGCCCGCTCCACTAGGTCAATATGACCATTAGTAATTGGGTCAAAGGTACCCGGATAAACTATAGTTTTCATAGGCTTGGCGCTCTAGCTGCTAGAATAAAGATGAGCATCTTACTTAATTAAATCAATTTGCTCAACGTATGCAAAAAGGCAAAAGCGGACGTTCCCTGCGGTTTTATCCTTCAAAAGCTGCCAGGTTGAAGGCATTAGATGGGATTCCGTCGCCGGTAGTTCACAGTATATTAGAGCATTTTTTGCCAGCCAGTTGCCTTCAGCGAGGAGCTGCGCAATCAAAGTGTGCAATTTTTGCTCGAAGGGAGGGTCCAAAAAAACCACATCATACTGATTGCTTTCTATATTGGTATTTAGAAACCTACAGGTATCTGTGGCGATAATATTAAGGTTAACGGCATCGAGTAGCAATTTATTGCGGCTGAGCTGGTCGATGGCAGAGCTATTATTCTCAAGTGCAGTACAGTTTTTCGCTCCTCTAGACAGGGCTTCAAAGCATAGGGCTCCCGAGCCGGAAAATAGGTCTAGGCATCTGGCGCCCTCAATATGGGGGCCCAACCAGTTAAATAGGGTTTCTCTAATGCGACTTCCAGTTGGACGCAAGCCCTCGATAGCGGAAAATTTTAGCTGTCTACTCCGCCATTTTCCGCCAATAATTCGCACTGACTCCGGTGTTTGGGCAGATATTTTTCTCGCCAATGAAAGGCCTCATATAGAATAATTTTTTAAACCCATTTTTATGGGACTGCTGTCATGGATAGGATACACTAGATACTAGCCACTCTGTAAACCCACCTTTATGTAATTGGAGTTTTTTAATCAATGGAGCAGCCGCAGAAAAAGTCTTTTTTTGATCGCTTTAAACGCAATAACTCAGAGACAGATAGTAAAGATGTGTTGAAAAGTGAAGAGCAATTGGCTTCGCGTGAGAAAAACAAAACTCATACATTTTTAGAGCGAATGCGCAAGGCGCTATCGCGAACTAGTAATGGATTTGGCAACCTATTTCTCGGCAAAAAAGTCATAGATACAGGGATTTTAGAAGAGCTTGAAACCCTGCTGCTGATAGCAGACGTGGGTATTGAGGTCACCGACGCCATTATTAAAGAGCTTACCGAGCAAGTTAAAAGAAATCAGCTTCAAGACGGCGCAGCACTTCATTCTGCGCTTAAGACATTATTAATTGCCAAACTACAGCCCTGTGAAATGGCGCTGAATCCAGAATCCGATAATGGCCCCTATGTGATTTTGGTGGTAGGGGTAAATGGTGTTGGTAAAACCACTACCATTGGCAAAATAGCTAATCGCTTGAAACACCAGGGGAAATCAGTTCTTTTAGCGGCTGGAGACACTTTTAGAGCTGCAGCTGTAGAGCAGCTTCAGGCCTGGGGAGAGCGAAATCAGGTATCTGTTGTGGCGCAACATACGGGTGCTGATAGTGCTTCTGTTATTTTTGATGCAATTCAGGCGGCCAAAAGCCGCGGTGTTGATGTGGTTATTGCAGATACGGCCGGAAGGCTGCATAACAAAAGCAATCTTATGGAAGAGTTAGAAAAAGTTAAACGCGTGGCCGGAAAGCTTGATAGCAATGCGCCTCACGAGGTGTTGTTGGTGCTTGATGCTGGTACAGGCCAAAATGCTGTTGCCCAAATGACGCAGTTTAATCAATCCGTTGACGTAACTGGTATTGCACTGACTAAATTAGATGGTACTGCCAAAGGCGGTGTTATATTTGCGCTTGCCGATCAGTTCGCAACGCCCATACGCTATATTGGTGTCGGTGAAGGGCAGGATGATCTTCAGTCGTTTGTTGCCAGTGACTTTATTGAAGCATTAATGGGCGCTGAGCAAGGCGAGTAAACGATGATTCACTTTGATAGTCTAAGTAAGCGTTACCCCGGGGGCGATGAAGCGCTCAAGAATATCAATTTGCATATGGATGCCGGCGAACTGGCTTTTTTAACGGGCCATTCTGGCGCCGGTAAAAGCACCTTGCTCAAGCTATTAATGCTTCTTGAGCGCCCCACTTCAGGCACTTTGCTAATCAATGGCAAAAATATAAATCGCCTAGCCAATAGTAAGATACCCAGTTATCGACGCCAACTGGGCGTTGTTTTTCAAGACCACCAATTATTAATGGATCGCAGCATCTATAACAATGTGGCATTGCCGCTGCAAGTTGCCGGGCAGCCGCGAAAAGAAATTGGTCGACGAGTTCGCGCTGCACTGGATGCCGTTGGACTCCTGTCTAAAGAGCGACATAGCCCAATGATGCTCTCTGGGGGCGAGCAACAGCGGGTGGGCATTGCTCGAGCGGTGGTCCACAAGCCCCGAATACTTTTAGCTGATGAGCCAACAGGAAATCTGGACCCAGCCTTGTCATCGGAGATTATGGCGCTTTTTCGACGTTTTCAAGATGTAGGAGTTACAGTATTAATCGCTACCCATGATATTGAGCTAATCAATCAAATGAATTGCAGAATAATTCGTTTGCATCAGGGGATGGTGGATGATGGAGGGGTCCATGACTCAGTCGTCTAGCTCAAAAGCTCAGCGTGGCGCTATCGGAGCAAGGATAGGTATTGGGGGTCGTATCAAGGCCGCTCTTGGCCACCATTCACATACCTTTCAAGATAGCTTGAAAAGGTTTTTCAAGGATCCACTGCAAACATTGCTGACTAGTTTAGTCATAGCTATTGCGTTATCACTTCCAGCGTCACTTTTCCTTGTGGTTGAAAATGCTCAACAATTTGAGAATAGTTTTGACTCGTTTTCTAAAATCACGGCTTATATAGACGCTAGCGCTAGCAACAAAAAGATTGCCATTATACGAAGCCAGCTAGAATTGATGCCAGAAGTTGCCGCTTTGGTTTATATTTCACCCGAGCAGGCTATGCAAGAATTTACTCAAAGTTCAGGTTTTGGAGGTGTGTTAAGCCACTTAGACAGTAATCCATTGCCTCCGGTATTTGTAATTGATCCTGAAGTTTCTGAGCCAATAATGACTGATCAAGTTCAACAGCTGTTGGCAAAAATAAGTCAAATAGATAGCGTCGAAGATGTGCAGATTGATATGTTGTGGCTACAGCGACTGCGAAGCTTGACTCAAATAGGACAAAAAATTGTTTTGGCGCTAGGTAGCGCGCTAGGGTTGGGGGTGCTGGTGATTATTGGCAATAGTATTAGGCTGGCGATTCACAATCGTCGCGAAGAAATTGTTGTGGTTAAGTTAGTCGGCGGTACCGATGCCTATGTTAGAAGACCATTTTTGTATTCAGGCATGTTAATGGGACTTATGGGTGCCTTGGTTGCTGTCTTTATATTAGTGATTGGCTTTTGGTGGCTAGGAGCCTCTGTTGCCCAGCTCAGCGACCTCTATGGCAGTCAATTTAGATTGCTGGGTCTAGGGATAAAAGGCTCTATGCTATTGATTACAATAGGTTCTGGGCTTGGGCTTTGTGGTTCTTGGTTGGCGGTGGGGAAACATCTTAAAGATATCAAACCAAGATAGACATAGAGTCGTAATATTCTGTTATTAGACGACATAAGGCTTGAATACACCCAATTAGGCACTATTTAAATAATAATGCTATAATAGACGGCTGAGATAAGAGATTTTTAGTATGAGCAATTCGTTACAAACAATGGATTGGATGAGTCCTGGCGCTAACCTGAATGCATATATTCAGGGTACTGCCACTGTGCCTATCTTAACCTTGGATGAAGAGCGTGAGCTCGGCGAAGCTCTGTACTATCAAGATGATCTTGATGCTGCACGACGACTCGTTATGTCCCACCTTCGGTTTGTTGTGCATATCGCGCGATCCTATAATGGTTATGGCCTGCCGCTAGGCGATTTAATACAAGAGGGAAATGTTGGGTTAATGAAAGCGGTTAAACGTTTTAATCCGGAAAAGGGAGCCCGTTTGGTTTCTTTTGCCGTGCACTGGATTAAAGCCGAGATTCATGAATTTATTCTTCGCAACTGGAGAATTGTTAAAGTCGCCACTACCAAATCTCAACGCAAATTATTCTTTAACCTTCGCAGTGCCAAAAAGCAGTTGCAATGGCTTTCTGCTGATGAAGCGCAAGCAGTTGCCGATGATTTAGGGGTCGAAGTCAAAGATGTTATGGAAATGGAAATGCGCCTTTCAGCCCACGACGCCTGTTTTGACGCGCCCGATGATGACGACGATGATAACAAGACCGCCTATGCTCCGGCGCTATATCTTGAGGATAAAAGTGCAGACCCTGCAGAGCAGGTTGAACAGCAGGATTTTGAAAGTGATAGCAACTCGCGTCTTGGATTGGCCGTTCAGGCACTAGATCAGCGCAGTCAGGATATTCTTCAACGGCGTTGGCTCGATGATAATAAGGCCACTCTTCATCAGCTAGCTGATGAGTTCGGTGTTTCTGCCGAAAGAATTCGTCAGCTTGAAAAAAATGCTATGGCAAAAGTACGCGTCGCTATGGAAGCCTAATTAACCGAGAGATTTATAAAAACCGCACCTAGAAATTGTCACTGTGCGGTTTTTTTATACCTATGAATAAATTATTTTGGATAAAAGTTATAGCAGTTAATGGGTTGTTATCAGTTGTGCTCGGTGCTTTTACTGCCCATATACTGGAAAGCGTTCTAACAGCTCAGCGTATTGAAACCTTCAATACTGCGGTGGACTATCAAATATTTCATACTCTCGCATTATTAGGCCTTATTTGTATTGATGATAAGCTTTTAGCCGTGCGCTGGAAGAAATATGCTGCAGGCTTTTTTTTGCTGGGGATTATTCTATTTTGCGGCTCTCTATACCTACTTATGGCGACGAATATTACAAAATTAGCCATGCTTACACCGCTGGGCGGCTTATCATTTATGATCGGTTGGATTATGTTACTGCTAGCAGCAATAAGAGAAAATTAGATGGAAATTAAACCAGAATATCGCGATAAAACCATTCGTAGCTTTGTTGTAAGGGCGGGTCGCATGACCAAGGCTCAGCGGAGCGCGTTTGAGTCGGGCTGGGATTCCTATGGTCTGCAATTAGCCGATGGCATGGTAGATATTAATGCACTATTTGGTCGTGAAAACCCCAAGGTTGTTGAAATAGGCTTTGGCATGGGCGGCTCGTTGCTTGAAATGGCAGAAGCACAGCCGGAAACCGATTTTATTGGTATAGAAGTTCATCCTCCTGGTGTTGGTAGCCTGATTAATGCAGCTCAAGAAAAACAATTAACCAATCTAAAAGTATATCTTGCTGATGCAACTGATGTTCTGAGTGAATGCTTTGCTGACGCAAGCTTGAATAGGGTGCAGATATATTTCCCAGACCCCTGGCATAAAAAGAAACATAATAAGCGACGTATTATTCAGCCAAAATTCTTGCAATTAATTCGTCAAAAATTGCGGTTGGGAGGTGTTTTGCATATGGCAACGGATTGGCAGCCCTATGCGGAGCAGATGTTAGCGTTAATTGGCCAAGCGCCAGGTTATGCAAATATGGCCGAAGATTATGTGTTGCGGCCAGACTTTAGGCCACTGACCAAGTTTGAGCTGCGCGGAGAAAAACTTGGTCATGGAGTATGGGATCTTATGGCAGAGAGAACGCTATAGGGTACTATTGAGAAAATAAGTTTAGATATACCGAACTATTTAATAGTTGTTTAGTCTTAAAAATAGCCTAAAATGTTTATAAGAGAACTTAATTTAATTTATTGGGAATACAAGATGAAAAAATTTAGTCTAATTTCAATGATTGCGCTGGGAATTACTGCCTGTGGTCATGACAAAGTAGTTGAGCCTGAAGTAGCTGTGATTGAGACTCAAGATCAAAAAGTCAGTTATCTAATGGGTATAGAAAATGGAAAAGGTATTGGGTCCACTGGTATAGAACTAGACCTTACAGCTTATCATCAGGGCTTTGCTGATGGTGTTGATAAGCTGGATTCTAAGCTTGATGATGAGGAGACCAGCAAGGTTATCCAAGAATTTCAAAAACAAATGATGGCTAAGCGAGAAGAAATGCAAAAAGTAGAACAGGAAGCCGCTGAGCTTGAGTCAGCAGCTAATTTGAAAGAAGGGACAGCCTTCCTTGAGGCAAACGGCGTCAAAGAGGGTGTAGTAACCACTGAATCAGGTCTTCAATATAAAGTAATCACTGTGGGCACTGGGCCAAAGCCAAGCGCTAAAAGTACCGTTGAAGTTCATTATGCGGGCACTCTTTTAGATGGTACTGAGTTCGATAGCTCTATCAAGCGCGGCAAGCCGGTTAAATTTGGTGTGACACAGGTTATTCCTGGCTGGACTGAGGCTCTTCAGCTAATGACTGAGGGCTCTAAGTGGGAGTTATATATTCCTGCAAACTTGGGTTACGGTGCTGGTGGTCAGGGCCCGATTGGGCCAAACTCTGTATTGGTTTTTGAGGTTGAATTACTTCAAGCAGATGTAGTTAAGCCTGAAAAGAAATAATTTACTGATAAGTTTAGCTAAAAGCCCCGTTCTATGATGGGGCTTTTTTATCAATTTTAATTGATAGGTTTTCTAGGAATGAGTACCTGCTGATAATGAGCACTATGCAAAATATTCACCATATTGTCTTCTATTTCAAATCTTTGAGCCATATGCTCTCCAAGACTTGATAGATCAATAGCGACAGAAGACAGGTCGTCGGTAGCCAAATACTTATCATTAAAGTCTAATATAAGATCGGTTAGAGCATAGATAGCGGGCAGAAGTCTTTTTCCTGAGGCCAATGCTTCGGCATCATTAAATAGATGCCCTTCGTTAATAAGCTGCTCGAAAATTTCAAAGTGACCCTCGGAAATATAATCGACTAATTGCTGGCAAAAGGTTTGTAATAGCTGACCTTGAGCAAGGTCGTCATCATGAAAATCTTCGACGTTACTAAGCTCGCAAAAGGTAACAAGAAGCATGCGGCGAGCTTCAAGCCAGTGTTTTATGCGTTCATGTACCCAGGGCCAAAATTCACTTGGCTTTAAATTTTTTTCTTCCATAAAACTTTCCATAGTCCATTTTTAAATAATAGCTTACTCTTAATTTTAGGATTGGAAAAGTTTTATTTAAGAACCAATAGTTTTATTAATTTTATTAGTTTTATGCCTTGCGAATGAACTGATAAATACCTAAAACTGCATAGCCAATAAAAACTACTAAAACCCAGCCGGGCATGCTGAGGCCTAGTAATTGCCATTGTACCTCGGCGCAATTACCATCGCCCTTAAGCAAGTGTGATATTGCTTCTGATAAGGAAAATACGTCGAATAAATAATCAACTGGGACGCCACATGCCGGCACCTTATCTTCAGGCAGGCTCTGTAACCATAGCTGTTTTAGAGAGAAATAACCCCCAATAAAAGCGAGCATTGTGGATAAGCCAGCGTAGATTCTTTGTCCGCATCGTTCGGGATTGTGCCATACGGCACATGCGCAAACGAAGGCGATCGCAATCACAAATACACGCTGGGTAATGCATAGATAGCAGGGCTCAAGTTGCAAATGATTTTGAAAATAAAATACAGCAACAAAAATTAAAATAATTCCTGTAAGGGCTTGAAGGCCGTTTAGAGCTCTATGGTTTGGTAGCTGCATCTGTATTTCCTAAAATTGTGATTCGGCAATTGTATATCATTTGATAAATTTACTACTCAGTTTTTGAGGACTTCCAATAATTAGCCAAATAATCATCAAATGACAGTTGATCATTTTTTTCTTCGGCGGTTTGTTGCTTATGAGACACATCCGCCAGCTGGCGGTAATGTTCTGTTATGGTTTTATCAAGCTCGGTGCCAAGAAAGAACTCTCTATGCTGTTGAGCCTTGCGCATTGCCATGCGGTAGTAAGTTTCGTTATTGCCTTGCATCTCATTTAGCATAGTTGCAGAAGGGGTAATGCTTGAATCTGATAAAGCAGACTGCATGGTTTTGAGCGCCTGAAGGTAGTACTGATTGCCATAAGCTATATCTAATTGTTCAGCCACTGGTTGCATTTTTGAGAGCAAATCGTCACCCCAATCCGAAAGTTTTAGTTCGGACTTATTTCTTTCAAGTTTCAGTTCAGGGTCGCGGCCCTGATAAACAACACGTAACATATTTGCAGCTATTTCAGCTGATTCGCAACTTGTATTTGGACGGCTTTCAGATAAAAGGCAGAATAAAAGAAAGGTATCCAAGAATCGAATTGTTTTCGCATCAATGCCGCATGCAAGAAGAGGGTTCACATCTAAACAGCGAACCTCAATATATTCTACGCCACCCTGCTGTAGGGCTTGCAAAGGAGTTTCTCCTGATGTTGAGGTGCGCTTGGGTCTTATAGAGCTATAAAACTCATTCTCAATTTGTAAAAGATGGGTATTGAGTTGCTTGTAGTTACCCTGTTTATCTTTAAGCCCAATATCGGCATAGGCTTTATGGGGCTGTAAGAGTGCCCCTTTAAGAGATGTCACATATTCCGCTAAGCTATTGTAGGAAATATTCACAGAGCTTTGAGCCTGACTTTGATAGCCGAGATCGCCCATGCGCAAAGAGGTAGCATAGGGCTGGTGCAGACTGTGGTCGTCTTGACCTACGGGGCTTAATTTATGATCGCGATTAGCAACAAAACTTCGGCAGACTGCGGGCGCAGAGCCTAAAAGATAAAGCAGTAACCACGCATATCGGCGAAAATTACGAATAAGATGAAAATAACCCGCAGATTTAAAATCCTGTAATGACTGAGTATTTCGCTGTTGTTGCTGTAATTCTAGCCAAAGCTCGTCAGGCACAGAAAAATTATAGTGAATACCTGCAATAGTTTGCATAGCCCGACCATATCTATGACCAAGACCTAATCGATACACTTGCTTCATAGTGGCTATATTCGAAGAGCCATACTTGGCTATTGGAATTTGGTTATCAGCCCCTAGCTGGCAGGGCATGCTGCTGGCCCAGAGTAGCTCGTCGCCAATCTGGCGATAGGTAAATCGGTGGATATCATTAAGCTCATTAAGCACCTGTTCAATGGAGCAGGAAGGTGCGGTAATAAACTCCAGTAAAGCCTCAGAATAATCCGTAGTGATCGATGGGTGAGTTAATGCTGAGCCCAGCGATTTTGGATGGGACGTATTGGCAATATGTCCGCTAGGAGAAACGCGCAGACTCTCTTTTTCAATGCCGCGAACAATACCACGCAAATATTTTATGGTTTGCGGGTTGTTAAATATTGCTAAGCGATCGGTTAAAATTGCCATATTGCTCTCAACTAGGCTGCACTTGATGAATTGTCACAAATAATGTTGCCTGTGGCATCAATATCACAGGATATTACCTTGGCCCTAAGCGTTATATCCTTAGCGTTGAGCTCAATCAGTTTATTGAGTGCAATATCCTGATGTTCGGAATGAAAAAAGGGATTATTTTTACTATTGTTGGCCCAGATTAAATCTTTGCCAAGATAGAGGCCGTCCGACCTTTGTAAAATATATTGAAGCATGAGTGAGCCGTGACAGAATCATTGATTTAGCGGTTAGTTTAACCTATACGCTGTAATGATAAAAAGTTAATTATTGCCAGCTTAGAAAGCCTAGTTTTACTCTTCATTTAAGGCTTTATTTTTGCCCAGCGTTTAAAGGCTTGAATAAAGACCGGCTCAAAATAAAAGATGGTCGCCATAAAGGCGAGATTTAAAAATGCCAACAGCAAAAAGAACTCTGGGATGCTCCAGTCGAGTTGACTTAAAAACAGCATTCCTAAAAGACTGCCGGAAACCATAAATAACGCATTAAAAATATTATTCACCGAGAGTACTCTGGCTCGTGTTGTGCCGTCAGTATTGCGCTGTATCATGGCATAAATTGGCACGATAAATAAGCCGCCAAAAATGCCAATAAATAATAAATCAGCCAGTATTCTTAAGCCGGATGTCATAGATAAGAACGCCATAGGCGCTATGCTGTTATCGGTAGCATTAAGGGCGGCATAGTAGCTAGAGGAAAAATATAGATCAATGGCAAAAAGACTCAGGCCTAATGTGCCAACTGGAACCAATCCGGGCTCAACCTGCCCTCGCGAAAACCGGTTGCAGCAGAGTGAGCCAATAGCTACACCAATAATAAAGCTGCCAAGCAAAATCGATATCAATTTGGGGTCACCACCTAAAATGGCCACTGAAAAATTAGGTACTTGAGTTAAAAAACATGCGCCATATAGCCAAAACCATGAGCTAGAAAAAATGCAGTAGATAACGGTTTTATTATGTTTTGCTAAGCTAAAGTTAGCAGCCGTTTCTCGCAATGGGTTAAATGAAACCTTGGCCTCAGCCGCTGTATTTTCAGGCGGCGCTTTTGGTATTTGGCAGCTACTAATCCAGCCAATAATAGCCACTAAAATAATTAACGCGCCAAGCTGCATTATGCCCTGAGGAGTAGTTACCATCCAGCCTCCAATCAGGGTGCCAAGCAGTATGGATACAAATGTTCCCATGCCTACCTGAGCATTAGCGGCGAGTAATTCGTCGCTATCAACATGCTGTGGAATAATGGCATATTTTATCGGCCCAAAAAATGCCGATTGTGTTCCTAATAAAAATAACACTCCTAGCATCAGGCTTATATTGCCCTGCCATAAAGAAAAGCAACCAACTAGCATCAAGATAATTTCAGCAAATTTAATACGTCGGATTAAGTAGGCTTTATCAAAGCGATCAGCAAGGTGGCCGGCCAAGGTGGAAAATAAGAAAAAAGGCAAAATAAATAAGCCGGCGGCAAGGTTGGTTATAAAGTTTGTATTGCTATCGGCAGCGGTAATAGCCGTGCTAACCACTATGACTAATAGGGCATTTTTAAATAGATTGTCATTTAGCGCCCCAAGAAATTGGGTGATAAAAAACGGCAAAAAACGACGCTTGGTAAAAAGATAAAACTGTCCCCGATTATTATTCACTTCTAGCCTCTAAGACAAAGTTGCCTAAACCCTTACAACTTAATCTTCTAGCTCGTGCGATGCAAGTTTAAAGCAGGGTTATTCCGTAGAGTTAATACCTAGCTCGCTCCAAAGCTCATCAATACGCTGTTTAACCTGTTTATCCATCTGTATGGGTTGACCCCATTCACGATGGGTTTCGCCAGGCATTTTGTTGGTTGCATCTAATCCCATTTTTGAGCCTAAGCCAGATACAGGAGAGGCAAAATCGAGATAATCTATTGGCGTATTGTCTATCATTACCGTGTCTCGGGTGGGGTCCATGCGAGTAGTAATTGCCCAGATCACATCTTCCCAATTGCGAATATCTATATCATCATCGGTAACAATAATAAATTTGGTATACATAAATTGGCGCAAAAAAGACCATACACCCATCATTACGCGTTTGGCATGTCCTGGAAATTGCTTCTTCATACTGACCACAGCCATGCGATAAGAACAGCCTTCAGCAGGAAGATAAAAGTCGGTAATTTCAGGAAATTGCTTTTGCAAAATAGGCACAAATACTTCGTTGAGTGCAACGCCCAAAATAGCGGGCTCATCGGGTGGCCTTCCAGTATAGGTGCTGTGATATATTGGCTGTTTGCGATGAGTGATACGCTCAACAGTTAAAACGGGGAAGCGCTCAACTTCATTGTAATAACCGGTATGGTCGCCAAATGGCCCTTCATCAGCCTCTTCGCCCGGCTGTAAGTAACCTTCGAGAATAATTTCTGCCGTTGCAGGCACCTGAAGGTCACTACCAATACATTGTACAACTGAGGTTTTTTCGCCGCGCAAAAGGCCGGCAAAAGCATATTCAGAAAGACTATCTGGAACAGGCGTAACCGCACCTAAGGTGGTCGCTGGATCTGCTCCGAGGGCAATGGCGACTGGATAGGGTTTGCCTGGGTGTTTTATCTGCCAATCTCTATAGTCTAAGGCGCCACCACGGTGCGCTAGCCAGCGCATAATTAGCTTATTTTTAGCCAATTTTTGCATGCGGTAGATGCCGAGGTTTTGTCGTTCTTTGTCCGGCCCGCGAGTGATCACTAGAGGCCATGTTATTAATGGTGCAGCATCCCCCGGCCAGCAAGTTTGTATGGGGATCTGTCCGAGATCAACTTGATCGCCCTCTAAAATAACTTCTTGGCAGGGTGCTTTTTTGACAGATTTAACCGGCATATTAAGCACCTGCTTAAAATCATGGCGCTTATCCCAAAGGTCGCGAAGGTCTTTGGGTGGTTCAGGTTGTTTTAAAAAAGCGAGAAGTTCCCCTACATCGCGCAAAGCGGCGACTGACTCTTGGCCCATGCCCATGGCAACTCTTTTTGGCGTGCCAAAAAGGTTACATAAAACAGCCATAGAATAGCCCTTGGGGTTTTCAAATAGTAGAGCGGGACCCTTAGCACGCAGGGTGCGGTCGCTGATCTCGGTCATTTCGAGATTAGGGTCTATTTCTTGTGTGATACGAACCAGCTCACCCTGTTGCTCGAGGAATGAGATAAAACTGCGTAAATCAGAATGTTTCATTGGGCTGGCTCAGTAATTGTCAGTACATTAGTAACTGGGTACCAACTATTTACGTTTCATTGCACCAAAAAATTCACCGTTGCTTTTGAAACCTTTGAGTTTTTCTATCATAAACTCGATAGCAGGCAGATCTTCCATATCATGCAGTAATTTACGCAGTATCCAAACTCTTTGTAGTTCGGCTTCATCCATTAGCAGGTCTTCACGACGAGTGCCGGAACGACGAACATTAATCGCTGGATAAACGCGTTTTTCAGCAATCTTACGGTCTAGGATAAGCTCAAGATTACCAGTACCCTTAAATTCTTCGTAAATTACTTCATCCATCTTTGAGCCTGTATCAACCAAAGCGGTAGCAATAATACTAAGGCTGCCGCCATTCTCGATATTACGTGCTGCACCAAAGAATCTTTTTGGCTTTTCTAGAGCATGAGCATCAACACCACCGGTTAGTACCTTGCCTGAAGATGGAATAACAGTATTGTAGGCTCTGGCTAGACGGGTAATAGAGTCAAGCAAGATAACCACGTCTTTTTTATGCTCTACGAGGCGTTTAGCTTTTTCAATAACCATCTCAGCAACTTGAACATGGCGGTTAGGTGGCTCATCAAAGGTAGATGCAATCACTTCGCCGCGCACAGTTCGCTGCATTTCTGTGACTTCTTCAGGGCGCTCATCAATTAGTAGAACAATGATGTAGCACTCTGGGTTATTGCGAATAATTGATTGCGCAATATTCTGCATCATAATTGTTTTACCGGCTTTTGGTGGCGCAACAATTAGCCCTCGCTGTCCCTTACCAATAGGCGATACAAGATCGATAACACGACCGGTAAGATCTTCTGTCGAACCATTTCCCGCTTCAAGCAGAAGAGGCTCATCAGGGAAGAGAGGTGTAAGGTTTTCAAAGAGGATTTTGTTGCGTGCATTTTCTGGCGCATCAAAATTAATTTCATCGACTTTAAGCATGGCAAAATATCGCTCACCATCCTTAGGTGGGCGAATTTTGCCGGAAATACGGTCACCGGTGCGTAGGTTAAAGCGTCTAATTTGGCTTGGAGAGACATAAATATCATCCGGGCCTGCTAGATAAGATGCGCCTGCAGAACGTAAAAAGCCAAAGCCATCAGGCAATATTTCAAGTACCCCATCACCATAAATATCTTCGCCGCTTTTGGCGTGACGCTTAAGTAGGGCAAAGATAATGTCTTGTTTACGTGATCGCGCCAGATTATCTAGCCCCATGGAGGCTGTCATTTCTAGGAGTTCGTCAATGGGTTTTTGCTTTAGTTCTGATAGGTTCATAGGAAGTTCTTAGGATATATGTAATTCGGAGAAATAATGTCTTGGCCAACGCCAAGGATTGATTTTGTTTGAGTGAAGTCTATTGCCGCAGTAGGCACTTTGTTTTTTTTGTGCAGTACAGAGCTTAAAAAAGGAACTTAGACAAGATTATAGGGTTGTGTTTATAAACGCAAGCTGAATTTTGCGGCCCCATAGGGGCCACAGGCCACTTAGATAATGCCGTCTACAAACTCTGTTAATTGTCCTTTAGATAGAGCGCCTACTTTGGTCGCTTCAACTGCACCATTTTTAAACACCAAAAGAGTCGGTATGCCGCGAACATTAAATTTAGCTGCGCTTTCAGGGCTGCCGTCTACATCAACTTTGCAAATTTTGATTTTGCCGGCATATTCAATAGCCAGTTCATCTAGAATAGGCGCAATCATTTTGCACGGGCCACACCAGGGCGCCCAAAAATCTACCAGCGTTGGCAAGTCGGATTGAAGTACATCAGCTTCAAAGCTGGCATCGGTTGTGTGAACAATTGAGTCACTCATGAGGGAATTTCTCCAAAAAACAGGGATTAATAATTGTTGTTAATAGCGATAATAATATCATTAGGTGCCAATCTGCACCAATTAATACTTTGCATTATTCGTTATAAATTTGTAACTAGTTATTCAAATGTTGCGACAGATTCTTTTCCTATAACTGATTTGGGGTCTATATGAATAATAATCTCTGATCCAGGGAAGGTCTTTAGTAGTTCAAGCTCTATTTCATCGGAAACATTGTGTGCTTGGACTAGTGTTAGATCATCCTCGATTTCGAGGTGAAACTGAATAAACGTCATAGTGCCTGAATGTCGGGTACGCAAATCATGCATGCCCTGTGTTTGAGGGTGAGCCAAAACAGTCTGTTTGATATCTGCTCTTATATTATCGCTGAGTTCACGATCCATCAGTTGATCAAGTGAGATGCTAACAATACTCCAAACACTGTACAAAATATAACAGGCAATAAGGGCTCCGATAATAGGATCAAATATATTGAGACCTATGGTTGCAAGCCATAAGGCTATTATCACAGCTATATTCATAAGAATATCAGACTTGTAATGAAGAGCATCGGCACTAATGGCGACAGATTGAGTTTTTTTAATAACATATTGCTGGAAGCTAACCAAGATAAGGGTCGCAATAATTGAAATACCCATAACGGCGATTCCGGCAAAGGCGTGTTTGATTTCCGTTGGGTTGAAAAACATCTGAGCGGCTTCGATTAATATAAACAGTGAAGATCCGGTAATAAAAAGCGACTGGCTTAAGCCGGCGAGTGCTTCAGCTTTGCCGTGACCGAATCGGTGTTCTTTGTCCGCTGGCGTTAAGGCATGCCTGACGGCAATTAAATTAATAATTGAGGCAAAAGCGTCTAACACAGAGTCTACTAGCGTGGCTAATAGGCTGACCGAGTCTGAGCGACCCCAGGCAATTAGCTTTACAGTAATTAAAAATATGGCGACACTGACCGAGGCGTAGGTGGCCAGCCGCAATAATTTTGCTGTTTCCGCAGGGACTGAGTTTTTTGGGCTAATAGTATCCAATGGAAAGTTAGTTTCTGGTTAATAAACTCACATTGTAGCAAAAAAATGCAGTGCCTAAGGTTAGAAGTTTAAGAAAATCTCTGCAATATGGTATCTAGAAACCGAGCGCCTAGATCTGTAGTGCAATAATTTGAAGGGTGACGCTTTAATAATCCCTCTTGCTGTAGTTGCTTTATTACTGGAGAAATTGTGTCTGGCGTAAGGCCGGTCCGGCGAGCAAATAATTCCCTATCTATGCCGGAGGTGAGGCGTAAGCCATTCATCATAAACTCTAGAATCATTTGATCTTTGGCAATGGGATGATTAGATGTCAGCGCAGTGGTTTCGTGCTTGAGATAATCTTTGGGCTGGCGTGTTTTTGCCGAGCGAATAATTTGACGTTGATCAGGCAGGCTGATCTTGCCGTGTGCACCTGCTCCAATGCCAATATAGTCTCCAAACTGCCAGTAATTTATGTTATGTCTGGACGGTTCATTATTGCGCGTAAATGCTGATACTTCGTATTGTTTAAAGCCAGCATTAGCCAGTGTTTGTTGGCCAATATCCTGTATATCGGCAAGTTGCTCTTCAACAGGCAAAACCGGCGGCTTGGCGTAAAAAATGGTATTGGGCTCGATGGTCAATTGATACCAAGATATATGGGATGCACCTATATTGATCGCTGTGTTTAGATCATTTATTGCCTCTTCCCGAGACTGGTTAGGCAATCCATGCATTAAGTCGATATTGAAGCGCTCAAAGCCTGAATTTTGTGCCATTTCAATCGCCCTTAAGGCATTGTCTCCGTCATGAATGCGGCCCAGAACCTCAAGATGACTATTATTAAAGCTTTGCACTCCTATTGAAAGACGATTGACCCCCGCTGAGTTAAAGTCAGCAAATTTTTGTTGCTCAGCGGTGCCAGGATTGGCTTCTAATGTGATTTCAATCTGATTTTCAAAGCCGATCAGAGTTTCAGCATGCTGAATAATTTTTTCTATAGCTGAGGCGGAAAATAGGCTGGGTGTGCCGCCACCAAAGAAAATCGAATGCAGTTTTCTATTTTGCGCCCAAGGAAGGTCATTTTTAAGATCGCGAAAAAGAGCTTCTAAATAATCATTTTCTGGTATTTGGTCCGCACTTTCGTGGGAGTTGAAGTCACAATAGGGACATTTTCTAACGCACCAAGGAATATGCACATACAGTGATAGCGGTGGTAGTTCCAGCATCAGGTGGTTGGCAACTTAAGTTTTTCGAGTAGTTGATGAATGGCTTTGCCACGATGGCTAATGGCGTTTTTTACCGATTTTTCTAATTCTGCAGCATGGCAGTCGGCATCTTTTGGCATAAAAACTGGATCGTACCCAAATCCCTCGCTACCTTTTTCCTCAAAGGCAATTTCACCCTCCCAGGTGCCCTGGCATAAAATTGGAGTAGGATCAGAACCATGAGCCATTATTGCTATTACTGTTTGATATCTGGCACTTCGGTTGCCAACGGCAGCATCTTGCATTTCAGACATAAGTTTATCGAGATTGCTTTGGTCGGTTGCGCCTTCACCAGAAAAGCGCGCCGAATAAATACCCGGTGCGCCCTTTAAGTAATCAACCTCAAGTCCAGAGTCGTCGGCAATAGCAGGCAGACCCGATATTTGCGCCGCATGACGCGCTTTTAGAATGGCGTTTTCTACAAAGGTAAGACCGGTTTCTTCGGCATCTTCAATGCCAAGTTGTTGCTGGGGGATTATATTTATACCCAGTTCGCCTAACATCTCTTGTAGCTCTTTAATTTTGCCTTTGTTGGCACTGGCTAGAACTATGTCTTTTATCTCTATCAACTGAAGGCCTCATTGAGCACAAATTAGTTATGGTACATTTTCTTTTGGAATTTAAAGCTGTAGGGCCCTTGGCTATCGACGCTATCCACTGAAATTTTAAAGGTTAAAAGATCTTCATTTTCAAATTCAAAAGGCGCTAGGTAATAAATACTGTTTTGTTCTTTAATAGCAATAAATTCAAGCGACTGAGATTGTTGAAAAATGTTATAAACCTGACCAGAAATTTTCGCCGGCTCACCTTGGCCTAGGGTTTTTACTACGGCAATATTGACTAGCCCCTTATCTTTTCCGCGGACAAAGTTATAAGCTACAGCTACTTCCGGGGCAATAAATGAGCTATCAAAAGCACTGTAAAAAATTTGTTTATCACCATGCTGTTTATAGTGACTTTGCTTTACGGCCTCTGCGCTTAGCGACGAGGCAACTAGCATTGATAGCAGCATCAGGTACTTCATTAAAAAATCTCCCGGTGTAATGCAGACAATAAATTAACGGCTTAGATGATAGACCGCAGTTTCGGTAAATAGGTTTGGCCATACCGATTTAAGCATGGAGTCGGGGAGGCCGGTGGCTAAAAACTGGCGATGCAAAATAGTAATATTTCTTTGTTTGCATAGCGCTTCAAAATCAGCATAGGTAAAAAAGTGAATATTAGGCGTGTCATACCATTGATAGGCTAACTGTTTAGTGACGGGCATTCTTCCCCGAAGACTAAGATAAGCCCTAGTGCGCCAATTGCCAAAATTAGGGAATGTGACAATACCTTTACTGCCGATGCGTAAAATTTCATCTAATACTAAATGAGGATAGCGAAGTGCCTGCAAGGTATGGGTCATTAGAACGGTATCAAAGCTCTGGTCGGCAAAGTTTTTAAGCCCTTTATTAAGGTCCTGCTCAATAACATTTACGCCTTTTTCAACACAGCTAGCAATCGACTTAGGATCAATTTCTAAACCATAACCCCTAACGTTGCGCTGGTCTCTAATGCTAACTAAGAGAGAGCCATCACCACAGCCTACATCAAGAACACGTGATTGGGGCTCAATCCACTGCTTTATAAAATCGATATTATGCTTCATTGCGCCCCCTCAAGCTGATCCGCTAGCCGATTTAGATAGCCGCCAAGGGCCTGTTGATAGCGCTGATTAGGTAGCAAAAATGCGTCATGGCCATGGTCTGAGTCAATGGCAATATATGAAACATCTTTACCCGCGGCTATTAGTGCATCAGTAATTTCTCGAGATCTGGCGGGAGAGAAGCGCCAATCACTGCTAAAAGAAACCACTAAAAATTTACATTGGGCGTTGCTAAATGCAGCAACAGGGTCATGGTCATACTCTCTGGCTAAATCAAAGTAATCGAGCATCTTAGTAATAAGGATATAAGAGTTAGCGTCAAAGAAATCAGAGAATTTGTCGCCCTGATAATTTAAATAGCTCTCAATTTGGAATTCAACCGGCTCTGTTTTACCCTGAAGTAAATCGCCGGCCTTTAGGTCTCGACCAAATTTTTGTCCCATTAATTCATCAGACAAATAAGTCACATGTCCAATCATGCGCGCCAATGCCAGACCGCGATAAGGAATTTTATTTTCCTGAAGATAATTTCCATCGCAGAAATCAGCATCAGATTTTATTGCCTTTCGAGCGATTTCATTAAAGGCTATATTTTGCGCCGTAAGTTTCATGGATGAGGCGATAACCACAGCGTGCTGTAATTTGTCCGGATACTCAAGGGACCAGCGCATAGCTTGCATGCCACCAAGACTGCCGCCAATGACTGCTGCCCAGCGGTCAATATTTAGATGCTCCATTAGCAATCGCTGTGACTCTACCCAATCGCGCGCTCTCAAAGGTGGAAAATCTGCACCAAAAGGCTGACTGGTTTCAGGATTGATTGACGTTGGCCCAGTGCTGCCAAAGCAGCTACCGATATTATTGACACATACAATAAAGAAGCGATTGCTATCAATTGGTTTGCCAGGACCAATATATTGATCCCACCAGCCTGGTTTTGAGTCGCCCTCATAAACCCCAGCCGCATGATGATTGCCGCTTAGGGCATGACAGATAAGGATGGCATTAGTATGGTCTTTGTTGGGGGTGCCATAGGCCTCATAAACCAGTGTATGACTGGGCAAAGTAACGCCACAGGCAAGGTCGAGCGGTTGCTCTATGACCACCGTTTGAGGCTTGACTAGACCCACAGATCCGCTGAGATCGTTTTGGTTATCTGATGTTTCTAATGACATAGGCTAATTTATTTTAAATTTTGGCTTACAAGTCTAAGAGCGCTCAGACGTTTAAGCAATAGTATAGGCTTAAAGTATTATTTATATATCAAACAGCGCCAAACACCTAGTAGTTAACCGCTGTTTTTTACTACTATACCTGATATGGTCAATGGGTTTGACTTAAATTGAATTGATTAAGCGAGAAAGCATTATGGAATATCGGCCATTAGGCAATACCGGCATACAGGTCCCACTGATTGGTTTGGGCACCATGACATGGGGTGAGCAGAATAATCTTCAGCAAGCCTGTGAGCAGATGGACTACGCGCTTTCTCGTGGGGTTAACCTATTTGATGTGGCAGAAATGTATCCCGTGCCGCCACGCCCTGAAACAGTGGGCGAGACCGAGCGCTGTGTGGGGCAATGGTTTGCACAAACAGGTAGGCGTGCAGAGATTACTCTGGCGACCAAGGTAACAGGTCGCGCCGACCAAAAGAATTCAGCCCTTGCTCATATTCGGGACGGTGCTCGACTTAGCAGAGATCATATACGCAGCGCAATCGAAGGCTCGCTAGAGCGCATGCAAACCGATTACATAGATTTGTATCAGGTGCACTGGCCGGAACGGGCTACCAATTTTTTTGGTGCGCGCGGCTATAGTCACAATCCCGATGGTGACGGAATTGCCCTAGAAGAAACCCTTAGGGCGCTAGCTGAGTTGGTCGATGAGGGGCTGATAAAGCATATTGGCATTTCTAATGAGACCCCTTGGGGCACAATGGAGTACCTGCGGCTGGCGGAGAATCATGGGCTGCCGACGGTGGTATCTATTCAAAATGTGTACAACTTGTTAAGTCGCCAGTTTGAAACAGGTCTGGCCGAGATGTCTATAAGAGAAAATATTGGATTACTGGCTTATTCGCCTATGGCCTTTGGCATGCTGAGCGGAAAATATCTTGCAGGCAATAAGCCTTCGGGCGCGCGATTAACACTTTTTGATCGCTTTACCCGCTATGATAGTCCGCAATCATTGGCAGCTACAGAGGCCTATGCAGAGATCGCTATGCAACAGGGCCTCAGCCTTGCGCAAATGTCTCTGGCGTTTGTTTGCCAGCAACCCTTTGTTGCTAGCTGTCTTATTGGGGCAACTACTATGGAGCAGTTAAAAGAAAATATTGATGCTGTTGAAATCACACTCAGTGACGAAGTAATAGCGGAAATAGAGGCTGTTCATCATTGCTACCCAGATCCAGCCCCATAATTCTAGCTAAAAGAGGTCATTACATGAGTAGCGGCCGAATTTGCATAGCAATAATAGGCAGGATTTGGGCGCGAATAATCATTAGGGTAAAAATCGCAACCATTGGCGATATGTCAATCATCCCAAGTGGCGGAATAAAGCGCCTAAAAATATTAGTATAGGGCAATATGACCTGGTTGATTAGGCGCGCTGCTGGATGCGGCGGAGTGCCAACCCAGCTAAAAATAACTAAAATAAATACGCCATAAAAATAAATGGTAATCAGGGTGCGCAATAGCTCGAATACAGCAAGCGCTAAATAGGAAAAAATGCCGACTGAAAGCAGCCCATTAGCCGCTGCTATTAATACAAAAAAGCTCCATTTAACTAATATAGCCGTGGCTAATACAGCCAAATTAAAGCGACCCATTGCGGGGATTAACTTTTCAAGTGGGGCGGCAATTGGCGTACAAATTTTAAGAATGCCCTGAGAAACAGGATTATAAAAATCTGCCTGACTTAATTGCAGTAAAAACCGAATCAAAAGTAGGGTAGCGACGATATCAGTGGCATATTTTAAAATAAAAATTAAAGTTTCATTCATAGTCTCTAGCCTGCAAAATCGTCTGACATTTCTTTAGCGCGCTCGAGCGCGCTAGTCATCGCTGTACGAAATATATTTTCCAAATCTTGCGCTTGGAAGGACTCGATAGCTGCCTGGGTTGTTCCGCCCGGAGAGGTGACCTGTTTGCGCAGCACATCGGGCGCACTTTCTGATGTTAGCGCTAAGCGCGCTGCGCCTAATGCCGTATGCAGAGTCAGTTTAGAGGCAGTCTCGCTGTCTAGTCCTAACTCTTGAGCTACTTTTAACATCGCCTCATAGATTAGAAAAAAATAAGCTGGGCCACTTCCTGAAACTGCCGTAACAGCATCAATGTCAGATTCTTGGGTTACCCAGCAAGCATAGCCAACGGCAGAAAAAATATTTTCAATAATAGTATGCTGGTCGTCGTCGAGGGATTGATTAGCAAAAAGTGCTGTGGCACCTGACTGCACCATGGCTGGTGTGTTGGGCATGGCGCGGACGATTTTTAATGTCTGACCCATCCAATTTTGCAGCGCACCAACTGGGATGCCTGCAGCAATTGAAACAATAATAGGCTTGTGCTCTAGCGCCGCTGCAAGAGGCGTGGCTACAGACCCCATAATTTGTGGCTTAACGGCAAGTACGACAATATCAGCCGCAGATATAGCGGCTATATTATCTGCCGTGGTCAATACGCCATGAGTGGATGCCATGCGCTCGCGCGAGACTTGATTGGGCTCGCTGACGGTTATGTCTTGGCTGGAAAACCCATTGGCTATCATTCCACCAATTAGACAGGACGCCATATTGCCGCCACCGATAAAGACTATTTTACTCATGGTATTTTATGTCCCTCATTTACTTTGTTAATTCTTGGCCCAAAAATATCTGTTCCCACACGCAAAACTGTCGATCCCTCGTGAATCGCAGCTTCAATATCGCCGGACATTCCCATGGAGAGAGTATCTAGTTTTTTAGAATTGTCCAGTTGTCGGTTAATTTCTTCTTGCAGTAAGCGCAGTGCTTTAAAAGGTAGGCGCTGACTTTCAATGTCATGTCGCGACAAAGGGATAGCCATAAGGCCGCGCAAACGCAGGTGGGAAAATTGGCTAATGGAAATAGCTAGGTCACTAGCTTGATCGGGCATAACACCAGATTTAGTTGGCTCATTATCGATATTTATTTGCAGGCAAATATTTAACGGCCCCAAATGTTTTGGGCGCTGATCATTGAGGCGCTTAGCAATTTTTAATCTATCCACTGCGTGTACCCAGCTAAAGTTTTCTGCCACTTGCTTGGTTTTATTTGACTGCAAAGGGCCTATAAAGTGCCATTCTATGGGTAGCGATTCCAAACTATGTATTTTATCTAAGGCTTCTTGAACATAGTTTTCACCAAAAGCATTCAGCCCTTGAGAGAAGGCGCTTTTTATCTCATCTGAAGTGCGAGTTTTACTAACCGCCAGAAGTTGTAATGCGTCGGTATTGCGGCCGGCACTAATAGCAGACTGTTCAATTCGTGTTTTTACTGAAGAAATATTTTTTACTATGCAAGTCATGGGATAAGTTTACAGTTGTTTAGAAAAATACGATATTAATTTGCACGCATTTTATTAAGGTTTGTCTTATATATCGTCAGCGCAGGCAAAAGAGTAATGTATGAAGCATTTTGATAAGCTTGTAGACGATTAAAAATTTAATTCGCAGCGGTCGAGTGACAGAAATTTATTCTACGCTACACACCGGTTCTGCCTCCAGGATGACAACTATGGATCAAGGCTACAGCAGGCTAGGGCTGCTGTCCGAGATTTGGCTGATCTAGCCAACTTTGTAGAATAAGCGTGGCGGCAAGGTGATCGATTTTAGTTAAATCGATTTTACTGCTCTTTTTGCCGAAGCCAGCTTCTCTTATAGATAATTTGGCATCATGGCTAGTTAGTCGCTCATCGACCATTAATACCTCTAGGTTGAAACGGCCCTGTAATCTTCGGGCAAACTTCCTAGCCAAGCGACTGAGCTCGCTCTCACTTCCGTCCATATTTAAAGGCAAACCTACCAATAGTAAACTAGGCTTCCATTCATTGAGCAGAGTCTTAACATTATCCCAATTGGGAACCCCGTCAGATGCTTTTATAATGGCAATGCCTTCAGCGGTTGCGGTAAGTGTTTGGCCGTGAGCAACACCGATTTGGCGCAGCCCATAGTCAAAAGCTATCAGCGTTAGGTGTTTTTTGGAATCAGGCATGTCCAGAATCTAGAGCCAAGCTATCAAGATTTAAACCGATGGAAAGTGCAGCAGCTTGCGCTCTTTGCGCACAGTCGGTATTGAAGATAATTGAGGAGTCGGCAGGAATTGTTAGCCAGATATTCTCTTTTAATTCTTGTTCTAATTGCCCGGCTTCCCAGCTTGAGTAGCCAAGAGTAATTAGTGAATCTTTTGGGCCACCCCCCAGAGCGATATCGCCAAGAATATCCTTTGAAGTGGACAGGCTGACATCGCCGCCAATATGAATAGTCGACTCCCACTTTTTTTCGCTGGTGCTATGAAGAATAAATCCGCGATCCTGCTGCATAGGGCCGCCATCAAAAATTAGTTCATCGCCCTGATTATTTTTCTGCTCCAGATCCAGTCGGTCAAAAACAGCTTTGGCAGGGATATCTAATTGTTGATTAACAATGAGTCCCATGGCGCCTTCTGCATTATGTTCGCAAATATAGACCACACTGCCAGAAAAGTTTTCGTCATCTAAGCTCGGCATGGCCACAAGAAAGTGATTTTTAAGGCTATTAATGATTTTTTTCAAAGGTAATTCCATGGTTGATAATATGACCTGTGTTGCAATTAAAAACAAGCATAAGTCAGTGCTAAATAACTTGGTTAGCCCAAGCGCTTCGTAATGGCGTTTATTAATTTGTCGCCAATTGCCGTATTTTGAGCTCTATCAATTTCTTGCACGCAGGTCGGGCTGGTTACATTAATTTCAGTCAGGTAATCGCCAATAATATCCAAGCCTACGAAGAGTAAACCGCGCTCAACTAAAACAGGAGCTACTTGTTCAGCAATCCAGCGATCTCTGTCTGAAAGCGCACGCACTTCTCCCTGACCACCTGCAGCTAGGTTGCCGCGGAAATCACTATCGGACGGAATTCTCGCCAGACAAAACGGAATAACTTCACCATCGACTACTAGCACACGCTTATCGCCATCAGAAATTTCCGGCAAATACTTTTGCGCCATAATAGTTTCACTGCCAAATTTGGTCAGCGTTTCTAGAATAACGTTAAGATTTTGGTCGCCGGCTTTTACTCGAAAAATCGATGTACCGCCCATACCATCAAGAGGCTTATAAACTACTTCCTGGTGCTCTTGCAAAAAGCCTTTCAAGCGCTTTAGGCTGCGACTTACAAGAAGTGGTGGTGTGCATTGAGGAAATTCTGTAGCAAATACTTTCTCATTACAGTCGCGCAAGCTTTGGGGCTTATTAACAACTAGAGTGCCGCGTTTTTCAGCTGCCTCTAAAATGTAAGTAGAATAGATAAATTCGCTATCAAAAGGGGGGTCCTTGCGCATCAATATCACGTCTATTTCGTCCAGCGGGACAGCGCTTCTACTTTCTAGCTTGTACCAACAATCAGGGTTGTCAAAAACACTTAGCGGTTGTACCTCTGCGAAAGGCAGACCATTTTCTAGAAACAAATCCTTTTGCTCCATATAAAATAGTCTGTAGCCCTGCCGCTGAGCAGCCAAAAGAATGCTTAGGCTCGTATCCTTTAAATAGCTAATGGATTGAATTGGATCCATTACAATCCCTAAAGATTTTTCCATAATGATTTATAAGCACTCAGTTACAGGGTTAGGGCTTTATTGTTACATAGGTTGCTAGCAAAGTGACAATTTTTGCTTGTGCTCCATATGTCTGATATTAATTTGACACTTTAATAGCCAATTAGGCAGTAAATTATTTGCACCTCAAACCATTCTCTAGCATTATTACACCTCATATAAAATAGGGTGCTGTATGACAAATTTCTTAATTGCTCCATCCATATTGGCAGCTAACTTTGCTCGACTTGGCGAAGAAGTTGAAACCGTTTTAGACGCAGGTGCCGATATTGTGCATTTTGATGTTATGGACAATCACTATGTGCCTAATCTCACTATTGGTCCAATGGTTTGCAAGGGGCGCTTAGAGATCATGGTGTAACAGCCCCAATTGATGTTCATTTGATGGTCCAGCCGGTGGATGATTTGATTCGCATGTTTGCCGATGCGGGGGCGAGTTATATTACTTTTCACCCAGAAGCATCACAGCATGTAGATCGATCCTTGCAATTAGTTCGTGATTTGGGGTGTAAAGCTGGCTTGGTTTTAAATCCAGCAACGGGACTTGATGCTATAGATTGGGTACTTGATAGAATGGATATGTTACTGTTGATGTCAGTTAACCCAGGTTTTGGCGGGCAAAAATTTATTCCTTCAACCTTAGACAAGCTCCAGCAGGCGCGCACAATTATTGATGATAGCGGCTTAGATATTCGATTGGAGGTTGATGGTGGTGTAGGTGTTGGTAATATTCGTGAAGTTGCGGCAGCAGGTGCGGATACATTTGTCGCGGGGTCGGCGATATTTAGTCAGCCCGACTACAAACAAGTCATTGATAAGATGCGATCTGAGCTTAGCAAAGTCGGATAATTTACTGATTAGGCAATATTGACTACAATAAAGCTCTTATTAAGAGGAAGGGTCTTGAAGAATAATCTTTTTGTACAGCAGGCGACATGCCGCCAGCGGTGGCGATGCTAACCATAGTATTGTCTGTGACGCATGGCGTCACAAAAATAACCCGCTTTTATTGCTAGGAATTACAAATGACCCCTGAAAAATTCGCCGAAATCGCAGGCCAAGACTTTAACCGTATTCCGGTTACTCGTGAAGTTTTGGCTGACTTTGAAACCCCATTAAGCGTCTATCTCAAGCTGGCTCACGGTCCTAACTCCTACCTTTTTGAGTCTATGCAGGGCGGAGAAAAGTGGGGACGCTATTCCCTGATCGGCTTACAAACCTCGACTGTACTCAGAGTTTATGGCCAGCGTTTAGAGATTATTCGAGACGGTAAGCCCATGGTCGACAGACATACAGACGACCCTTTGGCTGAGGTTGAACGTTTTCGTCAGCTTTTTAGTATGCCCGACTTGCCGGATTTGCCTAGATTTACTGGAGGACTGGTTGGCTACTTTGGTTATGATACCGTTCGTTATGTTGAGTCTAGGCTGGCAAAATCTCAACCAACAGATGAGCTAGGTACACCCGATATTTTGTTGATGGCCTCGGATGAAGTGGCTATTTTTGACAATCTATCGGGCACTTTAATGCTAGTGGTTCATGTTGATGCTAAGCAGGCTGATGGCCTGGAACAGGCAAATGCTCGATTGGACGAGTTACAGAGAAAGTTAGATAAGCCAGCGCCGCAGTTGCACGATACTAGTGACGTGGCAGAGAAATTATCTGAAGAAGACTTTAAATCTAGCTTTGGTGAGCAGGCCTTTCTTGAATCAGTCGATAAGATTAAAGACTATATAATGGCTGGCGATGCGATGCAGGTGGTTCCCTCGCAGCGACTATCTGCGCCATTTACAGCTTCACCGTTGAATCTTTATCGATCTTTGCGTCGCCTTAACCCTTCGCCTTATATGTTTTTTTTAAACTTGGATGATTTTCATATTGTTGGATCATCGCCGGAGGTTCTTGCGCGACTGGAAGATGGCCAAGTGACGGTTCGCCCGATTGCGGGCACTAGGCGCAGAGGCAAAACCGCAGAAGAAGACATAGCCTTAGAGCAAGATATGCTCGATGATCCAAAAGAAATTGCCGAGCATTTAATGCTGATTGATTTAGGGCGCAATGATGTGGGCCGTATTAGCAAATCTGGCTCGGTAGAGGTGACAGAAAAAATGGTGGTTGAACGCTATTCCCATGTGATGCATATTACCTCCAATGTGGTTGGCGATGTTACCGATAATATGGGTCCAATTGAGGTGCTTAAAGCGACTCTGCCAGCGGGTACTCTCAGTGGTGCACCAAAGATTCGCGCCATGGAAATTATTGATGAAGTAGAACCGGTAAAGCGTGGCATCTATGGTGGCGCAGTGGGCTATATTGGCTGGAATGGCAATATGGATACGGCAATTGCTATTCGAACCGCGGTTATTAAAGACCAAGTGTTACACGTCCAAGCTGGGGCGGGGATTGTTGCCGATTCAAAACCCGAGCTGGAGTGGAAAGAGACAATGAATAAAGCGCGCGCGGTAATGCGTGCTGCAGCCATGGTGAGCGCTGAGGTGAAAAAATGATATTAATGGTGGATAACTATGATTCGTTCACCTATAACGTGGTGCAGTATTTGGCTGAGCTCGATGCGGATGTTCATGTCTATCGAAATGACCAGATAACTATCGCCGAAATCGAGCAGCTTGCACCAGAGAAAATTGTGATTTCTCCCGGACCCTGCACGCCCAATGAAGCGGGTATATCAGTTGAGGCAATTAAGCATTTTGCCGGAAAAATTTCTATTTTAGGCATCTGTTTAGGGCATCAAAGTATAGGTCAGGCGTTTGGCGGTGAAATAATCAGGGCCAAGCAGGTAATGCATGGTAAAACATCAATGATTCACCATAATAATAGCGGTGTTTTCGCGAACTTAAGCAACCCCTATGAGGCTACCCGCTATCACTCGTTAGTGATAAATCAGGAGACACTTCCGGATTGCTTTGAGGTTACTGCGTGGACGCAAAATGATGATGGATCTATCGACGAAATTATGGGCGTGCGCCATAAAGAGCTGGCGGTGGAAGGGGTGCAATTTCATCCTGAATCTATTCTTACTCAGCATGGCCATGACCTGCTAAATAATTTTTTGAAGGGTTAAATTGTGGATATTACTCAAGCATTAGAAGTCGTGGTTAATAACAACAATCTCGAGTCTGCAGATATGCGCGATGTGATGCGGCAGATTATGACTGGACAGGCTACGCCCTCACAAATTGGTGGGTTTTTAGTTGCCTTGCGCATGAAAGGCGAAACCATAGATGAGATCGCGGGTGCGGTAGAGGTAATGCGGGAGCTAGCAACCGGGGTAGAAGTTTCTGGAGACTATTTGGTTGATATAGTTGGCACAGGTGGCGATGAATCCAATCTTTTTAATGTATCCACAGCTTCAAGTTTTGTCGTAGCCGCTTCTGGCGGCCGTGTGGCAAAACACGGCAATCGATCAGTTAGCAGTAGCAGTGGTGCAGCAGATTTTCTCGAAGCTGCGGGGGTTAATCTAAACCTAAGCCCAGAACAGGTCGCTCAATGTGTTGATCAGCTCGGGGTGGGGTTTATGTTTGCGCCAGCCCATCACAGTGCAATGAAACATGCTATTGGGCCGCGTCGAGAGTTAGGCTTACGTACTATTTTTAACATCTTGGGTCCTATGACTAATCCGGCCGGTGTAGATCAGCAGTTGATAGGCGTTTATGACAAAGCACTTTGTCGGCCCGTGGTTGAGGTATTGGGTCGCTTGGGTGCCAAGCATATTATGGTGGTTCATTCGGCGGATGGTCTCGATGAGATTAGTATTGCTGACGAGACTTATGTTGCCGAATTTAAAAAAGGTAAAATTACTGAATATACGATTAAGCCCGAAGACTTTTTCGACTGCCGCCAAAACCTAGAGGGACTATCAGTAAATGATGCAAAGCAATCATTCGCAATTATTTCTGACGCGCTGGGTAAGCAGCAGCAGGACAGCGCTGATAAAGCAGCAGACCTTATTGCTATAAATGCCGGAGCGGCACTTTATGTAGCCGGCTGTGCCGGTGATTTACAGCAGGGAGTCGCCATGGCACAAGACGCTATAAGATCGGGCTTAGCCAAAGCTAAAATTAGCGATTTTGCAGCTTTTACCAGAGCTCAGGCTGATAGCTGAGTCTTACAAAGAGATAACTATGAGTATTGAGACACCGACAGTCCTAAAGAAAATATTGACCAGAAAGTTTGAGGAAATTTTAGACCGAAAATCTAAGGTTAGTCTCGAGCAGTTAAAGTCGCAGCTAGACGCGGCATCTTCACCGCGTGGTTTTGCCGAGGCACTGCAGACAAAAATTGCCGCGGGTGAGTCAGCGGTGATTGCGGAAATTAAAAAAGCCTCCCCCAGCAAGGGAGTGATACGAGAACATTTTGATCCAGTTGAAATTGCAAAAAGTTATGAGCTTGGTGGAGCTGCCTGCTTGTCGGTACTTACCGATATTGATTTTTTTCAAGGTGCCGATCAATATCTGCAGGATGCTAGAGCCGCCTGTAATCTGCCGGTTATTCGAAAAGACTTTATTATCGATGAATATCAGCTATATGAATCAAGAGTTCTAGGGGCTGATTGCGTGCTATTAATCGTTTCAGCGCTTCAACCAGATGAGCTATACAGTCTGCACGTAACCGCTAGATCTCTTGGCTTGGACGTTTTGGTTGAGGTTCATGATCAGCGAGAGTTAGACATTGCTCTTGCTGTCGATAACCCAATGGTTGGTATTAATAATAGAAATCTCCACACCTTCGAGGTTTCCTTGGATAATACCTTTGCACTGCTCGATCAGATCCCCCAAGATCGGATTGTGATTACTGAGAGCGGCATTCACAGTGGCAATGATGTACAGCTGATGAGAGACAACAATGTGCATGCCTTCTTAGTAGGGGAAGCCTTTATGCGCAGTAAGGACCCTGGGCAGCAGCTTAAACATTTCTTTAGTTGAGCAGGGTATGGCTTTCGTTTATAAAGGACAGTCTCTGTTGGTTGTCATCAGAAATAACAATCGTTTTCCCATAAAGTGATACGAGCTCTCTAGCCGCCAAATTTTTGAGAGCTTTGCCTGCCATTTCTCTTGAGCATCCAGCGAGTTTCGCTAATTCTTGGCGAGTAATGCGAATATGTATGCCATTGGGTTTTTTTTGAGCATCCGGCTCATGGCATAAGTCGATCAGTATTGTTGCCACTCGACCACTGACATCAACAAAGGCCAGATCACAGGCTTTGCCCGACGTATGGGCAAGTCGCATAGAAATTTGTCGCGCCACAGCAAATATAAATTCCGGGTGCTTTGCACTAAGAGCAAAAAATTTATTATAACTAATTTCGCCTAACTCACATTTGGTCTTAGCTCTTATGCGTGCGCTGCGCCGATTTTTGTCAAATAGCCCCATCTCACCAAAAAATTCCCCCGGATTGAGATAGGCTAAGGTTATTTCTTTACCTTCACTATCTTCGGCAATAACGGCAACAGATCCGCTCAAAATATAAAAAAGAGAATTACTACAGTCTCCAAAGTGAATGATAACCCCCCTGGCTTTATAGCTTCGCCTGCGGCAATTTTTAAGAAACTGTCCTATGTTACGTATTGGAAAGGTAGTTTTCTGATTGTTCAATTGATATCCCCTAGTCTTGTGTTTTGGAAATATTAGAGGTTGATTGCCTCTGGCTAGTGATACATTTTTATACTAGTAAACAATACTGCTACTTGCGTGATTTCACTGTTAAAATGTATTAATAAAAAAGTATTTCCAAGTATTTGAGGTTATTTGTATGAAGGCAGTTGTAAAGTGGATCGATGGTGTGATGTTTGTCGGTGAGTCCGGCAGCGGACATTCGGTAGTTATGGATGGCGCACCAGAGCAGGGTGGAAGAAATATGGGAGTGCGCCCGATGGAAATGTTACTGATAGGTCTTGGGGGCTGTGCTTCTTACGACGTTATTGCTATGTTAAAAAAAGGTCGCCAAGAAATTGTTGATTGTAGGGCAGAAGTCGATGCAGAGCGTGTAGACGCAGTGCCAGCTGTATTTAGTAAGATACATATTAAATTTATTGTTAGTGGTAATGATTTAAAAGAAAATCAAGTAAAGCGTGCGGTTGACCTATCGGCGGAAAAGTATTGCTCGGCCTCAATTATGCTTGGCGCTGCTGGGGTTGAAATGACTCACAGCTACGAAATCCAGTAGGCTAAATTACAGGCAAAAAAAAGGGAGCCAAGGGTTGGCTCCCGATAAATTCTTTGGATAACTCGCAAAGAGGGGTTTGATAGAAAGCGCTGTCTAAAGGCCATCTCTCTAAGGCCGGCACTTTAATGTCACTCCTGACATTAATCCAATGCATTTAATGCATAATAGCCATTACATTTTGTTATGACCTATGAGTAAGTAAAAAAAAGGACCCTGGGAGGGTCCTAAAAAAATCCTTAAGCAAGGATTAAGAGGGGTTCGTTGCAATCAGCGTTCTCTGGCATTTTGGTTCTTAACTTTTAGACTGCCAATGATTTGTCGCTTAGTACTTACAGCGCAAAATCTTCTAAATCTTTAAAAATAAATTTTCATTGCTTTATGGTTGATACTATAAGGGGCTTCATGCCATAATTCTAATGCATTATTTGCATTAACATTATGCGTTTTAGTAATAACCATGGGAAAAGGCGATGAATCTGCAAAGGCTGTCTCGATTAGATTTAAACTTATTGGTTTCGTTACAGGCACTTTTAGAAGAAAAAAGTGTCACGAAAGCAGCGGGGCGGCTGTTTATTACCCAGCCTGCTATGAGCCGCGTATTGCAGAGATTGCGCGATCAATTAGAAGATCCATTGTTTACCAGAACTGGTAATGAATTAGTACCAACCCCTAGAGCCAGAGAGTTACAGATTCGCCTGCCAGGCCTACTGGATACGGTTTTGGAGATGGTCAGTGAGGGTGAGTTTGATCCTGCCACCTATGTGGGCGAAATTAACATTGCGGTTCCAGAGTTTGTGGCGATTTCATTGGTTTCTGAGCTGACTCGTGTATTTACCGAGCACGCTCCCAATGTAATTTTATCAATATCCAGTGAAACTGATTCTGTAGAGGGTGAGCTAGCCGAGGGTGTTTTGGACTTTGCTATTGATGTTGAGCGCGGTGTAAGCGAAGACATCTCTTCTAAGAGGTTAGCGATTTTTACTCCATCGATTTGGATGAGGGAGGGACATCCCTTAGCCAGCAAAGATCAAGTGACCCTCGATGAAATTTTAGAATATCCCTTTGTGCAGTATTACTTATTGATTGCCAAGCGAGTTAGCGCCCGCACTGATGCGCGATTCGATAGGGCGCTAAGAGACCTGGGTAGAAAGCGTAAAAAAGCTTTGGTGACTAATCAATTAATGACAGCGATGGAAACTATTTGTGGCACCGATTGCCTAATGGTAGCGGCTAAATATGGTATGGCACTGGATCGTGAAATGTACCGCATTGTCCGTAAACGCTATCCTGCGGGATTACCTCATGTTGGGACTATTCCAATGGCGCTTTTACAGCATAACAGAACTGCCAGTTCGCCCATTCACAGCTGGGTGGCCAATCAGGTGGTGAATTTGATAAATGGTTGGCAGCAAGATCTTGATGCAGACCGCGAGAGTATCTCTATCAAGAATAAGTAAGCTATATTTTATAGCTACTCTTGGTCATGGCTGATGAAACCAATGTCATTAGAGCCTTAACTGGCTTTGGGAAGCGATGACCGCCGGCGGCTAGTGCAGATTCAGCATGATGTGCCTCATCTACTAGCATTTGCTCTACAATAGAGCGACTCTTATTATCCTCTATAGGAAGTTCATCAAGATGCTTTTCGAGATGGCTGCATACTTGATCTTCTGTTGCCGCGACAAAACCGAGACTCAACTTATCACTTACAAGCCCTGCACCAGCCCCCAGTGCAAATGACATGGCATACCAAGCAGGATTGAGCGCGCTAGTTTTTCCGCCAAGTTCATAAATGCGCTGTTCGCACCAGGCCAAATGATCAATTTCTTCCTCTGCCGATTCGCGCATTTTATCTCCTACTTCCGGAAGTTTAGCGGTCAGTGCCTGACCTTGGTAAAGGGCTTGGGCGCATATCTCACCAGCGTGGTTAACGCGCATTAGCCCAATGGCATGCTGACGCTGTTGATCATTTAGTTCAGACTCGTCCAAGCTTTGAGCAGGGGATGCTCGATTTGGCTGCGGAGCATTGCCAAATGAGGTTCGCAATCCAGAATCAATTTGATCCAGGAGTTTATCGAGCATTGAAAGTTGTCTATGCGCCATTAGTATTGTGCCTGAAGGTTTAACATGTGCTATTTTTCGCCATCTTCTTAACTAGTATAACCGGCAACATGGCGATAGCAAAAAACCCCATCACCAAAATTTCTGCAACAAAGATATAAATTGGCCAGGGGCCAAAGTAATCAAGTACCGAAGGGTTAATAGGTTTTGCCATCAAGTAAAAATAATTAGCGTCTAACAAATAATTAATCGGCATTAACGCCAGTACATAAATATTAAGCCACCCAAAAGCAGTTAACATACTTTTAGCTGTTGGATAGAGTTCGAAACAAACCAGATAATGGATCACCAAAAGAACCAATCCAACATGGGTTATCCAATATTTAAAAAAGCCATAACTGGGAAAGCCTCTATAAAGATCAGGGGTTATAACCGCCTGCAAAGTGCCCGCCATCACTAAAAAATAGACCACAACAAAATACTTAAAATTGGGTCGCCAGAACAACCATGGAGCCAAAATGCAAAAGAGATTACAGGTAGACAAGGGCAGGTCTTCGGCAATAGTAAAACGCCCCAGCACTATTTCTAAAATCGTATAAACCACAACAGTTAGGGCTAAAAAAATCGACAGCGAGCGGCCAATTAATAGGTTTTGCTGCTGGTTTAATTTTGTATTAGCAATAAAAATTAAAGCGACTAGAGCAAGAGCGAGAAGCATTACCATTAAATGGCTAGTGCTGTAGGCACTGAAGGGGAGATCGTTCTGAAAAAAAGCCAAATCAGACATAAATACCTATCGCACTGCGATCCATTTTAGTTTTTTTGCTCTCTAAGAATTGCACGCCATGCAATATCGTCGCGAAAAAACATGCCATCCCAGTTAATTGAAGAGGCTAAATTATATGCCTGTTGTTGCGCCTCTAATACCGTGCCACCCAGAGCGGTAGCACAGAGTACACGGCCACCATTAGTGCAGATATTTGAATCAATCTTTTGGGTGCCCGCATGGAAAACCTTTTCTGAGATTAAAGCGTCAGATTTGCTTGGGCTTAAATCAGGTAATCCAGAAATAATATCACCCTTATTGTAGGTATTAGGATAACCACCAGCAGCAAGTACAATGCCTACCGAAGGGCGAGGGTCCCATGTCGTTTGCTGCGAGTCGAGCTCGCCGCTAAGAGCGGCAAGACAATGATCGACCAAGTCAGATTGCATGCGAAGCATAATGGGCTGTGTTTCTGGGTCGCCAAAGCGGCAGTTATATTCAATAACCTTGGGAGTGCCATCTGCCATAATCATCAAGCCAGCGTATAAGAAGCCGGTATAAGTATTGCCTTCATCTGCCATTCCTTTAACCGTTGGATAAATCACTTCATGCATAATGCGCTGATAAATAGTATCGTCAACCACAGGTGCAGGGGAATAGGCGCCCATGCCGCCAGTATTGGGGCCAGTATCGCCGGCGCCAACACGCTTGTGATCTTGGCTGGTTGCCATAGGTAGAACATTTACGCCATCTGCCATAACAATAAAGCTAGCTTCTTCGCCATCCAGAAACTCTTCAATCACTACACGGTGACCCGCTTCGCCAAAGGCATTACCTGCCAACATGTCGCGCACTGCCTCTTCGGCCTGTTGCAAATCCATGGCAACAATAACTCCCTTGCCTGCGGCTAATCCATCGGCTTTTACTACAATCGGTGCGCCTACTTGGTTGAGGTACGCTAGTGCTGGCTCTACTTCAGTAAAGGTTTCATACTCAGCAGTAGGTATATTGTGACGGGCTAAAAAATCTTTGGTAAAAGACTTGGAACCTTCGAGTTGGGCGGCGCCAGAAGATGGGCCAAAAATGGCTAATTGTTTGTCGTTAAAGAAATCTACAATGCCATCAACTAACGGCTGTTCAGGGCCAACAATGGTCAAGCCAACATTATTAGCCTCAGCAAATTCGGCTAAAGTGGAAAAATCGTCAGCACCAATAGCGATATTTTCAAGTCCCGGTTCGATGGCTGTGCCGGCATTACCAGGTGCAACGAATACTGTGCCTACTTTAGAAGATTGTGATGCTTTCCATGCCAATGCATGTTCACGGCCACCGGAGCCAATTACTAATATATTCATTTAGATAAGCTTTAATGTTAGATTGATTTTAAGCACGGAATTGTAGCAGAGTAATAGGTGATTGGAATATAAAACCACGATTAATCCAATCCTAAAACAGACTGCGTAGCATTGAGTGATAATTAAAAACAGGCAAAAGTCCATGGAATCAAAGTCAGATCAAGTATCCCCAATAATTGTATGGTTCAGGCAAGATCTGCGTATTGCCGACAATCCCGCCCTCTGGCAGGCCTGTAAGTCTGGAGAAATTATTCCTGTTTATATATTAGATGATAATGCTGCAGAGGAATGGTCAATGGGAGGCGCCAGTCGCTGGTGGCTTCATCATGCCTTGCAGTCATTGGATAAGTCACTGCATGGCAAGTTGAATATTTTTAAAGGTGAGCCGCTTGAGTGCCTTTCGCATTTGGCAGACACATTTAATGCCAAAGCGGTTTATTGGAATCGTTGCTACGAACCTTGGCGGTTAAAGCGAGATACCCAGATTAAAAATGATTTAAAAGATTTGGGTCTAGAGGTTAAAAGCTTTAATGGCTCGCTGCTTTGGGAACCCTGGGAAATATTGAAAAAAGATCAGACCCCCTATAAGGTATTCACCCCTTATTATAGGCGTGGCTGCCTTGGATATATGCCGCCAAGAAAGCCATTATCGACGCCAAAAAATATTAATTCACTCAATAAAAGTGAGTGTTCGCTTACGTTAATTGAACTTGATTTACTGCCTAAGATAAGTTGGGATAGTAAAATGCAGAACATTTGGACGATCGATGAAAAAACTGCAAATAGTTATTTAGATAGCTTTCTAGATCAAGGTATAGCCGACTACAGAGAGGGAAGAAACTTCCCAAGTAAGGCTCATGTATCACGGCTATCCCCATACTTACATTTTGGCCTAATATCACCCAATAGTGCATGGTATAGGGCTAAAGAGCAGGGTCCTATTTCAGCCGATGAGGATAATATCAGTGTATTTTTAAGCGAACTCGGATGGCGTGAATTTTCCTATTACTTGCTGTATCACTTTCCACAGCTTCCAGATACAAACTTACAGGCTAAATTTGATCGTTTTGGTTGGGCTGTCAATAGTGGCGCAGACTTAACAGCATGGCAAACAGGGCAAACAGGCTATCCATTAATCGATGCGGGTATGCGTGAGCTCTACAGTACCGGTTATATGCACAACAGGGTACGTATGGTTGTGGGATCATTTTTAGTGAAGAATCTACTAATACATTGGCGTGAGGGTGCCAGATGGTTTTGGGACTGTTTAGTCGATGCGGATTTAGCAAGTAATAGCGCTAGCTGGCAATGGGTTGCAGGATGTGGCGCTGACGCGGCGCCATTTTTTAGAATATTTAATCCAATCACCCAAAGTGAAAAGTTTGATAAGCAGGGCGACTATATTCGTCAGTACGTGCCAGAATTAGTCGACATGCCATCCAAATATATTCATGCGCCTTGGCTGGCGCCAGCAGATATTTTAGCTGCCGCAAATATTAAGCTTGGAAGCAACTATCCAATGCCAATTGTAGATATTAAGCAATCTCGCGAATTGGCACTGGAAGAGTTTAAGCTTATCAAAGCGCCTGCATAAGCAAGTAATTTAGTGGCGGAAGTGACGCATACCAGTAAACACCATCGCCATACCATGCTCATTGGCTGCAGCGATAACTTCATCGTCACGCATGGATCCGCCGGGCTGAATAATACAGCTAATACCAGCTGTACCAGCATTATCTATGCCATCGCGGAAGGGGAAGAAGGCATCTGAAGCCATTACTGCGCCCTTTACTTCAAGATTGGCATGCTCTGCTTTAATGGCGGCAATTCGCGCACTATTGATACGACTCATTTGGCCAGCGCCGACACCGATGGTTTGGTTGTTTTTGGCATAGATAATGGCATTAGATTTAACCATCTTCGCAACTTTCCAAGCAAACAACATATCTTTCATTTCCTGCTCCGAAGGAACTCGCTCACTCACCACCTTTAGATCATCGGCACTAATCATACCGTTGTCTCGATCCTGAATTAACAGGCCGCCATTAACACGTTTGTAGTCAAAATCCTGTGGCCGCTGATCGCTCCAATTGCCACATTCAAGAAGTCGCACATTTTTCTTAGCGCTAACAACTGCTTTCGCCTCTTCAGCAATAGACGGTGCAATAATTACCTCAACAAATTGCTTGTCGCAAATAGCCGCCGCAGTTGTAGCATCTAATTCGCGATTAAAAGCAATAATGCCGCCAAATGCTGATTCTGGATCTGTGGCAAAAGCCAGCTCATATGCAGTCGAAATATCTATCGCTATAGCGACACCGCAGGGATTGGCATGCTTCACAATGACGCAGGCAGGCTCCTCAAATTGCTTAACAGTCTCCAGCGCCGCATCTGTATCGGCAATATTATTAAATGAAAGCTCTTTGCCTTGAATTTGCGTTGCCGTAGAAACACTGGCATCAGCAGGGTTTTCTTCAGTGTAAAAGGCGGCCTTCTGATGCGGGTTTTCGCCATAGCGCATCTCTTGGGTTTTAACATATTGCACATTGTATGTATCAGAGAAATTTCGCGCTTTATTGCTAGTGTCTCGGCGACCAAAGTGATTAGCGATCATCCCGTCGTAAGCCGCAGTGTGCTCAAAGGCTTTAACCATAAGCTGATAGCGAGTTTCGTAGCCCAGCTGTCCCTGATGGGCTTGCATTTCTTCAGTAACGGTCTGGTAATCAGCCGCATTTACGACAATGGCCACATCGCGATGATTTTTGGCCGCTGAACGCACCATGGTAGGGCCACCAATATCAATATTTTCAATGGCAGTAGGTAATTCACAGTTGGGATCAGCCACTGTTGCCGCAAATGGATAAAGATTGACTACAACCATATCAATGGCTTTGATGCCGTGCTCATCCATAACCTTCTCGTCAGTGCCTCGACGTCCTAAAATACCGCCGTGAACCTTGGGGTGAAGAGTTTTTACACGACCATCCATCATTTCTGGGAAGCCAGTGTATTGCGAAACCTCAACCACCTGAATTCCCTGCTCTTTAAGTAGTTTAAAAGTGCCACCGGTAGAAAGTATCTCTACCCCTTGGTCATTTAGTGTGCGGGCAAACTCAACAATGCCAGTTTTATCTGACACACTTATTAAGGCACGGGAAATTTTTCTTAATTCGCTCATTTAATCCTCGGATATTTAAAGAAGGTTGTACTGTTTTAATTTCTTGCGCAAAGTACCGCGGT
Organism: Porticoccaceae bacterium; assembly: GCA_045560645.1. Taxonomy (GTDB): domain Bacteria; phylum Pseudomonadota; class Gammaproteobacteria; order Pseudomonadales; family Porticoccaceae; genus HTCC2207. Next base: position 21,508 of record JBJKZE010000020.1, on the reverse strand, counting down.
TAAGACCAAGTAGTGCGGCAGTTTTGCTCTGGTTATTGCGTGTGTATTTCATTGCGGCCTCAAGCAGTGGAGGCTCTACCTCAGCCATCACAAGGCTGTAAAGTTCCTTGGTATCCTGGCCGTCTAAATCCTGAAAATAGCGTTGCATAGACTCAGCCACATGGTCGCGCAATGACTGCTGTTGCGCAATTTCAGCTATTTCAGCTGCCAGATCTTCAAAGCTGTCGATATTTTCTAATTCTGAGGTCATGCAGCTCGCTCCTGAGACAGATATTTTGAGAAAAAATCAGAGAGCTGTTGTTGTTGCTGCAATCTAGTCTCATGTTGGTTAAATATTTTTGTAAAGGCTTTGCCGTCATCAAGCCAGTTGCTGTACCAGCCGATATGTTTTCTAGAAATGCGAACGCCGCCAACTTCACCATAAAATTCATGCAGATCAGCTAGGTGTTTGGTCATTACTCGACCAACCTCTTCCAGAGTAGGCTCCGCTGGCAGCGTACCATGCTCAAGATAATGGTTGATCTGTTGAAAAATCCAAGGATTACCCTGGGCGCCACGACCAATCATTACGCCGCTAGCACCGGTCTTTTTTAGCACCGCTTCAGCTTGAGTAGCTGAAGTAATATCGCCATTGGCAAATACCGGAATAGAAATAGCCTCAACCACCTCAGCAATGCTGTCATACTCAACTTCGCCAACAAAACGGCAGGCCTTAGTGCGTCCGTGAATGGCTAGCGCCTGAATACCGGATTGTTCGGCAATTTTAGCAATTTCTGTGGCATTGCGATTTTGACGATCCCAGCCAGTGCGAATTTTAAGGGTAACAGGCACATCAACCGCAGCTACAACCGCGGTTAGGATTTGTTCAACTAATTCAGGGTCTTTTAAAAGCGCAGAACCGGCAGCACGTTTACACACTTTTTTCGCCGGACAGCCCATATTGATATCAATAATTTCCGCGCCCTGAGCCACATTAAATTGTGCCGCTTCAGCCATCATTTGCGGATCATAGCCCGCTATTTGAACTGACTTAGGTGAGGGCTCATCACCAAATTGAATACGAAGGCGGGATTTTCGAGTCGACCAAGTGGTGGGGTCAGAGGCTACCATTTCCGAAACCACAAGCCCGGCACCCATCTCTCGACATAGCTGTCGAAAGGGTAGGTCAGTCACTCCGGCCATAGGTGCCAAAATGGTTTTACTGTTTATTTGATAGGGGCCAATACTAAACAAAAGAAAATCTACGTTAAATTTTGGGTTGTCAGGTTAATTAAACACCAAAATCCATTTGGTAGGTAAGCAATCATACTCCTAACTGAGTTGATTAAAAAGTGATCAATTAAAAAATAAGTAAATCTTTTTTAATTAACGCTATAGGACTTTATTGGCGGATAGCTGTGCCCAGTTATCATCAATTTGACAGGCCTCAAAAACAAACTGCGAAGCATACGCAGCTGACACCTGGTCTACTTGGTGGCTAAGAATACCAGAGAGACACAGTTGACCCTGATCCAGAGTAAGTGCGCTAATTTGTTGAGCTAAATCAATCAGCGGTTTAGCGAGAATATTGGCAAGCATAATATCTGCCTTAGCCTCGGCTGGTATCTGTTGTGGTAGCAATGTGATAAGTCGATCATCTTCAATACCATTGCGCTGGGCATTGTCGCGACTGGCTAATAAGGCTTGTGGGTCATTATCTATGGCCCAAACTTTTTTGGCCCCCAATAAAAGGGCGGCTATACCCAAAATGCCGGAGCCACAGCCGAAATCTATAACTGTTTTGCCTTTTAGAGATTGTTTTTCCAACCAGTTAAGGCACAGCATAGTGGTGGGATGACTGCCAGTACCAAAGGCTAAACCCGGGTCAAGACGAAGATTGACCGCATCAGGCTGTGGAGCATCTATCCAACTTGGGCATATCCACAGCCGCCCATCACTGCAGGCAATGGGTTTAAAATGTTTTTTCCATTCTTGGGACCAGTCCTTGTCCTCCACCAGCTGCCAAGATGAGCGCAGAGAAAATGGCAGGCTTATCTGGATCTTCTGTTCGGTGATTGAGGTATCGATTGAAGCGGGAAAAAGTGCCGTCAAAATGCAACTATCCCACAGTGGGGTTTCACCAACTCCAGGCTCTAAGATCGGTTGATCGGCAGCATCTTGCAGGGTAACTGAAACTGCCCCAGCATCTAAAACACTGTCTTCAATAAGCTCAGTTTGCTGGGGGGTTGTTTCAATATTTAGCTGTATCCATTGGCTTGATTCCATAGTAAGCACTCACTTAGTATATTTATGCTCTATGGAAAATCAATTATAATCCGAGCTTTTTCTCTAGATAATGGATATTCACACCGCCTTTTTTGAATTCTTCATCGCGCACAAGGTCGGCATGTAACTCAATGTTGGTTTTAATGCCATCGATCAGCATTTCATCAAGCGCATTACGCATACGAGAAAGCGCAGAGTTTCTATCGCGACCGTAGGTAATAACCTTGCCAATCATAGAGTCATAGTTAGGTGGCACGGTGTAGCCATTATAAATATGAGAGTCAACTCTTACGCCGTTACCGCCAGGGGCATGGTAGGCGACAATTTTGCCGGGTTGAGGTAAGAAAGATTTTGGATCTTCCGCATTGATACGGCATTCAAAAGAATGGCCGCGGAAAACGATATCTTCCTGCTTGATACTAAGTTGCTGGCCGCCGGCAATAGTTAATTGTTCTTTAATAATATCAACGCCAGTAATCATTTCAGAAACGGGATGTTCTACCTGAACGCGGGTATTCATCTCGATAAAGTAGTAGTTGCCGTCTTCATATAGGAATTCAAAGGTTCCGGCACCTCTGTAATTCATCTGAACACAGGCTTCCACGCAGCTTGCAAATACAGCCTGTCTGGCGTCCTCAGGAATTCCCGGAGCGGGAGCTTCTTCAATGACTTTTTGATGGCGACGCTGCAATGAGCAGTCGCGATCGCCAAGGTGAATAGCATTTCCTTGACCATCGGACAGAACCTGAACCTCAACATGGCGTGGGTTTTGCAAGAATTTTTCCATATAAACTGTGCCATCGCCAAAGGCAGCTGCAGCCTCTGTTTTTGTGATGGCTACTGAGTTAATTAGACTTTCTTCATTTTCAACCACTCGCATACCACGACCACCACCACCAGCGGCGGCTTTAACAATCACTGGATAACCAATACGCAGTGCAGTAGCGCGCAATTCATCGGGATCCTCTGATAGCGGACCATCTGAGCCAGGGACAGTGGGAACGCCAGCTATTTTCATCGCTTGAATAGCAGCAACTTTATCGCCCATGGTGCGAATAGTTTCGGCTTTAGGGCCAATAAAGGTGAAGCCGCTATCTTCAACCTGCTCGGCGAAGTCAGCATTTTCAGCTAAAAAGCCATAACCGGGATGAACCGCCTGGGCACCGGTAACTTCCATGGCGCTAATAATAGCCGGAACATTAAGGTAGCTCTGTGGCGATGGGTTAGGTCCAATACAGATTGCCTGATCCGCAAGCTTTACATGTTTTAGCTCGGCATCGACTTTGGAATGAACAGCCACTGTTTGTATTCCAAGCTCCTTACAGGCGCGAAGAATTCTCAGGGCGATTTCGCCACGGTTGGCGATAAGCACTTTATCCAGCATATTGCAGTTCCTAGCAGCGATTAAACAATGGTAACTATAGATTGATCGAACTCAACGGTTTCACCGTCTTCGATCAAAATGGCACCAATGGTACCGGCTTTGTCGGCTTCGATCTGGTTCATCATTTTCATTGCTTCAATGATACAGATCACATCGCCCACAGCGACCTTTTGGCCGACAGAGATAAATGCAGGTGAGCCTGGAGCAGGCGATGCATAAAATGTTCCGACCATAGGTGATTTGACAGCGTGTCCGGCAGGTTCTTCAGCTACCGATACCGCAGCCTCTGCAGCAGCAGGCGCGGCTAAAGGCGCAGGGGCTGCAGCCACTGGGGCTGGTGCTGGCGCAGCAGCATAGGTAACCGCAGTGCCACCACGACTGATTCGCACAGACTCATCACCTTCATTAATTTCTAATTCATTAATATTAGATTGCTCTAATAGTTCGATTAATTTTTTTACTTTACGAATATCCATCCTGCGCTCTCAATAGTTAGGAGTTAGTTTTTAGTTTAGTCACCACTGCCTCTAGGGCAAGGTTGTAGCTATTTGCGCCGAATCCACAAATAACACCATCGGCAATATCAGAAAAATAGGAATGGCGACGAAATTCCTCTCTCGCATGTACATTGGAGAGATGAACTTCAATAAAAGGTATTGCCACGCCTAAGAGGGCATCCCGAATAGCGACACTTGTGTGAGTAAATGCTCCGGGATTAAAGATAATATAATTAACATCTTCTTGCTTTGCATCGTGAATACGCTGGATCAAATCATGCTCAGCGTTGCTCTGAAAGCAAGTGGCTGTAATGCCTGCAGTATTTGCCGCATCAGTTAGCTGCTGATTAATTTGCTCCAGGGTCTCTAGGCCATACTTCTCCGGCTCGCGAGTGCCGAGCAGATTGAGGTTAGGGCCATTTAAAATAAGTATTGTTGACATAATTCCCCAAGCAAAAGGTCGATTTGCGCCTAGTCTGCACTAAAAAAGCCAAGCTGTCTATGATTTAAAGGAAAAATCAGAATTTAAGCGACGTTAGAGGAAAATATACGTTTTTAACGACATTTTAAAAGGACTTAGACTTATTTTCTTGGTGAGTTTTGTTGATTTTGCGTAATTTAGAAGCAAGTTCCAAGAAAATACGATTAAATTCAGCTAAAATTCACAATAATCGCCAAATATGCCGATAAAAGGACTAATTATTAGACTATATTCCGTTATTTTTTATGGCATTAAAGCCGAAGTTATAGTAATTATATTGAGTTTTAACCGAATTTAGCAGCATTTTTCTAATTTTTAGCTGTATTTCATGTTTTAGGTGCTAAATTTTATAAGCTTATCGGGTAAGTTTAAAATGTAAAAATCCTTAAAATCCTCAAAAATACGCAAAAATGTAGCAATAAGAAGCTAAAAGAAGTAAAAAATCAATTAACTCGATTGAGGATTTCGATTAAACTGCTCTTGCTTAGTAATTGTGGCAAAATTTGCGCTGAGCCCGAACCCTTAGGAAACAGCAAATACAGTGGAACGCCATTGCGGTTGTATTGATTGAGTAATTTGGTGATTTCTGTGTCTTTATGCGTCCAGTCACCCTTAAGATAGGCAATATTGTTATTCTCTAGCGCCTGATAAAAGCTATCGCCCATAGCTACTTTCTCGTTAACTAAGCAGGTAATACACCAGTCTGCGGTTAGGTTAATAAATACCGCCTGTTTAGACTCTCTTAGTTCAGCTAATCGCTGCGCTGAATAGTCTTGCCATTTTGGCGGATCATCATTCTCACGTTTAAGGCTAGGGTAGGTGACAGCAGCAATAAAGAGCCCCACGGCGAGTATTTTTATCACATTATTTCTGCCAGCAAGCTGCCATAGCCAAATCGCCATCACCATCAGCATTAGGCCAACGCAAATTGCTATAACAATGTCCACACTCGTTTGCCGGCCAACAACCCACAGCAACCATATAGCGGTCAGGTACATCGGGAAGGCTAGGAATTGTTTCAGGTTGTCCATCCATTGGCCAGGTTTGGGAAGCTTTTGCGCAAGTGATGGCACTAAGCTAAGAGCCACAAATGGCATGGCCATACCCAGGCCAAGAAAGGCAAAAACCAATAGGGCAACTGCGCTAGTTTGAGAAATAGCAAAGCCTAGTGCAGGACCCATAAAGGGTGCAGTGCAGGGGCTGGCAACAGTTGTTGCTAGTACGCCGGTCATAAATGATGAGCTTAGGCGATTATTTGACTGGGTCGATTGACCAACCGACATTAATCCTGAAAGAAGCTGAACATAACCGGATAGGCTCAGTCCTAGCAGTACAAATAAATAAACTAAAAATATAACAAAGCCAGGTGACTGTAATTGAAAACCCCAGCCTATGGCTTCGCCACCGGCACGCAAAAATAGCATAATTGCTGCAATAGCGATAAAAGTGCCGACCACACCAGCGGTATAAGCCAAGCCGTGCAGCTGCCTTTGGTGTTTGGTTTGATGCTGTTGCGTAAAGCTTAATACTTTTATTGATAGCACCGGAAAAACGCAGGGCATCAAATTAAGAATAAGCCCACCGACCATTGCGAACAGCAGGATAAGCCATATAGGCATTGATGCAGTGCCATCGTCGGAGACAGTCGTTATGGCTTGGGCCGATAGCTCGCTAACAATAGCAGTGCCGGTAACCAGATCAATATCAATGAGTTGCTTGCGCGGTGGGTAGCATAGGCCGGCATCAGCACAGCCTTGTGATTCAAGCTGCAATTGAAACTGCGCTATATCACTTGAAAAGGGAACCTCAACGCTGGTTTTGTCGTAATAAACCATAACATCGGCTTCGAAATACTCATCCCATTTTAAAAGCCCCTCGGTAAATATCGGCGTGCCAACCCGTACTAAACTATCTATGGAATTTAGCTTCAGGCTTTTACGGTAGAGATAGTAGCCATCAGCTATGGTCCAATTTAGCGTTAAAGTCTGATTATTTAATAGAGCCTCTACTTGGAAGGCCTGTTGAACGGGCAAAAACACCGGCTGATTATTTTGCAGTTCAGTATTAATACTTGTAGCAGATGAAAAGCCACTAGCCGCCTTCACAGCTGATAGCGAACTAGCATGGGCTGATGCAGCAAACACAAGAGTCGTCAAAAGCAGGGCTTTAAGCAATTGTTTCATTGATTTCACCTGTAGAGTGCAAAACATTATAGGTATTTACGTTACTTTAACATTTTTGCCTTAGTTAAGTGATAAACTAATTTTAAATATCATTCATTCAAAGCGAGGAACAATATGAAAAAAATGTCGCTAATGTTAGCAATAGTGTTTTCAGCATGTTGGATTATGCCCACCATGGCAGGTCATCATAAAAAAGGCACTATCGAAGTTGAAATGCCTTATGTGCGAGCGCCAGTCCCGGGTAATAGTATGACCGCTGCTTTTTTACAAGTTTCCAATTCCGGTGAACAGGCTTGTAAGCTTACAGCGGCAAGTTCAAGCTACGCTAAAAAAGTAGAATTTCATACCCATCAGCATGTCGATGGCATGATGAAAATGCGCCCTGTAGATACTGTAGATGTCCCGGCTGGATCCAGCGTCACCTTTAAGCCCGGTGGACTACATTTGATGTTATTCGGCGTGAAGTCTGTCGAGACATCATCTGCAAAAATTACTTTGAGTACGGATAAATGTGGTGAAATACAGTTTTCGGCACCGATTAAATCGCTAAAATCACAACCTGCTAAGGCAATGCATCACAGTGCAATTTAGGGGCTAGGATACTGCGTCTTAATGCCATCTTGGGTGGCTAAAAATAGAATATCAGCGGGTTTTAGAGCAAATAATCCGTTGGTTACCACACCAGTAATCTGATTGATTTTACCCTCTAAATCACAGGCAGATGTCATGGGGTAAAGATGGTGTACATCGAGAATAATATTGCCGTTATCGGTAACAATGCCCTTTCTCCATACCGGATCGCCGCCCAGTTTAACCAACTCGCGCGCCACATAGCTTCGCGCCATAGGAATCACTTCAACTGGAAGTGGAAAATTGCCCAGAGAATTCACCCATTTACTTTCATCGGCAATACAAACAAATTCGTTTGCCACGGCAGTAACAATCTTTTCTCTCGTGAGTGCCGCGCCGCCGCCTTTTATAAGCTCAAGCTGAGGATTGGTTTCATCAGCACCATCAATATAAATAGTTATTTCATCAACCTGATTGAGATCGAATACTTGAATGCCGTGAGATCGCAGGCGTTCAGCTGAACCCTCAGAGCTGGCCACGGTGCCATTAAATAGATGTTTATGTTCGGCAATTTGATCAATAAAACAGTTGGCTGTGGACCCTGTGCCTATACCGACAATGCTATCGCTATCTATTTTTGTAAGGCAGTATTCCACCGCTGCTTGAGCAACAGCTTGTTTAAGTTGATTTTGATCCACGGATAACCTCAATAAGCTAATATTTTTGTTGGTTTTATATTAACATGACGACTTAGCTAAATCATATTGGAAACGCCATGCCGCTAAATTATGTGCAAAAAATTCAAGATGCCAAGATTTATGATCTTGCATTAAAGACCCCCGTAGACGAGGCGCCTTTGCTATCCCAGCGTTTAAATAACCAAGTATTATTAAAACGCGAAGATTTACAGCCGGTGTTTTCGTTTAAATTGCGCGGCGCTTACAACAAGTTATTGAGCCTATCTAAACAGCAACTAGCAACAGGCGTTGTCGCTGCTTCCGCCGGGAACCATGCGCAGGGTTTAGCGCTTGCGTCTAAAAAGTTGGGCATTAATGCCACCATAGTAATGCCCAGAACCACTCCGCGCATCAAGGTTGATGCTGTGCGCTCAAGAGGTGCAGAAGTTGTATTAATTGGCGATAGCTATGATGAAGCTGCAGCCCATGCTACAGAGCTGGTTAAGGCAAAAGGTCTAACTTACATTCATCCATTTGATGATCCCGATGTAATTGCCGGGCAAGGCACCATTGGCATGGAAATTCTCGATCAAATACCCGAGCAGTTAGATGCAATTTTTATTGCTGTCGGTGGCGGCGGTCTATGCGCAGGGATTGCGGCCTATGTGAAACAATTGCGCCCGGAAATAAAAATTATTGCGGTTGAGTCGGATGACGCCGCCTGTCTTGATGCCGCTATTAAAGCTGGTGAGCGGGTAGTATTAGATCAGGTGGGGATTTTTGCTGATGGCACTGCGGTAGCGCAAATAGGTGAGGAGACTTTCCGCCTATTAAAGGATCTTGTCGATGAAGTAATTACCGTAACCACCGACGAAATCTGTGCTGCTATAAAAGATGTTTATAACGATACTCGCGCTATCTGTGAGCCCTCAGGAGCTTTAGGAACAGCTGGATTAAAAAAATATGTTGAAAAACATGGGGTAGAAAATCAAACCCTATTGTCAGTCCAATGCGGTGCTAATATTGATTTTGATCGTCTCCGATATATTTCGGAGCGCACCCAAATTGGTGAAAAGCGCGAAGCGGTGCTTGCGGTAACTATTGATGAAAAGCCGGGTAGCTTTCAAACCTTTTGTAGTACATTAGGGCGGCATGGTATCTCAGAATTTAACTACAGATATAATGACGAAAATCTAGCGCATATCTTTGTTGGTGTTCAGGTCAATGGGGATAAAGACCGACATGATTTAGTGGCTGAGCTACAGGATAAAGGCTATCAACTATCAGATTTGACCGATAATGAGATGGCTAAGTTGCATATTCGTCATATGGTCGGCGGTCGCGCGGCAGAGGTTGCTGAAGAGCAGGTATTCCGCTTTGAATTTCCGGAACGCCCGGGGGCATTATTAAATTTCCTAGCTCAGTTAGGGGGTCGTTTTAATATTTCTATGTTCCATTATCGAAATCATGGTTCAGCTTTTGGTCGGGTGCTGGTTGGCTTGCAAGTTACGCAGCAGGATCGCTCAGAGTTAAAAGACTTTTTGGATAATTTGGGCTACAGATATGCCGATGAAACCGATAATCCAGCGTACCAATTCTTTTTAAGCTAAATTTAGGTTTTCCTGCTGATTATTTCTTGTTCAGTAATAATATGGTCAACGGGAATATCCCATATCTGTGGGCTAATGCTTTCAAGCTCTTGAAAGCTGTGCGCAAGACCAATAAGGCGCGGTGCCGGGTGTTGATCTCGAGCGGTAAAAGCCAGAGTGCGATCATAAAAACCGCCGCCCATGCCCAGCCGATTTCCCTGACGATCAAACCCTACCAAAGGCATTAAAATTAAATCTAAACTCCAAGGTGGAACCATTTTCGTGCTACCTAAACTGGGTTCCAAGATGCCAAAACGGTTAGCTATTAGTTGGCTGTTTTGCCTATAGCGAGCAAAGTGAAGTCGATTGGTTTTTAGTGGGTGAATTACGGGTAAAAAACACTGTTTAGCCGACTTTTGGCAAATATTTATAATAGTTGAGGGGTCAATTTCACCATCATTAGCCAGATAAATGCCTAGACGTTTGGCGCGAAGAAAGAAGGGTTGTACCGAAAGTATGGCGGTAATTTTTTCAGACAAAATAAAATGTTGTTCAGCGGAAAGGGATCTGCGCTGACTGCGTAACTGCTTGCGAATATTAGCATCGGGCATATTGATTAGTCTTGCGCAAAAATCGTATACAAAAAGTATCCCAAAGTGCCGCTGTCAACGTGGCCTTGAACCGAAGAGTTCAAGGGGGCGACCCAAGCAACAAATCAGGCGGTCCGACTAGCGGCATGGCACAACATTGTTATCAAAGAGTTGCCTAAAAAATAGTATCGGCTCAGGGACTTCTTGACTGGCAAACACTCCAGGGAAAACAAGTATACCAAAGCTGTTGTGTTTATAGGTTGTTTTTATGATAACTTTTTGAGACTTTCGGGTCAGAGATTTTAGTTTGTTAATTCAAAAAGTGCTGAATCGATTTTAGAATTCATGGTTTGCAAAACATCCGAGGCAACAGAATGTTGCTCAGCGGATTGCTCCGTTTGGATAAGATCATGAGCTAAGTTTAGTGCTGCCATAACAGCAACACGCTCGAGACCAATAATTTGTGAGTTGCTGCGGATCTCTTCCATTTTTTCATTTAATAACTGTGCAGAGCGTTCAAGAGCCTCTCGCTCTTCTGGTGGACAGTTAACTTGATACTCTTTGCCGAGAATGTAAATTTTTAGTGAAACATTAGACATTGAAATTACTCCGCACTTAGGCTGCGTAGGCGATCAATCATATCTTTGATCTTTTTGCGTGCCATTTCATTTTGTTCGAGCAGTGTGCCGCGCTCACCCACAAGACCAGCCTCACGCTCGCGCAATTTAGCGTTATCGCGCTTTAGCTGTTGGCAGGTAGCGATCAATTGATCGAGCTTTTGTTCAAATTCTTCCGTATCAGTCATGGGTATAGCTTTATTCTTTAACAGTTTTGATAGAATGTTAACTATAGGCATTGCAGCCAGTCGGGTCAATTCAGACTTTCAATCTAAGTGACTAATCGTAGGCGAAAATTACCTATAAATGGTAAGATACCCTAAATATTTATGAGGTGACACAGTGACATTCGAGCAGTTAGAAGATCTTTTTTATCAATTAAAAATTCAAGCCAGCCCCTCGGGCTTCCATGGTTTTCTATGTGGCAGGCTCAGTTGTGGGACCGTGCAAATGGAAGATTTAGTCAATAGCTCAACAGCTTGGTTGGGCTTAGAGGGAGAAACTGCCGATGGAGCTGTTAGCGATCTTGAAAGTTTTTATGAAGCAACTTTAAGCGACCTTCAGGACATTAGTTTTTTGTTTCAACCTCTGTTGCCGGATGACGAGTTACCTATTGCTGAGCGATTAATTTCGGTGGGCGACTGGTGTAGCAATTACCTCTCAGGCTTGGGCGAGGGTATGGGGCCTGAGTTTGAGGTTTCCGAAGAGGGTAAAGAGGCATTGCAGGATATCTCTGCAATCGCTCAAATTTCTACTGATCTCGATTCTGACGAAGAAGCTGAAGAAGATGGCGAAAAGGACTATCTTGAATTGGTTGAATATGTTCGCATAGCGGTGCAACTTATCTTTTCTGATTTGGATCCCATGGCTAAAGCTGAACCTGAGCCAACCATCCATTAAGGCGACTATTAGCCTGATTTACTATGATTTCAAAAACAGAGTATGCCGCCAGACGTAAAGATTTAATGTCGATGATGGGAGATAACAGCATCGCGGTGATAGCTTCTGCATCGGAAAAAGTGCGTTCTAAAGATACATTATACCCCTACAAGCAGAGTACAAATCTAAGCTATTTGTGTGGGTTTTCAGAACCAAGTGCAGTTATGGTACTTATACCAAAACGCGCGCAAGGTGAATTTCTTCTTTTTTGCCGCGATAAAAATCCATTGCGTGAAACATGGGATGGCCATCGTCTTGGGCCCTCGAAGGCTAAAGATACCCTAGGGGTTCAGGATGCTTTTCCGATTGACGATATAGAAGATATTCTACCGGGCTTATTAGAGGATAAAAGTCGTGTCTATTATTCAGCGGGTAAAGACAAGTCTTTTGACAGCCGTCTAATGCACTGGGTTGACGAGGTGAGAAATAATAGAAGCGTTGAGGGTCATTCAACCTGTGAGTTTGTAGATCTAGATCATCTGTTAGGTGAGTTGCGGCTGATTAAGTCAGCAGCAGAAATAAAGCTTATGCGCAAAGCCGCAGATATTTCTGCACAGGCCCATTGCCGGGCTATGAAGTACTGTAGTGTGGGGCAAAAAGAATATCAGCTTCAGGCTGAAATCGAGCATGAGTTTATGATGTCAGGCGCTACTGGTCCTGCCTATACCAGTATAGTTGGCAGTGGTCCCAATGCCTGTGTGCTGCACTATATTGAAAATTGTGCAAGGCTAAAATCAGGCGATCTAGTATTGATTGATGCCGGCTGCGAATATCAAAATTATGCCGCAGATATTACACGAACCTTTCCAGTGAATGGCAAGTATAGTCCTGCACAGGCCGCTATATACGATATTGTTTTGGCCGCTCAGGATGCGGCGATAAAAACCATTGGTCCAGGAGTGTCTTTTGATCAAGCCAATAAGGCGGCTATCGAGGTTATCACTGGTGGCTTAGTTGATTTGGGTATTCTCAATGGTGAAGTTGATAGCTTAATGGCCGAGGGCGCTTACCGAGACTTTTATATGCATAGCGTCAGTCATTGGCTGGGAATGGATGTCCACGATGTTGGCGACTATAAAGTTGATAGTCATTGGCGGGTTTACGAGCCGGGAATGTTACTGACTGTTGAGCCGGGCATTTATATCTCTAGCGAAAATACTCAGGTCGACAAAAAGTGGCGAGGTATAGGTGTGCGCATTGAAGATGATATTCTAGTCACTAAAAAGGGCCATGAAGTATTGACCGATGGCGTACCCAAGCAACGCGACCAAATAGAGAAGCTAATGGCATGAGCCAGTCAGCCGAAGGATTAAATCAATTTGATATCACCATCGTTGGCGGTGGTATGGTGGGTATTAGTTTGGCGCTTCTATTGGCTGCGCAGCAGCGCTGGAAGATACTGGTGATTGAGTCCAAAGCCATGGCAAAGAACAATGAAACGGAATACAGCGCCAGTTTTGATGCTCGCTCTACAGCACTGTCATGGAGCAGTCGCAGTATTTTGCAAAAAATGGCAGTTTGGCAGCATATAGAACAGCATGCCCAAGCTATTTCATCTATTCATGTGAGTGATCGCGGCCATTTTGGTTTAACCCGCCTAGAAGCTGAAGAAGCGGGGGTAGATGCCTTGGGTTATGTGGTCGAAAACAGTAGGCTGGGATCAGTTTTAATACAGCAAGCAAAACAGGCAAATATAAGCCTAAAAGATGATGCGAAAATTTTATCGTTCCAGCCAAAAGCTGATTCTATGGAGCTAGCTATTGAGATTGATGGCCAGCAACAATTAATTAATAGTAAGTTGTTAGTGATAGCTGATGGCGCTAATTCCACCAGCGTACAAAAACTCGGTATTTCTCAGCAACGTAAAGCCTATGGTCACAGTGCTATTATTGCCAATATTAGCCTGGAGCAAGCACATAATAAAGTAGCTTATGAGCGCTTTACCGACAATGGCCCTATGGCATTACTGCCCCTAACAGATTTTAAAAATGACCATCGATGTGCGCTGGTATGGACTCAGCCCAGCGATCAGGCCGATGAACTTATGGCTGTAGATGGCAGTGAGTTTGTCAGCCAGCTGCAGGCGCGTTTTGGTGATCGTCTAGGCCCATTTAAAGCGGTTGGCGAGCGAGTCAGCTATCCATTAGCGCTCACAACCAGTGAGGAGCAGGTGCGCCGCCGCCTAGCGGTGATTGGCAATGCTGCTCATAGTCTTCATCCTGTAGCGGGTCAGGGGTTTAACCTGTCATTGCGCGATATAGACTGCCTTGCCCAGTGTTTAATAGATCAACCGCAAGAGGCTGATGTCGGCGAGTTAGAGCCTTTGCTCAACTATCAAAAACAGCGCGAAAAAGATCAGCGCAATACCCTATTATTTACCGATAATCTGACAAAATTATTTGGTCTTTCATCGTCCACAGTAGCCTTGGGCCGCAACTCAGGATTGTTGATGATGGATCTAGTACCAGCGTTGCGTAATCAGTTTGCCTATTTTGGTATGGGCAGCGTTCAGTCAGGAGTGGATCATGGCTAATCAATCTGATTTCGACATAGTGATTGTTGGTGGGGGTGCCGTAGGTTCGGCTGTTGCCAGCCTGCTTGGGCAAATAACCAAGACCATTCAGGGTGCTAAGCGGCCATTAAAAATTGCGCTAATTGAATCGCAAATGCTGCCTCAATTTGACCCTAGTCAAGTGGACCCTCGGGTAGCGGCACTGACCGAAAAAACCCGATTGATTTTTGAGCAAATTGGGATTTGGAATAGGGTGGTTGATAAGCGCACCTGTGCTTACAAAGCCATGAATGTGTGGGATGCCGACGGTACTGGCAGAATTACCTTCGATTGCCAACAGGTTCAACAGTCCAATCTTGGGCATATCGTTGAAAATTCTGCGCTGGTTTCCAGCTTAGTTGAGCATATACAAAAGCAATCAAATATTGAGCTATTTTGTCCTGCCAATATAGCTAATTATCAGTTACATGATGATACTATAAGGTTAACCCTTGACGATCATTCGGTGTTATCAGCGCAACTTTTAATTGCCGCCGATGGTGCCAACTCAGCGGTGCGTGAGCATTTTCAATTTACCACCAAACAGTGGGACTATGGCCAGCATGCCATAGTCACAACTATTACCACCAAAAACTCTAATCAATTAACTGCCTGGCAGCGGTTTATGCCGACCGGACCATTGGCATTTTTGCCGCTAAACAATATCGGCGATGACCATTGCTGTTCTATTGTCTGGTCTCAAGATACTACAGAGGCACAACGATTGATGGCGTTAGATGATAAGCAGTTCTGCAAGGCATTATCTCGAGCCAGTGAGTACTGTTTAGGTGAGGTGCTAAAGATTGAAAAGCGCCACTTAATTCCTCTGCGGCAATCCCATGCCACCGATTATGTAATGCCGAGAGTGGCACTAATCGGAGACGCAGCCCATAGCATTCACCCCCTAGCCGGTCAGGGTGCTAATTTGGGGTTTTCCGATGCGCAGGTATTGGCGCAAGAAATTGCCAAGGCTTTTGCCCGAGATTTGGATTTGGGTAATATATCTGTACTAAAACCCTACCAGCGTCGACGCAAGCCAGAAAACCTTGCCACTATGGCAGCAATGGAAGGTTTTAAAAGGCTGTTTGGTGCGCAAAATTCCACACTGCGATTACTGCGTAACTATGGGTTATCCGCTATTAATGGGTTGGGGGCGATTAAAAATAAATTAATTAAGCAGGCTATGGGGTTGTGATTTATTTATACCTTGGCTAATCAGAGGTACTAGTACCTTTGGGTTACATACAAGGCATTACTTAGTCTCTAAAATTATCTGCCGAGTTATTAAAATAATAGACTTGGAGATAATAATAATGAAATTCTCCCTAGTACCTGTGGTTTTAGTTTTTCTCAGTTCAACATCGCTAGCAAAACAATATAATTGGAATTACATGGATATTGGCTATAGTGAAGATGGGCTTGGCAGTGGTCCTAGTTTTACTGTTGCCAGCGATGTTATGGGTAATCTATTTGCTCGGGCATCTATTTTACGTCATCAACAACAAACAGATACAAGGCCAATTAATAGTTTATTTTCGTTTTACACTGCTGGTTATCAGTACCGATTGTTATTTTTTGAGGCAGGCGTTAGCCAATATGATATCTGTTGGTATGCCTGTGCTGGCTATACCGGAAATATTGTTATGGCAGGATTGGCCGGAGGATCTGGCAGCCTTAAAGTCAAGTTTGGTGGTGGTAGATTGGATATCATGGGTCAAAAATGGCCAGTTATAGAGGCTGATGCCAGTTATGCCATAAATCAAAAAATCAGTATTAACTTAGGTATTATGGATCTTGATGAATTGACAGAAAAGATTACTAAATTTGGCGTAAGAATGAACTGGTAGCAACCCTTAGTGCTTTAGGGTTATCAGCTTAAAAGACCCATTGTTGGCTAATATTTTAACCTGTTCAAAATAGGCTTTAGCCTTATGTTCTAGAGGAATAAAGGTATTAACCACAAACAGTGCTTGCCCAGAGCTGTTTAGCAAGCGTTTGGTTTGACTGAGAAATTTAATAGCTAGCTGATCGTCCACAGAAAACCCACTATGAAAGGGTGGGTTACATAAAATAGTGTCGAATTGCTCTTGTATTGCATCGCCAGCATCTGAGGCTAGTTGGTCCCATTCAATACCTTTAAGTACTTTTAAGTTTTTCTCAACTGCTGATAGGGCGGCGGCGTTATTGTCTGTTGCCATTATCCGATTAAAACCGAATTGGCCTGCGCTATAAGCGATATAGCCATAGCCACAACCTAAATCGAGTAATGACTGCGGTGCATTTTTATACCCTTTTAAAAACTGCGGTAGATGATCGATTAAAAACGCACTACCACGATCAATTTTATCCCAACCAAAAATACCCGGCTTAGATTGGAGACATAATTTATCACTTAGTTGAACAGGTCTAAGTTGCGGATAATGTTTATCAATAAGCGCTTCGTTTTCGGTTGGATTAAGTGTTATGGATGCAATATAGGCTTTGCCATTTTTTTCTGCATTAACTGGGTCGGAAAATAATTTACCGGCCTGTTTAACATAGCTTTTTAAACCGTCATTTTTCTCGCCAGCCAGCACAAGGCTGGCATTGGGTTTTAATAATTTAGTGGCTTGGTTAATCACATGATGGCTAGTCGCGCGCTCTTTGGAGACTCTATAAATCATGCCATCAAAGCTTGCGGGATTTAGCATAGAAAAATCAAAGTCATTAAAATGGCAGTCTATATTGGCCAGTTGTGCAGCTCGCGCTATATCAATGCGATTAGTGACAGCGGTCACTGCACACTGTTGGCTATTATTGATAGACGGCCAAATAGCTTGCGGCCAGTTTTCATCGGCGACAATCAGCCATCGACCGCTTGCCAGGGCTAGCTGGCTAATCAGTAAATCGATGGATTTATCCTGTATTTTACTCATTGGATTGAAGCAATTTCTTCTTCGGTAAGCGGCCTATAATCGCCGGGTTCTAATTCAGGATCTAGTTCAATACCACCGATCTGTAGGCGATGCAGGCTAATTACCTCATTGCCCAAAGATGTCATCATGCGTTTTACTTGGTGGTATTTACCTTCGCTAATTGTCAGTCGGATATGGTGGCTGTCAATGACCTTCATAGTGGCAGGAAGACAGCGACGCTTCTCACCCTCAAGGGCAATGCCTGCCTTAAGCTTTGCTTGATAATCTTCGCCCACTGGGTTCTCAAGTTCAACCAGATAGATTTTTTTGCAGTCAGTTCGAGGCGAGGTAACAATATGGTTCCATTGGCCATCATCGGTAATCAGTAATAGACCGGTAGTGTCTATATCCAGTCGACCGGCAATCTGTAGTTGATCGTTGCGATGTTCATAAATAAGGTCAATAGCGGTGGGGTTGGTGTGATCTTTAGTAGCAGATACTACCCCAGCAGGTTTATTCATCATAAAGTAGCGATCAACCAAGAGCGTAATGGGTGAACCATCGATGGTTACACTATCATCTGAGGTTACTTTTTGTGAGCCACTGGTAGCAATATGTTCATCAATACTGACATCCCCCGCTTTAATAAGTCTCTTGGCTTCGGTACGGGATAGGTCGGTAGCGTTACTAATATATTTGTCGAGTCTCAATCTACTGCCCATTCAAGATATTTGCCGCTTGCACCGCAAAGTAAGTAAGAATGCCATCGGCACCGGCACGTTTAAAGGCAAGTAAGGACTCCATTACGGCTTGATCGCTATCCAGCCAGCCCTTTTCAGCGGCGGCACAGATCATGGCATATTCACCGCTGACCTGATAGACAAAAGTCGGCGCTTTAAGTTGGTCTTTGACGTGGCGCACCACGTCTAAATACGGCATCCCAGGCTTGACCATAATCATATCCGCTCCTTCATCGAGATCCAAAGCGCATTCATGAATGGCCTCGTCGCTATTGGCGGGATTCATTTGGTAGGTTTTTTTATTCCCTGCGCCAAGATTAGAAGCAGAGCCTACAGCATCGCGGAAAGGGCCATAAAAGCTTGATGCATATTTGGCTGAATAGGCCATAATTTGTGTATTTGGAAAGCCTTCATCTTCAAGGGCTTCGCGAATGGCACCAATTCTACCATCCATCATATCCGATGGTGCCACTATATCTGCACCGGCCTGTGCATGGGATACAGCCTGCTTAACCATAACCTCAACACTGACATCATTTAAAACATATTGTGTATCTTCATCGATAATGCCGTCTTGGCCATGGGTGGTAAATGGATCCAAGGCTACATCGGTAATGACACCAAGCTCAGGCACCGCCGCCTTGATTGCCACAACTGCTCTTTGGGCAAGACCATTGGAATTGTAGGCCTCTTCGGCAAGTAGTGTTTTTTTGTTATCGCCAACAACCGGAAATAGGGCGACAGCTGGAATACCTAATTCAAAAACCAGTTGCGCCTGTTTGACCAAAAGATCAATCGAGAGTCGATTGACACCAGGCATTGATTTAATCGCCTGTGATTGATTTTCCCCCTCAATAACAAATAGAGGCAAAATCAGATCATTAACGTTGAGCTGAGTTTCGCTGTTTAGTCGGCGAGAAAATTCCTCGCTTCGATTGCGGCGCATTCGTGTGTAAGGGAAGGGCCCGCGGCTACTTTTTAAGCTCATAATCGCTCCGATTGCATTGACAGTTTTGGTCTAAACTAAGATCAGTCTGCGTATCATACGCAAAAATGGACGTGGAGGAACCTATGACCATTGCATTTTGGACATTATTAGTTGCTATTGCCTTTCCTTGGCTGATGGCATTTATTAAAAAAAGCTCCCTAGCTACTAATGGCACTTACAACAACAGTGCTCCCCGCACTCAATCAAAAAAATTGCAGGGGCTCAATCAGCGGGCACTTTGGGCGGAGCAAAATAGTTTTGAAATTTTACCTAGCTATATAGCGGCAATCATAGTTGCACATATGACGGGAGCCAATCAGGCTTATACCGATCTATTGGCGTTACTATTTATTGTATCAAGAGCGCTTTACGCTCTGTGCTACCTTATGAATTGGGCAACCTTAAGATCTATTGTCTGGATCGCCGGTCTTGCCTGTATAGTCGGGTTGTTTGTAATTTCTAGCTAAACTTAGAGTTTGTTTAAAGACTTTTCAGCAGCATTCAAGGTAAATTCAATATCTTCGTCAGTGTGTGCGGCTGACATAAAGCTTGCCTCATAAGACGCAGGTGCCAAGTAAACACCTTCATCGAGCATATAATGAAAAAACTTAGCAAAGCGCTCGGTATCACAGGCCATTACCTGCTGATAATGGGTAATTTTCTCCTCTTCGCTAAAGAAAAATCCCCACATGGTACCCACATGATTACTGGTCATTGGAATACCTGCTTGAGTGGCTCTTTCAACCAGGCCCTTGACTAATCGGTCAGTGCGTTCAATCACTGGATCTAAAAAGCCATCCGCGGAAACTAACTCAAGCGTTTTTAAGCCCGCCGCCATTGCCACTGGATTACCTGATAATGTACCTGCCTGATAGACTGGTCCGAGGGGGGCAATATATTCCATGATTTCTCGTTTGCCGCCAAAGGCGCCAACTGGCATGCCGCCGCCAATCACTTTACCTAAACATATAAGATCGGCATCGAGATTGTAGTGCCCAACTGCACCGGTTTGGCTAATTCTAAAGCCAGTCATCACCTCGTCGGCAATAAGTAGTGCGCCACTGTTGGTACAGCATTCACGCAGGCACTCAAGAAAACCCTCAATAGGGGGCACACAGTTCATATTACCTACTACTGGCTCAAAAATAATACAGGCTATCTGCTCGCCTATTTCTGAAAATACCTGATTAACCTGTTCAATATTATTGTATGACAACGTAATAGTGTGATCTGCCAGTCCGTCTGGAACGCCAGGCGAGCTTGGAACGCCAAGGGTTAAGGCGCCAGAGCCGGCTTTAACTAACAGTGAGTCCGAGTGACCGTGATAACAGCCTTCAAACTTTACAATTTTATCTCGACCGGTAAAGCCTCGCGCTAAACGAATAGCGCTCATAGTGGCCTCAGTGCCAGAGTTGACCATGCGCACCATTTCCATACCCGGAACGATGGAGCAAATTTTATCGGCCAGTTTAATTTCTAATTCTGTGGGAGTACCAAAGGAGGTTGCCTTATCCAGTTGGGTTTTGATCGCATCCACTACTTCTGGATGATTGTGGCCGAGCAACATTGGTCCCCAGGAAAGCACATAATCTACATAGCGTTTATTATCGGCATCAAACATGTAGGCGCCGCCAGCGCGCTCAAAAAATACGGGTGTTCCGCCCACTGCGCGAAAAGCCCTTACCGGCGAATTAACCCCACCAGGAATATGTTTTTGTGCCGCAGCAAAAAGATCCTTAGATCGGGATGGTTTGTTGCCAGAAGTATTTTGAGACATGTTTGTTTCCTGAGTTAATTTGACCAAGCCTAGTTTTTAGTCTTGCTTCAGCGATACGCGATTGGTTTCTAAGTAGATTAGCAATAATGGTTAAAATGGCTTAACAATCACCAAAATAACAATGGCGACCATAAATAGAACCGGCACTTCGTTAAAAAAGCGAAAGTAAACATGGGTTTTATCGCTACTATCATCGGCGAGCTTTTTCATATGCCCTAAGCACATATGCTGATAGCCTATAAGCACAACCACTAACAGTGCCTTAAGGTGAAACCAGCCTTGGCTCAGGTAGGCTTGAGGATTTAAATAGACCAGCCATAGCCCCAAAATAACTGTTGCTATCATTGATGGATTGGCGATGCCGCGGTAAAGCTTGCGCTCCATAAGCTTAAATCGATCAATGCTGACGGTATCTTCTGCCATGGCGTGATAAACAAATAATCGCGGCAAATAAAATAGAGCAGCAAACCAACAGATTACTGCCATTAAGTGAAATGCTAGCACCCATAGATACATAGTTCTCTCCAACCGCTAAATATTAATTGACTAGTAACCATCTCTATAATTATCTGATTAGACTAGTTTACTGCTATTATAGTGATCTTAGTTTAATCTGGATATTTAAAAAGCGAGGCTATGGTGATAAAAGTTGGAATTGTAGGGGGAACGGGCTACACAGGTGTGGAGTTATTGCGTCTGCTTGCGGGCCATCCAAATGCTGAATTAACCGCAATTACCTCCAGATCTGAAAAAGGCAAACCTGTAT
>JBJKZE010000019.1:0-35564 GCA_045560645.1 Porticoccaceae bacterium | reverse complement strand
GTCTGCAAGTTAAGCGAGGCTACAGTTTGCATTGGTGGATTTCGCGCTACGAAAAAGAAGCCAAGATATTTAATGCCAGTGGTAAATTTGGTCAATATATTTTTGTAGATCAAAAAAATGATACAGTTTTTGTCAGAGTGACTAAGTATCACCCAACCGGGGGAAATGTGATTGATTGGGGGCCGCTAGGTTTTGTCAATCAATTTGGCAGTGTTGAATTTCGCAGAAGGTTAGCTGATTATCTCGTCCGTCTAGGGTTTGTTGATATTCATAACGATGTTCAAGCGCCTATGACCTTTGATGACGGCATATCCAATGAGTTTATGACAAACTATGAAAAAATAATCGATGCCTTGGTTGCGATTAATCAGCCTTAGTCAGCAAAGTTTAGAGCTGATCTAGGTTTTCAATACAGTCATCACCACGTTGCAAAATGGCCTGCTTAATCTCAGGCTGCATTTTATCCCAACTTCTATAAGCCATGGCAGTTCTGGGGTTGTTCCTTAAGCGTTCGCTATTTGACAGCATAAAGCGCCAATAAAGGCTGTTAAATGGACAGGCATCTTCGGTAGTGCGCTCTTTTACTTTGTAGTCACATTTGGGGCAGTAGTCACTCATTTTATTAATATAGCTACCACTGGCGGCATAGGGTTTGGTGGCAATTAATCCACCGTCGGCAAACTGACTCATACCTCGTGTATTAGGCATTTCTACCCACTCGATAGCATCTATATAAATACCCAAATACCACTGATCTAGTTGATCTGGATCTATGCCTGCTAGCATGGCAAAGTTACCGGTTACCATAAGTCTTTGTATATGATGAGCATAGGCATAATCCAAAGATTGGTCGACCGCATGTTTGACGCAACTCATCTTGGTATTGCCAGTCCAAAAATAATCTGGCAATGGGTTGCGTGCATTGAGTTGATTAAGATCTTTATATTCGGGCATATTGATCCAATAAACACCGCGAATATATTCTCTCCAGCCAATAATTTGACGAACAAACCCCTCGATCTGAGCAAGTTCAATAGCATGTTTGCTGCTGTAATACCTATCTAGTGCAGCTTGAACCACTTCAAAGGGGTGGAGAATTTTGCTGTTTAGGGCAAATGAAATTCTTGCATGATAAAGACTCCAGCGCTGTTTGCCCTGATGGGTCATCGCATCCTGAAATCGACCAAATAAGGGCAGGCAATGGGTGCAGAAGAAATCAAGTAATTCAAGCGCCTGTTGTCGGCTGACTGGCCAGATTAAGTGCGATGAAATATTGCCTATAGTTTCAATATTATGACGCTTTAAACGCTGTAAAATAGACGAAATATCATTGCTGAATAAAAGCGGCTCTGGTATCTGTTCAATGTCATCAGGCTTGAGTTTTTTTCGATTGTCAGCATCAAAATTCCATTTTTCGCCGAGGGGTTGATCGCCATCCATTAAAATATTAAATCGTTTGCGCATTTTGCGATAAAACGATTCCATACGGTTATGCTTTTTGGGATTTAGGTATTTGGTTAGCTCTTCATTGGTTAACAAAAAGTGCTCTGAATCTCGACAAAAGATACTGATGCCCAGCTCTTGCTCGAGTAATAGAAGTTGTTGTGACAGTCTATATTCATCAGGTTGTTGGTACTCAAAATTCTCAGCACTATAGTGGTGAGTTAAATGAGTAATTAATGTATTGAGGTCTGGGAACTCGACTGTTTCATCAAGCGTGAGATGCAAAACCTGATGACCATTAGCCTTAAGATGCTCAGCAAAAGCTGACATTGCGGCAAAAAATCCACATATTTTTTGAATATGGTGTTTAACATAGTTGGTTTCTTGGTGTAATTCTGCAATCACATAGAGTACAGAAGAGTCTGTGGTTTGATACCATGAGTGCCTGTAGTTTAGTTGATCGCCTAAAATTAGCCTCAAGGTTTTATAACTAGAGTTCACGCTGTGACCTCATTAGTAATTGGCCAATCGGAAGCGTCGATAGAATCTAATGGCAGATTATTACACTGCCCTTGCCAGCGTTGAATAAACTGTTGTTCAGGATCATAAATTTGCGTTTGTTTAGCTAAATCAAATTTCCTATGACCTCTTGGGTCGGCCCCAACCCCTGCCAAATACTGCCAATTACCCCAGTTCGATCCCAGATCAAAATCAATCAATTGCTGTTCCATATAGGCAGCACCATATCGCCAATCCAAGGCTAATTCATGTACAAAACAGCTAGCCACAAGTTGCCTGCCGCGATTAGACATATAGCCAGTTGCATTCAGTTGTTTCATGCAGGCATTAACAATGGGGTATGGGGTAGTACCCTGACACCATTTCTGAAAACGCTCGGGATAAAAACTTGTGGTCGGCGCTCGATCCTTGATGCCAGAAAAAGCGATCATCTGCTCGCCGAAATGTTCCCCATACCACTGGAAGTATTCGCGCCATAATAATTCGAAATAAATCCAATAAGTTGAATCATTAGCTACAACTTCTGATTCATATTGTTTAAGCCGATCGATAATTCTACGGGCGGATAGACAACCCAATGCCAGCCAGGGACTGAATTTAGTTGAATAATCCATACCATCAAGCCCATTGCGAGTTTGTTTATAGGTGCTGGCAAGGGAGGTTTGGAAATAATTCTCTAAATGTGAAAGTCCCGCAGTTTGGCCGCCAATAAAATCCATTTCAGAACGGCCAGATGATTCAGAGAATATAGTCGGCCAGTCAATTGGATCAATAATAGCCGGGGGTAAATAGGTAACTGCTGATTGTGGAGGCAGGATTTCAATCTTTTCAACTTTGCGTCTAAATTTAGAAAAGCTGCTGGGTAAATCGTGGATTTCAAAAGGTAACTGTTGGGCATTAAATAATCGATTGCTGCCTATTTCAGTAAATTCTACGGTGGGATATTTTGCGTTTAATTTATTCCAGCTGGAACTATTAAGGCAATGCTGTCCGCCACTACGAAATACATGGCTGATGGCATAATTCTCAATGATCTGAGAAAGATATTGCACCGGCTGTTGGCAGATAATTATATGCTGATTCAATGAGCCAAGAGCCTTTTGTAAATCTAATAAGCTATCCTCTAAGAACTGATATCGGTTGGCAGAAATTGCAGGACCGATTTGAAAGTTTGAAAGCCTTTCGGCGTCTTCAGGACAATAAACTAAAATAAGTTGATCCATTGAAGCAGCAGCATGTTTGAGAGCCGAGTTATCGTCTAGGCGCAGATCGGTAGTAAACCAGAAGATACCTTTTTTTTGCATAACGGCTCCGAATTATTTATAGGTTAAGTAGAAAAAATTACGCGACTCTGAGGAGGATGGATTGAATTAAACGATCATAATCAAACCAAAGTTGCCACTAAATCGTAAATCAATGCATCAATAATGTGCATATTTTACAGAGTTTATCTAGGATTATACCTATGAATGCTGACATTGAAGCTGGCTCTCAACCAGATAAATCTTATCTAACAATTTACTTGGGCTATCTAGGGTTGATTCCTTTTTTAATACCCCTATGGCAAATGATTGTTGCTGTTAGCAAGGGTTTAGGTGTAGACAGTGCCTCCCTTTTTGGTCTCTACGCGCCGTATGTTTTTATCACCTACAGTGCAGTTATCTTAAGTTTCCTCGCAGGTATTTTGTGGTCAAAGGGTAGGTTCAATAAACAGCATAAGGCATCCAAACCAGCTCTTATTTTTAGCAATATGATGGCACTCAGCGCCTGGGCAAGTTTAATTATCATTAACTACTCTCAAATGCTAACGATGTTTGCTGTAGCGCTTCTTTTGGGGGGATTTGGTAGTCTTTTGCTAGCAGAGCGAGTACTTAATGTTGATTCTGACGATACAAAATATTGGCGCATGCGGCTAGTTCTAACAATGATTGTTATTGCTGCCCATAGTTTATTATTAGTGTTTTTGATTAGGGCATTTTAAACCATGACACAACTTAAAATTTTTTATGATGGTGGTTGTCCGCTTTGTTTGTCAGAAATGAAACACTTGATGAGATTAGATCGGCAAAAACAAATAGATTTAGTCGACATTAATCAGCAGAATTTCCACCAAAAATATCCACATATTGACCCTGTAGAAGCAGACAGAATTCTCCATGGTGAGCTGGCTGATGGAACAATCTTGTTCGGCTTAGATGTTACTCATAAGGCTTGGAGTTTGGTGGGTAAGGGAAAGTGGACAGCAATTATTCGTTGGCCAGTTATCCGGTATGTAGCAGATTTTTTCTACCATCAATTTGCCCGTCATCGACACTTTATATCCCGCCTTATAACTGGCAAAGAGCGCTGTGAATCCTGTAGTTTGGAGAGGAAAAAATGTTAGAAAATACCACCAATGCTCTGGTTATAGGGGCCAGTGGCGCTATGGGTCAAGCCTTAGTAGAAAATTTTCTCGAAGACAGTCGAATTAATCGTGTTATAGCAATTAGTCGTTCCGCTTCAGAGATGCAACACCCCCAGTTGCAATGGATCTGCACTGAATATGAAGAAAATGCGATGCTTTCTGTCGTTGATAGCCTAACAGAGCTTAAAGGATCCTTTAGCAAAGTTTGTATCTGCCATGGTATTTTGCATGGAGAGAATATGTTTCCAGAGAAGCGCATGGAGGATATTAGCGTGGATATGATGCAGAGAATTTTTTATGCCAACACGGTGGTCCCCTCGCTGTGGTTAAACTTATTGAGAAAGCTTGTCAGTGGAACTAGCGACTGCAAGATGGCATGTTTTAGCGCTAGGGTTGGGAGTACCGGTGATAATCGGCTCGGCGGTTGGTACAGCTATCGAGCATCCAAGGCTGCGCTTAACAGCCTAATGAAAACTTTTTCTATTGAGTATGCCCGTCGCGCAAAAAATACTAAGTTAATTGCTTTTCACCCTGGAACCGTCAACTCAGAAATGTCTAGACCCTTTCATGCTACTGTGCCCGAAGGCAAATTATTTGAGCCGAATTATGTTGCCAGTTGTTTGTCGAAGGTAATGGATGATTTACCAGTTGATGGTCAACTTTCATATGTGGATTATGCTGGAAAGCCCATACCTTGGTAATTGCTTTCGCCGCCACATAAGGGCCAGACTGGGATTGAATAAAAATTTATAAAACCAGATTAAAACCAATGCATTTTTCTGTTAGAACCACACAGATTAATGTAAAATGACCAGCAAAAATTAGCTCGTCTTTTAATATTCTAAAATATACTTAGGAAACGCCAAAATCATGTTCGATAAACAACAGACTATTGAAAAATTTGACGCTGAACTGTGGCAAGCAATGCAGCAGGAAGATCAACGTCAAGAACAGCATATAGAACTTATTGCATCAGAGAACTATACCAGTCCAGCTGTAATGGAGGCTCAGGGTACTAAGTTGACCAATAAGTACGCCGAGGGGTATCCAAACAAGCGTTACTACGGCGGATGTGAATATGTCGATGTGGCAGAAGAATTGGCTATCGAAAGATTAAAAAGTCTCTATGGTGCAGACTTTGCCAATGTCCAGCCTCACTCGGGTTCACAAGCAAACAATGCGGTATTCTTGGCGCTTATCAAAGGTGGCGATACAGTATTAGGTATGAGCCTTGCCGATGGTGGTCACCTTACTCATGGTGCTAAGCCAAATTTCTCTGGCAAACTATACAATGCAATTCAGTATGGTCTAAATGCTGAGACTGGCCTTATCGATTATGAACAAGTTGAAGCACTTGCTATTGAGCATAAACCAGCAATGATTATTGCTGGCTTTTCAGCCTATTCAGGCATTATGGATTGGGCTCGCTTTAGAGAGATTGCCGATAAAATTGGCGCCTATTTATTAGTTGATATGGCTCATGTATCTGGCTTAGTGGCAGCCGGTGTATATCCAAGTCCTATCCCTCACGCTCATGTTGTAACTTCTACAACTCACAAGACCTTGCGCGGTCCCCGAGGTGGTTTTGTATTGACCAATGATGAAGCTATTGCTAAAAAAGTAAATTCAGCTGTATTCCCTGGAAGTCAGGGTGGGCCTTTGTGTCATGTAATAGCAGCAAAAGCCATTGCCTTTAAAGAGGCTGCAAGCGATGAGTTTGTTGAATACCAAAAGCAGGTTGTTGCCAATGCTAAGGCTATGGCTAAAACCTTTATAGAGCGCGGTATTAAGGTGGTATCAAACGGTACAGAAAATCACCTTATGCTGGTGGATCTAATCGGCAAAGAGTACACAGGTACCGATGCTGATCGTGCAATGGGAGAGGCGTTTATTACCGTCAACAAAAATGCGGTTCCTAATGATCCACGTTCACCTTTTGTTACATCTGGTTTGAGAGTTGGGACTCCAGCTATAACCACTAGAGGCTTTGGTGTTGAAGAGTCAGTGCAGTTGACCCATTGGATGTGCGATATATTAGATGGTCTAGAGCAAGGAAATTCAGAGCAAATTATTGCCGAGGTTAAAGGCAAGGTAATAGATATCTGTCAGCGTTTCCCGGTATACAATTAAGCTAGATTTAAAGCAGATATAAAAAAGCCCCATTTAATGGGGCTTTTTTATCGCTGGGACTAAACCCAAAAACCGCTAAACTTAACCTCATGTCAAGTTCCTACTGCAATACACTCAACCGAAAATGTATGTTGTGTTAGAATAACTGATCAATTAAAGGTGCTTCGCTATGTTTTGTCCATTTTGTAATGCTGATGATACAAAAGTTATAGATTCACGTTTAGTGGCCAATGGAGGTCAGGTGCGTCGTCGCAGAGAGTGCGCCGTGTGCGGTGAGCGTTTTACAACCTACGAACTAGCAGAGCTAGTTATGCCACGGGTTATAAAAACTGATGGTACCAGGCAGTCATTTGACGAAGATAAGTTGCGTGCAGGTCTTCAGCGGGCACTAGAAAAACGTCCGGTATCTATTGAGCAAATTGAAGTTGCCATATCTGAAATAAAACATTTCCTTCAGGTGACTGGTGAGCGTGAAATACCCTCAAAAATTATTGGTGAAGAGGTTATGCGCCAACTTCGAGAACTGGATGCGGTAGCCTATGTTAGATTTGCTTCTGTTTATCGCAGCTTCGAAGATATTAGCGAATTCCAAGCAGAGCTAAACAAACTCAACGCAGATCACGGCGATTCGACCGACTAATTTATGCAATTTTCAGCTCAAGATCACAGTATGATGGGGCGAGCATTACAGCTTGCACAAAAAGCCCGTTTTACCACAGCACCCAACCCTGCGGTAGGTTGCGTTATTGTCGCTAAGGATCAGATTGTTGGTGAGGGTTTTACCCGTCCGCCAGGTGGCAATCATGCAGAAATCGAAGCCATAAAGATGGCGGGTGAAACAAATGGCAGTACCCTGTATGTCACTCTAGAGCCCTGTAGCCATCAAGGCAAAACTGGCCCTTGTGTGCAGGCAATAATCAGCGCCAAAGTGTCACGAGTGGTTGTTGCTTGCGAAGACCCAAATCCAAAAGTATCCGGCTCTGGTATAAAACAGTTACAAGATGCTGGGATAGAGGTTCAACTTGGGCTTATGGAGGCTCAGGCAAGAGAATTAAATAAGGGCTTTTTTAAACGTTATACCGAGGGCACACCCTGGGTATTGGTAAAAATGGCAGCTAGTTTAGATGGACGTACTGCTATGGCGAGTGGCCAAAGCCAATGGATTACAGCGCCAGCCGCTCGTTTAGATGTTCAACGCTTAAGAGCTGGTAGCTGTGCCATTATCACGGGTATAGGAACCCAAGAGATGGATAACCCATCACTTACTCTGCGTATCACAGAGCAAGATCTTGGGGTTGAAGATTCATTGCAACAGCCAATCCGAGTGGTGGTTGATGCGCAGCTGCGAATGTCCGCCGATGCACGACTATTGCAAGCGCCGGGTCTATGCTTAATTGCTACCCTTGATAAGCCGCAACAAAGAGAGCAATCAAAAGCCTTGGTTGCTGCGGGTGCTGAGGTTATTTTTCTCCCAGCAAAGGGCGAGCATATAGACCTTCAGGCGCTTTTAGAGGTATTAGCTCAGCGCGAATGCAATCAAGTTATGGTCGAAGCGGGTGCTGGTTTAGCAGGAGCATTTATTGCCGAGGGTTTACTCGACGAATTGGTCTGTTACTGGGCGCCAAAACTATTTGGCAGTCAGGCCAGACCCATGTTTGAGTTGCCCATAGAAACAATTGATGCCCATTTGGCGCTATCGGTTAAAGATATGCGCATGGTGGGTGAAGATATAAAACTAATTATGCAACCAGACAAAGATTACTAGAATTCAAGGTTAGAAAAATTATGTTTACAGGAATTATTAGTGCTATAGGTAAAATTACTGAGCTAGAGCATCGACAGGGTGATGTTCGTATTTCTATTTTTGCACCAGACTTGGGTTTTGATGATGTATGTTTAGGTGACAGCATCGCCTGTAATGGCGTATGCCTCACTGCGGTCGAATTGATCGATCATGGATTTATTGCCGATGTTTCTGTTGAAACTCTGAGCCTGACGACGATTGAACACTGGCAGCTCAACACCGAAATAAACTTAGAAAAAGCGATGCAGGCCAGTGACCGTTTTGGCGGGCATATAGTATCTGGTCATGTGGATGGTATTGGCGAGGTAGTTTCGCTGCATGAAGATGCGCGTTCATGGCGCTTTACTATTAAGGCTCCTGCGAATCTTGCCAAATATATTGCACAAAAGGGCTCGATTACCGTCGATGGTACTAGCTTGACTGTCAATGCGGTAAAAGGCGCAGAGTTTGAAATGAATATAGTGCCTCACACCATGATTCACACGGTAATCAGTGATTATCAGGTAGGTACTAAAGTGAATTTAGAGGTGGACTTGATTGCCAGATACTTAGAGCGTTTAACATCCGCCGATGAAACTAGCTAAGGAAAGAGAACAGACAATGAAATTAAATACAGTGGAAGAGTTAATCGAAGATATCCGTCAGGGCAAGATGGTTATTTTGATGGATGACGAAGATCGCGAAAATGAAGGTGATCTAGTCATGGCCGCTCCCATGGTTAGGCCTGAAGATATTAATTTTATGGCCACTAATGCTCGCGGCTTGATTTGTTTGCCCCTGAGTGAAGAGCGTTGCCAGCAACTTAATTTAGGTCTTATGGTGGCCGGTGAAAGTAATAGCTCAAGCCATGCTACGCCTTTTACGCTTTCCATTGAAGCGGCAGAAGGCGTAAGTACAGGTATATCAGCCGCAGATCGTGCACGCACAGTTCAAGCTGCGGTAGCGAGCAATGCTCGTCCGCAAGATATTGTTCAGCCTGGACATATCTTTCCGCTAAAAGCGCAACCCGGCGGCGTATTAAGTCGAGCGGGGCATACCGAAGCGGGCTGCGATCTAGCGCGACTAGCGGGGTTTGAGTCTGCTGCGGTCATTGTCGAAATCATGAACGAAGACGGCACCATGGCACGGCGTGATGACTTAGAGTATTTTGCTCAAAAGCATGATCTTAAAATTGGCACCATTGCTGATTTAATCCACTATCGTCTAGTAACAGAAAAAACCACTCAATGCATAAGCGAACGCACTGTGAATACTCACTACGGTGAATTTACTCTCAAAACCTATCTTGATCATGCGCGGGATGAAAAGCATTTTGCTATGGTTATGGGTGATGTCAGTACTGATGATGCGCCCTTAGTAAGAGTACATATCAACCGATCCGCTCGAGATTTATTAGCCATAGAACCCAGAGAAGGCTTTCAGTCATGGTCTACTCATACAGCGCTAGAAGCTATTGCCAAAGAAGGCCGAGGGGTTTTGGTATTATTGGTTTACCCAGAAACTGCGGAAGATATGGATCGAAATATTGATGAGATGCTCAATATAATTACTGATAAAACACCGCCAGCCAATGAGGTAGTTTACTTTCAGGTAGGTACTGGCTCGCAGATTCTAATGGATTTAGGTATTAGTAAAATGCGCCTTCTGAGTGCGCCTTTCAAATTTAGTGGTATTTCTGGTTTTGATTTAGAAGTTGTGGAATATGTTGATTATCAAGAGAGTAAAGGGATCTAACAATGGGTGAATTTAGGCCTCAAGAGGGCAATTTTTCATTGCAGAACGCGCGAATTGCAGTAATTACCGCACGCTGGAACGCTCAGGTAACTGATGGTCTGCGAGATGGAGCGCTGCGAGCTTTGGCGCGGCATAATATTCAAGCAGTCGAAGATTTTTATGTGCCGGGGGCATTTGAATTACCTCTTGCAGCTCAGCGCGCAGCCAAGACGGGACGCTTTGAAGCAGTTATAACACTGGGCTGTGTTATTCGTGGTGATACTCCGCATTTTGACTATGTCTGTGCAGAGACCACAAGAGGAATTGGTGAAGTAAGTCTCAAACAAGATATTCCAGTAGCTTTTGGCTTATTAACTACTGACAACCTCCAGCAAGCGATGGATCGTGCCGGAGATAATAACGAAAATAAAGGTGAAGAGGCTGCGCTAACGGTGCTCGAAATGCTTGAATTATTTAAATCAATGCAGGTGGCTAAATAAATGTCCAAAACCAAAGCCAAGCAAAAGGCGCGCAAATTATTAGTTCAAGCTCTCTATTCATGGGAGCTAGGCGGGACTGATTTGCAAACTATCGAAGTCAATTTCCATCTTGAAAATGATATGAGCAAAATAGATACCGATCTGTTTAAAAAAGTGCTCTATGAAGTGCCAGAAAATCTTGCCAAAATTGATGAAGCCTATCAGCCTTACTTAGATCGTGAGCAGGATCAGCTAGATCCAGTCTCGCGTGCTGTATTGAGAATTGCTACCTATGAGCTATTATTTAGTATTGAGGTGCCCTACAAGGTAGCGATTAATGAAGGGGTTAACTTAGCTAAAACATTTGGCCCAACCGATGCCTACAAATTTATTAATGGTGTACTAGACCGTGTTGCAGCCCAAGCCAGAGCTGTGGAAATAGCCGCTAATCAAGGATAGATACTATAATCAAGCATGAATCAATCAATCAATGAATTCTCGCTTATCTCTAAGTACTTTAAAGAGTTAACAAACCAACAGGATGTTGTTGTTGGTATTGGTGATGATGCAGCACTGGTTAGTACCAAACAAGATCATCAGATTGTCGTAGCTACAGACAGCCTAGTTGCCGCGGTACATTTTCCGGAAGATGCTTCAGCCGAAAAAATTGCCACCCGAGCGCTTTGTGTCAATCTTAGTGATATAGCCGCTATGGGAGCAGTTCCAAAATGGTTCACCTTAGCTTTAACGATGCCCAAAGAATTGGTCTCTTCAGAATGGTTGCAAGGTTTTAGCCAGGGTTTGGCAACAGTGGCAGATCAATACGATGTTTCCCTTATTGGTGGTGATACCACAGCTGGTCCGCTAACCATCAGTATTACCGTTTTAGGTGAAATTCCAATAGGACAGGGTCTTTGTCGCGATGGGGCAAAGTTAGATGATATTATTTATGTCAGTGGCACCTTGGGTGATGGTGCCGCTGCACTGCACCAGCTAACCCATAAGAATTTACCGCAAAATAACCGTCTTGTGGACAGATTTTATCAACCCCAACCCTGTGTAGAGCTTGGTTTTGGTCTTCGAGAATATGCCAGTGCCTGTATCGATATTTCAGATGGCTTAATAGCAGACCTTGGTCATTTATCCAAAGCCAGTGGTGTTACTGCCTCAATTAATAGCCAATCTTTACCCATCCATAACGATGTAAAGCAGAATTATCCAGAGCAAAGTATCAACTGGGCCCTATCTGGCGGTGACGATTATCAACTTTGTTTTACCGTGCCTGTAGCCCAGCAAAAAGATTTTGAATGCTGGGCGCAAACCAATCATTTTAATGTCACTGCAATTGGCAATATGCTCCCTTTAGATCATAATCAGAATTATTTAAAAATAGATAATCAAATGCCAACGATTACAGCAGGAGGGTATTCCCATTTCAGCTAAAAACCCTAAGTTTGTCGATTTACTGAGGTCTCCAACACTGATGCTAGCCTTCGGCTTTGGCAGTGGGTTGGTGCCAAAAGCACCGGGGACAATGGGTAGCTTGGTGGCTTTACCGCTTTGGCTTTTACTCTATCAATTGCCAATGGCGCTTTATTGGTTGTTTATTTTGCTAGCCACTGTATTGGGTATTTATATCTGTGGTCGAGCAGCTACTAAATTAGGTGTTCATGATCACCCTGGTATTGTTTGGGATGAGTTTGTCGGTCTTTGGATCGCCATGGCTTTCTTATCTCCCACACTTAGCTCAGTTATTTGCGGTTTTGTTTTATTTCGCTTTTTCGATATCGTAAAACCATGGCCCATTGGCTGGTTAGATAAAAAGTTACAAGGTGGTATAGGAATAATGATTGACGATATAGTGGCAGGTATATTTGCTGCCGTTATAGCCGGTTATCTCAGTTACTTGGGCTATTTATGAATCAATAACGTAAATAATTTAAGTGCTTAATCAGAAAAATTAATTGCCATAGAGGGCAAACAATTGAAAAAAAAATTCTTACCGTTAATTGTTATAGTCATAGCCTTTCTCATTGCTGGGTTAATGAGCCTTACAAAACCCGATTCTCTGCAACTGGAGTCGCCCATTCGCGAGGTTGCAGTAAAGACTGCGGTGCTAGAAAAGTCGCAAGTGCAGTTAAAGGTCAAATCTCAGGGCACGGTTCAGCCGCTAACTAGAACTATGTTGGTGTCAGAAGTCTCAGGCATAGTTATGGAAATAGCTCCTCAATTTGAAGTCGGTGGTACCTTTGCTAGGGGTGATGTATTAATTAAATTGGATGCGGCAGATTATCAGGTCGCCAAACAGCGAGCCGATGCTCAATTACAGAGCGCAAAAGCCCAACTTCTGTCCGAGCAAGCTAGATCTTCTCAGGCACAAAAAGAATGGGAAATGACCGGCCGACCTTTGAGTGAGGCACCTGTATTGGCACTGCGTACGCCATTCCTTGCCGAAGCCCAGTCGCGCTTATTACAGGCTAAAGCAGAGGTAAGGCAGGCTGAGTTGAAATTGCAAAGAACCGTAATTCGCGCTCCCTATGCCGGCATGGTCTCTTCGACTATGGTTGATGTCGGTCAGTACGTCACCATAGGCGCAAGATTAGGTGAAACCTTTGCTATCGACTTTGCCGAAATACGATTACCTATGACTGGCAAAGATCTGTCCAAGTTAGGATGGAATGCGGCGACATCAAAGCAGCCAATTTTTAATCAAAATAAGGTTCAACTTCAAGGAACAGTCAATGGTAAAACCGCCACTTGGCAAGCTGTACTTGTTCGCTCTGAGGGAACCATTGAGCAAAGCAGTAGATCCCAGTATCTAGTTGCTCAGGTTGCCGATCCCTACAATATTAAAGCTATTGCAGATCGTCCACGATTACTAATTGGCAGTTTTGTCGAAGCTATTGTGGCTGGAAAAATAATTAGTAATGTCTATTCACTTCCACGCCATGCTCTGCGATCAAATAAACGCGTAGCGACGCTGGATGCTGATCAGTATTTAAAATTACTAGATGTTGATTATATGTATGAGGATCATACCAATTACTACATCAATAGTGGATTAGAGGGTAAGGTTGAAGTTGTCACTAGTGGCATGGGAATTATGGTTGATGGCATGAAGCTCAAGCCCTTTAAATTAGAAGACGCGGTGAAATTACCATGAATGATCCTCAATCCTATGGATTGATTGGTTGGTTTGCCAAAAATCCTGTTGCGGCAAATTTACTGATGCTTTTTATTGTGGTGGCAGGGGCAATTTCAGCCTTCACCATCAGTAAAGATATGTTTCCCAGAATGGATAGAAATTCCATTCAAGTCACTGCAATTTATCCCGGTGCTGCGCCGGTAGAAGTAGAGAAGGGAGTTGTTTTACCCATAGAATCAGCATTGCAGGGATTAAGTGGGGTTAAAGAAATACGTTCGACAGCCAATCGCGATAGTGCCAGAATTGAATTGGATATTGAGCCTAGTCAAGATAGCAACGAAATGCTGGCTAGGGTCGAAGATCGTATTAATGGCATTCTAAACTTTCCTGAAGGTCTAGAGAAACCCAGCGTTAGCAAGTTTGAAAATATGGCTTGGGTCTCCGGTGTAGCTGTGTCTGGTTCTCTTGATGAATTCCAAAGAAAAAGTCTGGGTCAGCAAATCAGAGATGAATTGCTAGAGTTGCCAGAAGTTAAAAAAGTCATTCTCTGGGGTGTTGACGACTACGAAATTGCCATAGAAGTTAAAGAAGATCGCCTTAGAGAGCTAAATATGACACTGAGTGAAGTGGCTCTAGTACTGCGCGAGTCATCGCTGGATCTGCCCGCAGGTATGATTCGATCCTCCAGTGGTAATATTCTAGTGCGCACTCAGGGTAAAGCCTACTCTGGTGAAGAATTTGAAAATATAGTATTGCGCAGTAATCCCGATGGATCTCAATTATTGGTATCCGACGTAGCTGAAGTCAAAGACGCATTTAAGGAATCAAGTACCTTTGTTCACTTTGATAAGGAATCGGCAGTCACTCTGGGTATTTTTTCCCTAGAAAATCAAAATTTACTGGCGATCGACCAAGCAGTAAAAGGTTATATTGAAGAAAAATCTAAATCACTTGTTGATGGGCTGACAATAGAGCAATTTGAGCCCCTTTCATTTCACCTACGCGGTCGATTGGATATGATGTTATCCAATCTTGCTATGGGTGCAATATTAGTTGCAGTGGTTCTAACGCTGTTTCTCAATATCCAAGTTGGCTTTTGGGTGCTGCTTGGTATACCGGTTAGTTTTCTAGGCGCATTTTGGCTTATGCCAGTCAACCCCTACCCAGTAACAGTCAATGTTTTAAGTTTATTTGCCTTTATTATGGTACTAGGAATAGTGGTGGATGACGCCATTGTAATAGGCGAAAGTATCTATACCGAAGCGCAACAACAGGCGGCAAAAATAGGCGTAGAAGTCGACGGCAAGGGCAGCTTTAAAGCCTCCCTAGAGGATGTTATAGCCGGCGCCAAAAAGGTGGCCATACCTTCTACCATTGGAGTTTTAACAACCATGGCTGCGTTTGCACCAATGTTATTTATTGGTGGTGTAGTGGCAGGTTTTCAAGAAGCCATTGCAGTGGTAGTTATACTCTGCCTAATCTTCTCGCTAATAGAGTCTAAGTTGATACTACCTGCGCACTTAGTAGGTTTAAAAATTGGCGCCAAGCCAAAATCGCGGTTTCAGTTTATCGGTAAATGGCAAAGACAAATTGACCAAAATCTAAAGTTATTTATTGTTGAAAAATACCAACCATTTCTCGCATATTGCCTAAAGCAAAGATACCTAACAGTGTCATTTTTTCTTGGGCTTTTGATAATTGCTGGCGGCGCCGTTAATAGCGGCATTGCAAGATTTGAATTTTTTCCTAATGTTCCCAGTGATACTGTGCGTGCAGAAGTTATTGTCTATGACGGCACTTCAGCGCAGGAAATGGCTGAAACCTTGATTTTCATTGAAGAGGCCGCTTATGCAATCGATGAAGATTACCGCAAGCAAAACCCTAAAGGGAAAGGCCTAGTAAAGCATCTGCTGTTTTATGCCGGATCTGATACAAGTGGTACATTTATTGTGTCACTTGTTCCATCCGAGGATAGGCCTATTTCATCATTAGAGTTTGAACAACTCTGGCGTCAACAGGTGGGTGAATTACCCAATGTCAGAAAGCAGCGCTACTTTGCGAGTACTAACGCTGGGGGTGGGGCCAAAATTAATTTACAGCTTAGTGGTGCAGATCCGGATCAATTGGCACTAGCAAGTAATCAACTGCAAAATAAACTGGCCCAGTACAACGGCGTATTTGATGTTTATAACTCTCAAGGCACTGGTGGGCAAGAAATTCAAATTAGCCTAAAGCCCTATGCTAGCCAGTTAGGCATCAGTTTAGCCGATGTTGGCAGGCAGGTGCGTCAGGCATTCTTTGGCGAAGAAGTTCAACGTATCCAAAGAGGGGTTGATCTCGTCAAAGTGATGGTTCGCTATCCAACGGAGGAGCGAGGATCAGTAGCCAATCTAGAAAATTTAATGATTAGAACTAAAACAGGTCAGGCAATTCGTATAGGACAAGTGGCTAATATTGAATTGGGTGAGGGTCTCTCAAGTATTACCAGAACGGACAGAAAGCGAACCGTAAATGTCACTGCAGATATTGATCCAAATAAAATTCAAACTGGCATAGTGGTTTCAGATATCACTAATAATTATATTCCACAGTTGCTCCAGCTATATCCTGATGTAGATTTTGATGTAGGTGGCTCAACCAAAGAAGAAAATACCCTCTTAATGAGAACTTTAATAGGTTTTGGTGCCGCGCTATTTTTAATCTATGGTCTTCTCGCGGTGCCTCTAAGGTCTTACGTTCAGCCATTGGTTATTATGTCAGTAATCCCCTTTGGTTTTATCGGCGCCGTGGTAGGGCATATTCTGTTTGATATATCATTAAATATGTTGTCCATTCTGGGTCTGGTTGCCCTCGCTGGAGTTGTGGTTAATGACAGTCTTATTTTGGTTGAATTTGCTAACCGGCGTCGCTCCGATGGAATGAGTATTGATGATTCTTTAATGTCTGCTGGTCAGCAGAGGTTTCGCGCTATTGTATTGACCACACTAACTACTTTTGTGGGCTTATTACCGATGCTTTTTGAAACCAGTATGCAGGCTCAATTTGTTATTCCTATGGCAATTTCCCTCAGTTTTGGCATTGTATTTGCGACCACTATGACCCTAATTTTAGTGCCATGCTGTTATCGTATTGTCTACGATATAAAGGACTCGTTGGCCGCGCGTATGACCTCGGTTAAAGCTAGAATATCCAACGATTGAAAAAACTGAATAAACTTCTGCCATTGGTTACAATATCTGGCTTAAAAATTAATTTTGGAGCTACCATTGGTTCTACGTTTTATTGAATCTTCGACCTTGCCCACCAAGTGGGGAACTTTTGATATTCATGGTTTTGAAGATCCATTCAAAGGCAAAGAGCATATTGCTATCACTATAGGTGACTGCGCAATCGATCAGCCCTTAGCGGTAAGAATTCACTCAGAATGTCTTACCGGAGACGCCTTAGGTAGTTTGCGTTGTGACTGTGGTGAGCAACTGGAGGAAGCCTTGCGCAGCATCGCTGAAATAGGTCGTGGGGCAGTTCTATATCTTCGCCAAGAGGGGAGAGGTATAGGGTTAGTCAATAAAATTCGCGCCTATAATCTGCAAGATCAGGGTGCCGACACAGTAGAGGCTAATGAGCGATTAGGTTTTGGTGCTGATATGCGCGACTACTCAATCTGTGCGCCAATGTTGCAACACTTAGGCGCTAAAAAGATACAGTTGATGACCAATAATCCGCGCAAGATTAACGCGCTAAAAGAACTAGGCTTTGATGTTATTGAACGTATTCCTCATCAAGCGGATAGCAATCCACATAATGTAAAATATCTGGCGACCAAAGCGGGCAAATTAGGTCATATATTTAAAGATAACAGCGAGTGATCACAAGTATGTCAAAAGGTTTAGCAAAACGACTGATACCCTGTCTTGATGTTGATAAGGGGCGTGTGGTCAAAGGTGTAAAGTTTTTAGATATTCGCGATGCTGGAGACCCGGTGGAGGTTGCTCGGCGCTACAATGAGCAGGGCGCTGATGAAATAACCTTTTTAGATATTACCGCCAGTCACGAAGATAGGGATACTACTTTACACACAGTTGAACGCATGGCAGGGGAGGTATTTATCCCTCTGACAGTTGGTGGTGGTGTGCGTGAACTATCCGATATTCGCAACCTATTAAATGCTGGTGCAGATAAGGTAGCTATCAACTCCGCGGCCATTAAAAATCCACAATTTGTTAAAGATGCTGCAGAAAAGTTTGGTTCCCAGTGTATTGTAGTGGCCATCGATGCCAAGCAAACCGATCAAACAGACAATCCAAGATGGGAGATATTTACGCATGGAGGGCGCAATTCAACCGGCATCTGCGCTATCGATTGGGCAATTAAAATGGCTGATTATGGTGCTGGAGAAATTCTTCTTACCAGTATGGATCGCGACGGCACTAAAAATGGATTTGATTTAGAGCTTACATCAAGAATAAGCGACGCAATTCCAGTGCCAGTCATAGCTTCTGGTGGTGTGGGTAATTTGCAGCATTTAGTTGACGGGGTTCAAAAGGGCGGTGCAGATGCAGTTCTAGCTGCAAGTATTTTCCACTTTGGCGAGCACAGCATTCCTGAAGCCAAAGAGTTTATGGCTCAGCAGGGCGTATTAGTTAGATAATTTTAAAACATAAAAAAAGACCGCATAAATGCGGCCACAGACTTATATGTTTAGGAAAATTAAACTAGGAAGGTTTAATTGTTAACCAAGGATTCAAGAAGAAACCAAACAAGCTAGTTAGTCGAATCGGTGCTTCCTGTGCTGAAAGACAAATACACTCGCCATTCTTAGCACCCATAGGCTGGTGAATATCACCGGGTTCCCTAATAATAAAATCACCTTCCGTGTACACAGATTTTTCGTCGGAAAAACTACCTTTGAGAACAACGGTGTACTCCAAGCCGCGATGATCATGTTTAGGCGTCACGCCGCCGGCACAAATTTTGTGCAGAGCTACTTCGAATTCACTTTGACCTGTAAATAATTTTGCTTCTTCCATTGATTTAGAAAGTCTTTTCCAGACAGGGGTTTTGGTAGCGCTGTTAATTAACTTATTAACATGAGCTGGGAAACCACTAATACCAGAGGCAGTCACTGGAGCAGGATCAACAATGGGTTGTGGTTGATCGATCTTAGCCATGACCTTATCAAAGAGCTCATCATCTATAGTTTCAGGTGATGAAATTGCCATAAGTTGCGAACCAACCTCATCAAGGCGAGCAACTTCATCACGACAACACTTACAAAAGTGTAAGTGGGCTGATACGCATATAGAGGTTGCAGTGTCTAGGGTTCCGGCTGAAAATTCTACTAACATTTCTCTTGAGGGGTGGTGATTTAAAACTTTAGTCATTTAGTAACTCTTCTCTAAATTCTGGAGCGACTAGGATTTGCAACTTTTGCAGGCCCAATCTAACTCTTGATTTAACAGTTCCCAAAGGTAAGTCTAGTTCTTGCGATGCTTCTGCATGAGACTTTCCTTCAAGATAAACTTTTCTTAAAATTTCGTCTTGCTCTCGGGGCAATTGCCCGAGGCTAACTCTTACGTGTTCTTCAGTTCT
Organism: Porticoccaceae bacterium; assembly: GCA_045560645.1. Taxonomy (GTDB): domain Bacteria; phylum Pseudomonadota; class Gammaproteobacteria; order Pseudomonadales; family Porticoccaceae; genus HTCC2207. The sequence continues at coordinate 16,338 of JBJKZE010000019.1, read as the reverse complement.
TTTTTGTCTGAGCAGAGACACGGGGGTATCTTCATCAGGCTCATGCCAGAAGTCTTCATTTTCCAGAGGTAAGTGCTGGGTATTGCATTTTCTGCGGAGCATATCAATTCTGCAGTTACGTGCCACAGTGTAAATCCAGGTTGTAGCAGATGCTTTCTGGGGATTGTAACCCCCTGCTTTTTGCCATACCTTGATCATCACTTCTTGAACTAAATCTTCTGCAAGCCCTGGGAACCAGCCATCTTGACGGCTAGCTTGAGCAAAACTTTTGAGTAGAGGAGCAAAATGGGCAAACAGCTGAGCAAAGGCACGACGATCCTGTGATTCACCAACCTCAACTAGGAGAGTGCTCCATTTATCGTCGCGCTTTTCAGTGCTTTTAAGGAAAGCAACTTTGGGCACACTTTGGTTTTTTTTGTCCACAGTGGCTTTTACTTTTTCCATTATCTTTTAGTCAATAATTTAGTGTATCAATATTTACGGCATAAAAACTAACTAAGATCACTTCAATGAAGTTTGTTTTAGATTGCACGAAAATTAACAGTAAAGGTATCTACGTACAATGTTTCGACAAGATTAGACTTGGACTATGCTATGGTAACTAATCGAAGCTTAAATAATTTTTTCTAACCTCCAAGAAAAGGGATATATATGAGCCTAACCCAGCGAATTGTGATTGCCATGTTACTTGGTCTTTTAAGCGGTGCTCTATTAAATGTTATTTTCTCATTGGAGGTATTGCCAGAAGCCCTTGCGGCAAGCCTTGATAGCCTATTGGTCAACGGTCTATTCGATACTCTAGGGCAGATATTTGTGCGCTCGCTCAAACTACTCGTTGTCCCCTTAGTGTTTGTTTCTTTAATTTGCGGAGTTTCATCCCTAGGTAATAATTCTCGAATGGGAGCAGTAGCCACTAAAACCATAGTCTTGTATATGTTTACAACCGCAATTGCGATTGGTTTGGCAATTGTAACTGCGGTTGTGGTAAAGCCGGGTGTTGGTATTGATCTCGCTATGGCAACCGAGTTTGTCGCCAAAGAGGCACCGCCACTGAAGCAAACAATCATTAATATATTCCCCAGCAACCCAATTCAGTCGATGGCAAATGGATCCATTCTTCAGGTGATAGTATTTGCTCTGTTAGTTGGTTTTGCCATATCTAAAGCAGGAGATCAGGGTAAGAGGATAAATAACTTTTTTAATGATCTAAACATCGTCATTATGAAAATGGTAATGATACTTATGAAGCTAGCCCCATACGGTATTTTTTGTCTTTTAGCTAAGTTATTTGCCGATGTTGGTATTGCGATGATAATGAATCTTGCTAAATATTTCTTCACCGTACTCTTTGTTCTGTTACTGCATAGCCTAGGTGTTTACTCAGCGCTTTTAAAATTCTTTACCGGTCTCAATATAAAAACCTTTCTTAGTAAGTTACGACCAGCCTTAGCCTTAGCCTTTAGTACTGCATCAAGCGGCGCTACTATGCCAGTTACTATGAGAACAGTTGAGCAGCGCATGGGCGTAAGCAAAAGTGTTTCATCTTTTACTATACCCTTGGGCGCCACCATAAATATGGATGGTACGGCCATTATGCAGGGTGTAGCCACAGTATTTATTGCACAAGCCTATAATATCGGATTAGGTATAGAAGGTTATTTAACCGTGGTACTAACTGCCACCCTAGCTTCAATTGGAACAGCAGCAGTACCCGGGGTGGGTTTGGTTATGCTGGTTATGGTACTTAATCAAGTGGGGTTGCCTGTTGAGGGTATAGGTTTAATTATTGGTGTTGATAGATTGTTAGATATGACCAGAACTGCCACCAATATCACCGGTGATGCCATGGTAACTACCGTAGTGGCAAAAAGTGAGGGTCTTTTAGATACAAATATCTTTAATGACCCACAAACAGCATCAAAACAAACAATTTAGTTCAGGTTATGAATAAGCTTTTAAACGGCTCAGACTGGGCTGATTTATTCCAACAACATATTGTTGAAAAAGTCTCTAGATTCCAACTTATCCTTGAGAGATTAGGTTGGGATGAGATTTTGATCGGCTCCGGTGGTGGGAAAATCCAGTTTCAGGACGATATGGCCTATCCCTTCAAGGTCAATCCATACTTTCGAGAATGGATGCCGCTGGATAGCCGCGGCAATTGTTTTTTACGTATTCAGCGTAATAGCAATAAACCGACGCTTTATCTGTTATGTGCTGAGGATATTTGGCATTCTGCGCCACAAACACTTGCCGATAATTACTCCCAGCATCTTGATATTATCGAATATGCTAGCGTTGATGAACTCAAAAAGTACCTGGGTAAAATCCAAAATAAACAAGTTTTAATCAATGAAACTAATGATCTAGATATTGCTGACGCGCAATGGAATCCGCAGCAAGTACTTTACGCTATTGATTTTCAACGACGCAATAAGACTTCTTATGAGCACGCTTGTGTGAGACAGGCTACCTATCAGGCAGTGCCGGCACATAGAGCAGCGGAACAAGCATTTAGAGCAGGAGCGTCAGAGTTAGAGATTGCCAGTGCATACCTTTCAGCCTGTCAGTGCAGTGAAAATGAAATGCCCTATGCGATTATTGCCGGTATAAACGAAAATGCCGCTGTGCTTCATCATCATCAATTAAATAACCAAGCAGTAAAACCTCGCAGTTTTCTTATTGATGCCGGTGTTCAGTTTAATAACTATGCCTCTGATATCACTCGCACCTATGCGTTTGATAAAGGAAGTGATTTTTCAGCGATGATTGACAGTTTAGATGTTGTACAGCAGCAGTTAGTATCCTCAGGTGCAATTGGAGAAAGCCCAATGGATTTACAGGCGCTAGCGCAACGAAAAATTGCTCAGATTTTGATCGACTTTAAATTACTCAATGTTTCTGTAGAGCAAGCGCTGGAGAAAAAAATTATCAATACATTTTTCCCTCATGGACTTGGGCACCATTTAGGTGTCAATGTTCATGATAAGGGTAGTCGCTTAGCTAATGCTCAGGGTGAATTAATCGCCGCATCCAAAAAATATCCTAAATTGCGAGCCAGTGCGCCAATGGTAGCTAGCCAGATTTATACCGTTGAGCCAGGTATATATTTTATTCCGGCGTTACTGGAAAAATTGCGAAGTAAAGAGCCATCAAGCGTTAATTGGAGAGAGATTAGGAATTGGATCCCTTTTGGTGGTATCAGGATAGAAGATAACATTATCCTGCACGAGAATAACGAACTAGAGAATATTACTCGACAGGCATTTACATTATAAAAATCTAAAAACCCAAAAATTATACGTTCGAGTACTTCACTCGAACGCAATTAATTTCCTCTCTCTGTAACTTATAATTATCAACTTTATTGATACAAAGAAATTTTTTGGCTCATAAGGCTTAATAATGACAATATTATCATTTTGCGAAATTTACAGCTATAGAGTCGATAAAATAACCATAGATTGCGATTAAAGCGCCAATATAGCCTTTGACCATATTGAATGCTTATCAATACCGCACTAAGCTAGACTAACAAAAATTAATTCATAATTTGGGGGTTCATATGGCAGGTTCAATGCCAACTGGTTCATCAGCACAAGCATCTGGTGAGCAACAAAAAACACAGACATTTGCATTTATTGCAATGACATGTCTTTTCTTCTTTTGGGGATTTATCACTGTACTCAATGATATTTTAATTCCCTTCCTTAAGGACTCCTTTGACCTGAACTATACTCAGGCAATGCTCGTGCAATTTTGCTTTTTTGGTGCTTATTTTATTATTTCGCCGTTTGCAGGAAAGTTAATTGACAAGGTTGGTTACCAGCAGGGTATTGTTCTTGGATTATTAACTACAGCTGTAGGGTGTTTTCTGTTTTATCCGTCAGCTGATCTTAATGTTTATGAACTTTTCCTATTTTCATTCTTTGTTCTAGCGAGTGGTGTAACTATCCTACAGGTTGCGGCAAATCCATATGTTGCTGCATTAGGGCCAGATAAAACGGCAGCCAGTCGACTCAATTTAGCCCAGGCAGCAAACTCACTGGGCACTACCGTAGGCCCATTAGTTGGGGCTGCACTAATCTTAGGTGTAGTGGCTGCAGATGCATCAGCAGTTAAGGGTCCCTACTTAATACTAGGTTCACTGCTGGTATTGGTTGCGGTTATGTTCCGCTTTATAAAACTACCCAGAATTACCAGTGTAGAAAGTGATGAAAGCAGCAGCGATGAAAATATATGGGATCGCCGTTCACTGGTTCTAGGGGCATTGGCTATATTTTTATATGTAGGTGGTGAAGTCTCCATCGGTAGCTTCCTGGTCAATTATTTTGCCGAAAGCTCAATTGGCGGGTTAAGTCATGCTGAGGCTGGCGAAATGGTTGCCTACTATTGGGGTGCAGCAATGATTGGGCGTCTTGTTGGTGCTGCAGCAATGAACTATATCGCTCCTACCAAGTACCTTTCAGTCAATGCATTGATTGCAATTGTCATGATTATTGTAAGTATGAATACCTCTGGTAGTACTGCTATGTGGTCTATTCTAGCGGTAGGTTTCTTTAACTCAATTATGTTCCCAACAATCTTTACCCTAGCGGTAAAAGGTTTAGGGTCGCTGACAAGTAAAGGTTCTGGCTTGGTATGCCAGGCAATTGTTGGTGGTGCATTGATTCCGCTAATTCAAGGTGTAGCTGCAGACACTATTGGTATTCAGTTGAGTTTTATAGTGCCTATGCTCTGCTATATTTATATCGGTTGGTATGCATTAAGAGGGGCAGATCAGAATTAGTTATCTGTTAAGTAACAACACTAGAAAAGCCTTAACTTTTTTGTTGAGGCTTTTTTTTAATCAATAGATAAGTTATTAAATGTATTTTATGTGATTTGCTTCACATTAAAAAAAATAATATAGATTATAATTGTTGGCAGTATGTAGTTGTAACCTTGGGATTTCACCATTTTAATGGTGGGGAGTTCTTCTGAATAAAATACCTGGTTTCAGGAAATAAGAAGAGCAGTTCCAAGGCTGTTACTACCATTCCCCGCCACCATGTAATATTTTGCATTAATTTTATTTGTTTTCAAAATTATGATTTGACTAAGGTGCCTCTCAGCTCACCTTATAAAATCTACAAATTAACGATTATTAATTGCCTAATAAGTCAGATTTTGTAATCTTGTTCCCTCTTAAGGGTGCGAAGTAATTTTACCCTTAACTCATAATAAATTTAGAGAAAATATAATGTTAAAGATAAATTTACGATTACTAACAATATCGTGTTTGATCATTCTAGGAGCACCAGTGAACGCTGAATTTGATGAAGCTAGCATGGCCAAAAAAATTGACCAATTAGTGTCAAAAATGACCCTAGAAGAAAAAGCGTTGCTCACATCAGGAAGAGACGCATGGAGTACCCAGCCCATAGAGCGATTAGATATTCCCTATATCTGGATGGCAGATGGCCCTCATGGTCTTCGTCGAGCACCAACAACAGATACATGGGGTTACGGTAATCAGGCACCTGCAACCTGTTTCCCTACGGCCTCAGCATTATCAGCATCATGGGATATGGACTTGCTAGAAGAGGTAGGTGCAGCATTAGGTGTAGAGTCCAATGCATTAGGCGTAGACCTGCTTTTAGGACCGGGTATCAATATTAAGCGTTCACCATTGGCCGGTAGAAATTTTGAATATTTCTCAGAAGACCCAATACTTTCCGGAAAATTGGGTGCTGCCTATATCAATGGCGTACAGAGTCAGGGCGTAGGCGCAACAGCAAAACACTATGTTGCTAACAACGTAGAAACACAACGTATGTGGGCCAATTCAAACCTTGATGATCGCACGCTCAATGAAATTTATATGACACCCTTTGAGATAACAGTAAAAGAATCTCAGCCATGGTCAGTTATGGCCTGTTATAACAGAGTACAGGGTGTTTATGGGACAGAGTCATTGAAACTACTCACCGATAAGCTAAAAAATGACTGGGGTTTCAAGGGGTTTGTAGTATCAGACTGGGATGCAGTTGTAGACCGTGTACAGGGAATTCGCGCTGGAATGCATCTAGAAATGCCCGGTAAGCCAGCTAGAATAACCAACAAAATGGTTGTTGAAGCGATCAAAAATAACGAATTAGATGAAAAGCAATTAGATTCAATTGTAAAAGATTTGCTGCGCATTGTATTTATGGGTCAAAACACCGATGACAAGTTTGGTGATCAAAATATTGAACAGCATCATCAGCTAGCGCGCAAAGTAGCGGCAGAAGCCATAACCCTATTAAAAAATACTGAAAAATTGCTTCCTGTTGATACCGCAAAGTATAAGAAAATTGCTGTACTTGGAGAGTTTGCTGTTAATCCGCGCTATCAGGGCAATGGTAGTTCACAAGTTAAGCCGACCAAGTTAGATAAATTTATTGATATTGTTCGTCAAGAATACGGTCAGGACGTAGAATTTGTCTATTCAGCAGGTTACAGCCTAACCAATGATGATGATCTATCATTGGTCAAAGAAGCCGCAGTCGTTGCAGCTGACGCCGATTTAGCACTGGTAATGGCTGGATTACCTCTGAGTTATGAATCAGAAGGTATTGACCGAACACATATCGATCTTCCGCCATCGCACAACAAGCTCATCAGTGCAGTAGCAAAGGTTCAACCTAATACAGCGATCATTCTTACCAATGGTAGTGCAATAGCAATGCCATGGGTAAATGAAGTCACGGCTATCCTTGAAACATGGCTTGGAGGTCAAGCAGGAGCTGGCGCAATTGCTGACGCAGTATTTGGTAAAGTAAATCCATCAGGTAAATTAGCAGAGACATTCCCCGTTCGTTTGGAGGATAGTCCAGCCTACCTAAACTTCCCAGGGGAAGATGGTCAGGTGATCTATGGTGAGCGTATGTTTGTTGGTTATAGATACTACGATAAGCGCAATATTGAGCCTCTGTTTCCATTTGGACATGGCTTATCCTATACAGACTTTGCATATAGCAATTTAAAACTATCATCTACGGATATTACTGAAAATGATCAACTACAAGTGACCTTAACAGTAACCAATACCGGCAAGGTAAAAGGCAAAGAAGTTATTCAGCTGTATGTTGGCGATAAAGAGTCAACCGTTCAGCGACCGATTCAAGAGCTAAAAGCCTTTGATAAAATTGAGTTAGAGCCGGGTGAAAGCAAAGAAGTTAGCTTGACTCTAAATAATAGAGATTTTTCCTACTACAGCAAAGTCTATGATCGCTGGCTAGCAGAAAGTGGTGAATTCGATATTCTTATAGGTTCATCTTCTCGTGATATTCGACTTAAGGGGAGCTTAAAACTAAGCAACAGCGAAAAGTTGAATTACACAATGACAGAATTTAGTTTCTTTTCAGAGCTTTGGGGTAATCCTCAACTCAAGCCGTTGTTAATTGCGTTTATGCCAAAATGGATTAAGGCAATGACGCCAGAGGGCAAGCCCGTCGAAGAAGCAAAAATCGAAGACTTCTTGCAACAACAGCCACTGATTAAATTCCCTTATTTCACTGGTGGAGAGGTTGATGAGCAAGCAATTAAAGCATTTGTTGAGCAAATCAATCAGCTGACCTTCAACCCATAAAGTATAGGGGCAACAATAAGCCAGAGTGTTCTAGTCCATTGTTGCCCCAAGTTTTTATAGTCATGCCTTCCTCCAGCACCCACTGGTTATTTTTATCTTATTGCGAATAATTTTAAGTAATTTATCAAAACTGTGAACTGCGTCACACAGCCTATTTAATTTATGGTCTATGTTTAACAAATATCCAGAGTTGCTAACCAAAAACTAATTCACAGTGAGTAATAATAATGATTGCTTCCTGCTTTGTGCCCCTTTCGAGGGGCTAATTTTTTTCAGTTAGGTGGGTGAGGATTTGAATATTTTAGTGAGGCTTACAGTCATGTTCCCAAACTATTTCGCCAAGTAAAAACCTTATTTTTGGAACTAACTTATCTATTGAAATAGATTTTATAAAGAAATCATTAATACCGAGTTGTTTAGCTTCAATAGCCATTTCCCCTTTTACTGCTGATAGAACCACAATAGGAATAGCCTTTGCACCTTTAAGTTTTTCTCGATTTCGGACTATTTTTCTTTTCTTTTCCGCGTTGTGATGAACAAACCAACCTAACCGACCCAGAAACAGGTTTTAAGGTTGATTTTGTGTGTCATTAGAGTCAAATATAGAGTTCTGTATACCTTAAGGAAGAGGGAGTTTTTTTAAAGGAATCAATAGCGTGTAAATATTTGATGTTAATGGTAGCTACGGGTGGACTTGAACCACCGACCCCAGCATTATGAATGCTGTGCTCTAACCAGCTGAGCTACGTAGCCACTAAGAAGTTGAAAGTCGTTCCATCTGCTGCGTTACTACTGGAACGGGCGCGCATTTTCGCTACAGATAGCCTGTTTGTCAAGCCATTCCCCTGTTATAACGCCTATCTTGGGTAATTTTGTCGGCTTGTGATTTTTTTCATTGAATTTACCTAGCTTTTCTTCGCTATGGCGGTGGTGATTGACCCACTAACGACTAAAAGTGCACCTAGTATGGACAGCCATGTCAGCGGTTCTATTGGCATATCGCCAAGGGGTATTAGTTTCGCTATGGCGATGGTAAATAACGGGGCGAGGGCAATAACTGCGCTAACTCTGGAGGCTTCTAGATGCGCCATAGCTTCGGCAAAGCAACCATAGGCGATTAGTGTGTTTAGCCCGCAAAATAGCAATGTGGCCCACTGTAGGCTGCTTAATTGCCCCATGCTGGAGAAGTCGCTTAGGGGTAGGAATACCAAACTGCCTATCCAATAGAAAATTAGCATGGTTTCTGATGACTTAAAGTCATTGAGCAGGAATTTTTGCAGAATGGCGTAGCCGGTCCAAAAGGTGGCTGACATTATGATAAACAGTAGCCCTAGCCCATAGTCACCAAAATCCATAAGTAGTTGGCTTATTTGGCGTTCAAAAAATAGTATTAACCCCAGTGCAAAGCCAAAAAAACCTAGCCATTGGCTGCAGTTAAAGCTTTCTTTAAATATCCATAGACCGGCGAGCAATAGTAGCATTGGTGCGAGCTGAATTAGCACTTGGGTGGCTTCGGCGGATGTGCGCTCTAGCCCGAGTATATAGAAGCCGTAGTTGCCGGTGAGCAGAAGGCCGGCGAGTAGTATATGCAGTGCTAGCTTGGGTGATTTTAGTTTGCGTTGATTATTGATTTGACCGCGCGCTATTAGATAGGGCGTTAGTAGCAGGGCGGATATAAAAAATCGAAAGAAGGTACTGGTGGCAGGGCCAATGGTTGGAGCCACTTGGTGCAGGGCTACTGGAAGTGTACCCCACATGGTGGCGGTACCTAGGGCGAGTAGTAAGCCTAGTTTCCAGCGGCCAGTGATAGCATTGAGTTTAGACATTAAAGCGGAAGTGGATTAAATCGCCATCTTGCACTATGTAGTCTTTGCCCTCGAGGCGCCATTTTCCGGCTTCTTTGGCGCCCTGTTCGCCATTGCCGGCGATAAAGTCGTCGTAGGCCACGACTTCGGCGCGAATAAAGCCTTTTTCAAAGTCTGTGTGAATCTTACCTGCGGCATTGGGTGCAGTGGCGCCTATGGATATGGTCCATGCACGCACTTCTTTGGGGCCGGCGGTAAAGTAGGTTTGTAGTCCTAGTAATGAGTAGCCAGCGCGAATTACGCGGTTTAGACCGGGTTCTTCCATGCCCATTTCGGCAAGGAATTCCATTTTTTCGTCATCTTCTAATTCACTAATCTCTGCTTCGAGTTTATTGCAGATAGGAACCACTATGGCGCCTTCTTGGGCGGCAATTGCTGTGACTGCATCTAGATAGGGATTGTTTTCAAAGCCTTCTTCATCGACATTGGCGATGTACATGGTGGGCTTGATAGTGAGCGGATTAAGTTGTTTGAGTACTGCGAGTTCATCATCAGTTAGATTGAGTGAGCGCAGTGGCTGTGCTTCGTTGAGATGAGGCATTACCTTTTCTAAAACAACGACTAGTGCTTTGGCGTCTTTATCGCCGCCTTTTGCCGCTTTACCTGATCTGTATAGGGCTTTTTCAGCGCTTTCAAGGTCAGCTAGGGCAAGTTCTGTATTGATTACAGCAATATCATCGGCGGGACTGATTTGTCCCTCGACATGGATAACATTTTCATCATCAAAACAGCGAACTACATGAGCGATGGCATCGGTTTCGCGGATATTGGCGAGAAATTGATTGCCTAGGCCTTCACCTTTGGAGGCGCCGGCGACTAGGCCTGCGATATCCACAAATTCCATACTGGTGGGTATTTGTTTTTCCGGTTGAACGATGGCTGAAATTTTGTCTTGGCGCGCATCGGGTATGGGCACAATACCGGTGTTGGGCTCGATGGTGCAAAAAGGAAAATTTTCTGCGCCAATTCCCGCTTTGGTAAGCGCATTAAATAAGGTTGATTTACCGACATTTGGTAATCCGACAATACCGCAGTTAAAACCCATGGTTTATTCCTTTGCTTGGATGCTGTTAGTTGCTGTGAAGTTTGTTCATTGCCTGTTCCCATTGGCCATCTGTGGCTAGGGACAGGTAATGAATAGCATCACTGATACTATTATCTATTAGTTGTTGATCGCCCTTTGAGGCTTTTTTTAGCACGTAGTCTGCTACTTGATCTGCATGCCCCGGGTGGCCAATGCCAATTCTTAGACGGGCAAATTCTTTGCTATTACCTAGACTTTTGATGATGTCGCGCAAACCATTATGGCCTCCGTGACCGCCAGCAATTTTAAAACGCATAGTGCCGGGACTGTGATCAAGTTCGTCATGGGCTACCAAAATATTCTGAGGTGCAATTTGATAAAACTTTGCCATAGCGCCAACGGATTGACCACTGCAATTCATATAGGTGCTGGGGATTAATAGGCGAATATCTCTGCCGTTAAGATTGATGCGAGCTGTTTCACCAGAGAATTTTGTTTCAGCGCTGAGTGTTGCGCTGAGTGAATGTGCAAGTTCCCTAACGAAATCGGCTCCGGCATTGTGGCGCGTCCGTTGATATTTAGGGCCGGGATTTCCCAGCCCCACAATCATGTCTACGGGCGTTTCCAATGTCGGAGCCTCAGGTTAAGCAAGTATGAAGATTACTCTTCGCTTGCTTCCTCTGCGCTATCTTCTTCAGTTTCTGGTGCTTCTGGAGCCTCATCAGAAATCTCTTCAACAGCCTTAGGCTTGTTGACAGCAGCGACTGGAAGATCGTGATCATCACCATGACTAAGAGCAACACTTTCAACGCCCTTAGGAAGTTTGATATCAGATAGGTGAACAGTTTGACCTATTTCAACGTCTGCCATATCTACTTCGATATATTCTGGAAGATCTTTTGGTAGACAGCTAATTTCTAGGTCTGTCATGCTGTGGGCGATCAAACCGCCACCCAACTTAACGCCAACACATGCTTCTTCATTAGTAAAGTGAAGTGGTGCTCTTGTTTGCAGTTTGGTCGTTTTGCTAACACGGAAGAAATCCATGTGCATTACGAAAGCTTTTGCTGGATGACGCTGAAGATCTTTGATAATAACATCTTCAGATTTTCCATCTACATCCAATGAAATAATGTGAGAGTAAAATGCTTCGTTTTCTAACGCTTTAGTAACATCTTTTTGAGATAGAGATATTTGCGTTGCGGCTTTTTTTCCACCGTAAACGATAGCAGGAATTTCTCCGGCCAGACGACGCAGGCGGCGGCTCGCACCTTTCCCTGTATCCTCACGACCTTTCGCGTGTAATGTAAAATCAGTAGACATGGTAGTCTCCTATAGTATGCCAGAACAGACCGCGACCAGACCTGTAATGGGGTTAAGTGCCCTTACTGGGCGATAAAATCAGTGCCTATTTATTGGGTAAACATGGCGCTGATGGATTCTTCATTGCTTAGGCGTCTCACGGATTCACCGAGTAATTTACCTAGCGTTAGGGTGCGGATCTTGCCGCACTTTTTAGCTTCTTCTGTTAGTGGGATACTGTTGGTAACCACTAAATTATCGAGGCTAGAATTACTAATATTGTCTATTGCTTTGCCTGATAGCACTGGGTGTGTTGCGTAGGCAACCACTTTTTCAGCGCCAAATTTTTTCAGCGCTTCTGCGGCTTTGCAAAGTGTTCCTGCAGTATCGACGATATCATCAATCAATAAACAGGTGCGGCCTTGTACTTCACCAATAAGATTCATTACTTCGCTTTCATTAGCTGATGGGCGACGCTTATCGATAATAGCTAGGTCACAATCTAGTTGTTTTGCTACGGCACGTGCTCGAACAACACCGCCAATATCCGGCGAAACAACCTGTAAATTTTTGTAGTTCTGACGTTGGATATCGTCTAGAAGTACTGGTGCACCATAGATATTATCTACAGTGCAGTTAAAAAATCCTTGAATTTGCTCTGCGTGTAGGTCAACCGTTAAAACACGATCTACACCGGCATTGGATAGCATGTCGGCAACAACTTTGGCGCTGATAGGGACTCGCACAGAGCGAACACGTCGATCTTGTCGGGCATAGCCAAAGTAGGGGACCACTGCGGTAATTCGTTCTGCAGAGGAGCGTCGAAGTGCATCGACCATTAATACTAGCTCCATCAGATTGCGATGGGTGGGTTCACAGGTGGGTTGGATAATAAATACATCATGTCCACGAACGTTTTCGCGAATCTCAATATTTATTTCACCATCAGAAAAAGTACTGACAAGTGAATCACTGAGTTTAACCCTAAGCGACTTGGCAACTTCTTTTGCGAGTTCCGGATTAGCATTACCGGTGAAAAGCATTAATTTAGACACATCTTCTTCCTGACTTTGCAATTTGAAAGATGGCTGGGGCGGGAGGATTCGAACCTCCGAATGTCGGGATCAAAACCCGATGCCTTAACCACTTGGCCACGCCCCAGTTATAAATTTTCCAGTTGTTGATGTAGCGGAGATTGATTGACTCCCCTGGCTACAAACGAATTCCAACTGGTTGGCACAGTTTTTTGTGCCTGTTTTGCCTCTTGTTCGCTGTCGAAGCGGCAGTAAACACTGGCTCCGGTGCCCGTCATTAGCGGGTTCCCGTAACGCTGAAGCCAATCTAACACCTGTTTTACTGGTGGATACAAGGTTTCGACAACAGATTGACAGTCATTTCTGTACAGCTCTTCCGAGAGGGCGCGTATTTTGATGGCTTGAGCGTTCCTTGTCAATTCACTGTGGCAAAAAATTTGCTCTGTTGAGACCTTTATTTTTGGTGTTACCACCAGATACCAAAATTCATCGAGGGTAATAGGGGTTAATTTGTCGCCAATACCTTCGGCAAATGCACTAAATCCTTTGACAAATACTGGAACATCTGCACCTAATTCACAGCCGATTTCTGCTAGTTGATCAAGAGAAAGGTCGCACTGCCAAAGACTATTTAAACCTACCAAAGCTGTGGCTGCATTACTGCTGCCGCCGCCTAGACCGGCACCCATGGGGATTTTTTTATTCAATTGGATTTCACAGCCCCAACGACAGTTGGTGGCTTGCTGTAAAGCGCGAGCGGCTTTAAAGACTAAATTATCCTGCGGTGCTACATCTTCAATTGCGCTAATGAGATTTATTTCAGGCTGTTTGTTAACACTAAAACTAAGTTGATCGCCATAATCTAAGATTTGAAATAAAGTTTGTAAATTATGGTAGCCATCTTCTCTGCGATCGAGAATATGCAGAAATAGATTTAATTTTGCTGGCGATGGCAGAGTAATTGATATCATTTTGGACTTACGTCTTTAACTGGAAAATCCCATTGGTTAATAACAAGCTTAAAGGAAAGCTCCCCGCGGCGACCAGATATTTTTTTAGGCAGTAGGTAAGGCCCGTTTTTAGAGTAGCCAGAAAATTGTAATTGCCAACCATTTTGCTCGAAGCGACTTAGTTGACCATTTTCTTGAATAACAATATTTGCAGCTTTGGAGTGATTGGGCGATGCAAGTCCCTTCACCCACCAGTTCATTGCCTCAATTGATAGGGGTACACCTAATAGCTCGGCACTTAGATGATCGGGTGCACCTGTCATATTTTTAGACCCTTGCTGAATGGTCGCTTGTTGCTGATTGCCATCGATAGTGGCTGAGCCAAACCCCATTGGGCCTTGGAGCTTTATTGAATAATTTGTGCCCAGCTGTTGCCATATCAAACTAATTGACTGTGCTTTTTCCGCAGATCTTATGCCCAGCTTGGCGTTTAATTTCCAGTGATCTAAGCTGGATAGAGCAGGGCTTTCAGTTGATGGCTGATATTGCAGTTTGGCATTGTGATTAATAGAGGAACAGCCCGTTAGTTGGGTAAATACCAATGCGGTTAGCAAAAAAATAAAAGGATATTTCATAACGTCCGTTTAGCAATCAATGAATCAACAATAACAGCTTATAACCTAGGTGAGGATGTTATCAGTTAAGGACCATACTGTCCTCTATGTTGCTATTGTTTATAGATTATTGATCAGCAATTTTCCTATTCGCCGTAAGTCTAGTGTAAAATTGCGGTTTTGGCGCTTGATGCCAATTTTATTTAAAAAATCTAATGGGTATGGATAGACACGAATGGCTTTGGATATCATAGCATTTGGCATTAACCACAAGTCTGCGTCGGTAGATCTTCGTGGTCGTGTGTCATTCGCGCCTGAAACCGTAGTCGAGACCCTGCGCGCTGCATTACCCAGTCTTAAAGTCACCGAAATTGCTATTCTTTCTACCTGTAATCGCACTGAAATTTATGTGGTAGGTGAACTTTCTGATCAACAGGTACTAGAGTGGTTGGCGGCAACTAAAGCATTAGATGTAGAGGCGCTCAAGGACTGTTATTACTGTTATCGCAATACAGAGGCTATCCGACACATGATCTGTGTCGCCAGTGGCTTGGATTCTCTGGTTGTTGGTGAGCCGCAGATTTTTGGTCAAATAAAATCGGCTTATTCGGTGGCGCAAAAGGCTGAAACGGTTTCTGGGCAACTTAATATGGCCTTTCAGTGGGCTTTTGCTGTCGCAAAGCGCGTTCGCTCTGAAACCGCCATAGGAAAAAACCCCGTGTCGGTGGCCTATGCTTCGGTCAGTTTGGCGGAGCAGATTTTTTCTGATTTAAAATCGGCTCATGTGTTGTTAATTGGCGCAGGTGAAACGATTGAGTTGGTGGCGCGTTATCTGCGCGATAAGCAAATAGGTCAAATTACTGTTGCAAATCGCACCCTTGAGCGCGCGCAGGAATTGGCTGAGGATTTTTCTGCCGAGGCTATTTTACTTGCCGATATGCCAGAGCATCTACACAAGGCAGATATTGTAATTTCATCTACAGCCAGTCAATTGCCTGTATTAGGTAAGGGTGCGGTCGAAACTGCGTTAAAAAAAACGTCTTCACAAGCCAATATTTATGGTTGATGTGGCGGGGTACCTCGAGATATTGAGGCACAGGTGGAAGAAACTAGAAGATGTCTATTTATACACGGTGGATGATTTAGAAGAGGTTATTCAAGATAATCTTAAAGCGCGACAATCTGCAGCGGACCTTGCACAGCAGATTGTCGATGAAGAGGTTGAAAATTGGTCTTCAAAGCAGCGTGAACTAAGTGTGGTCGATACGATTAAAGCGTTTAGAGATAGTGCTGAAACAATAAGAGATACTGAGGTACAAAAAGCACTGGCGGCATTAGAGCGTGGACAGGATTCTTCTGAAGTAATTAATGCCCTGGCGCGCAATTTAACCAATAAGTTACTTCATAAGCCTACTACTAGGCTTAAGCAGGCCGGTGAGCAGGGTTGTGATGACACGATTAATGTGACCCAAGAGCTGTTTGATTTAGATAAAAAATAATTTTTTAGCCCATCATTATTACTGGCTAATTGAGGCTTTTTGCCATCACTGTAAAAATTATTCTTGACCCCCAATAACCAACCACTCTTTAATAGTGTATTGTGCAGATCGCATGCAAATAATATGAATCAAAAAACTGGGGTTTTACATTGACCGAAAAAAGCCAAACCAAAAGCTAAGCCAAAACAGCCGTCAACCGATGAAAAGGTTGCTAAGAAAAAAAACGGTGGCTAAACCAAAGTCGGCAACAAAGTCTGCGTCATCTTTTGGTTTTTTAAAAGCCTTAACTAGGATGCTGATTATTGTATTTATCGTTGGCGCAAGCTCGGCTAGCTGGTTGTTTTGGCAGGAATGGCAGCTTCAGACTCAGGCCGTAGATAGCAATCGATCGACCATAGCATCATTGCAGTCTTCAGTTAAAGTAGCCAAAAACCAGTC
>JBJKZE010000018.1:0-38233 GCA_045560645.1 Porticoccaceae bacterium | reverse complement strand
CCACTCAAACTGAGTCCAACCAATTTGATGGCTTTCAAATACTTCATTAAAGCCATTTTTGGTATCACCGGGCCAAAACTCTGTACATAAGAGCGCAGGGTAATCATCACTTGCTTCAAACGCCTCAATGGTACTTTCAACCTGTCCTATATCCCAGTAGGCATGAAAGGCGAATCCAGCGTTATCCCAAATCCCTTCGAACTCTTGTGCAAGATCATTTGCGCCATTGATCGCTTGAGAACCACCAAAAAATGACATAAAGGACCCCAGTAGAACCATAGTATCCGGTGCTACTTCGCGAATTTTTTCATACATTCGCGCCTGTTTGTCCCAATCTTCATCAGTCCAATAGCCATTGATCCCAGATACGGGCTCATTGTGGGCTTCATAGATTACATGGGTTTCATCTTTATATTTGGTGCCATATAGGTCCCAAAAGGCCAACACCTTTTCCATGCTATGAATAGCGCCATTTTCACCGTTATTACCTATAGTAATAATCAGATACATCTTGGCTTCACGGGTTATGTTTACCAAATGATCGGCTAGCTCTTCATTGATACCCACTGGATCTGGATTTTGCTCAGCATCGCCCTCAAGGTAAACGTGTAGTGTATTAAAGCCATAATCGCTTACCATAGACTGCAATGACTCTAATTTTATATCGGACTTATCTAATAAGTTTAGAGCGTTGTAGGGGTCACCACCATCGGTTGATAAACTAACACCACGAAGCAAGGTGCCCATATCAGTACGGATAACGTTATAGCCCAAAGAATCGTCTATATAGGGTCGCCCGCGAACGGAAATATCTGCAAGTGATAAATCAGGAATTTCTCCTAAGGGCTTGTAGGCATTTAAATCCTCTTTACTAGTATCTACAATATTTTCTGGCGCATCCAAAAATTCATTGTCAGTTTCGACACCACAGCTGACAGTCAATAATAGTAAAATGCTCAGCGCACAAGCTTTTAGAGGGGCAGCTGCACTATGCGCAGAATAATTTAGAATATTGATTCGCATTGGAATACCTTTTAATTTTTTGTCGCGATTGCATCGCAATTTCTTATCTTTTAATGCGCATCCATACACAAATTTTTTTAATATCCCTCTAATAATGCCACTAAGGTATAGAGTTCAACCCTAACAATCGTCCTAATAACGTATTCGAACCATTTTTAGTCGTCAAAAAACCGACTGAATGCGATTAAAGGACATAAAAAACTTGGAACAAGTTTATCGATTGATTTTTTTAAGCAACTGAGATCTTATTTTTCTACTTAAGGATTCATCAATCTCGCCAAGCGATCCTCTCGCCCATTCCGGGATATGAGAATAACTGTCTTTATCAGACTCAAAAATATAATAATCAAACATTTCTCGCCAACTGTTTTTTTGTTCCTCAGGCAGGTCGCGGATACTCATAAGGCCATAAAGCAAAACATTCGCGGGCGTATCCATATAATTAGGCGACTGTCGCCACCAATAATTTACCAGAATATTAAGCGCCTCAAGCCCCTCAACATGATGCCACCACATACTCGGGATATAGAGCCCATCACCCGGCTCAAGAGTTGCCGTCTGGGCAGTTTCAAGGGCATTTTTAAAGTTGGGAAATGCTTCAAAATCAGGATTTTTAAAGTCGACTAAACTGATTGGCTGCCCGCCGGGAGCCCAATCCAGCGGCCCTGGGTATAAATTAGCCAACTGGTTCGGCGGGAAAAGGGTAAATCGACGGCGACCCACTGCGCAACAGGCAATATTATCCGGCAGATCATAATGCGCAGCAATACGACTGCGATTACCTAACCAAACACTGACTAAAGGATTATCGGCATTTAAATCGAGAGGATTGTGATCGCAAAAACCTGAAAAAAAGCGATCAACAAATGTCGACGCCATATAAAAAGTTGGAGGGTTTTCCTGCTCTGCACAGTTATAAATATTATCTAATAAATCACCAAGATCAGCTTTAATAGATTGATAGTTAAATCCAGAAAAATCCCGATTATAAAAAATTCTGCCATCAATTTCTGGGTCGCCTATGGATGCTGTAACCGGTATATTTTGATAAAAATCCTTTAAGTAATCCCCTGCATCACGCGCTGATTTAAACCCCATTTTTACCAGTGGCCAATCTGAAACCAGCCCACGAATAACCATCGGTTCCGATGACGAATAGATCGCTTCAGGTACACGGCCCTGTTCAGTACAGGTAACTTCTTTTATTGGCTTATCAACTGTAATCATATTCGTCTATTTTTTCGCTCAATTAACGATCTAAAATTGGACATTGAAGCAATTACCATATACGCCGCTTGCAAATACCCACTGGACATTATTTCACAGACAGCTTCAGAAGAGAGCCCATTTAGCTTATCTTCATTAATGGTATAAAACCCCTGTAATTGATTTTGCGTGCCATCATTTAATTCTACTTTTAAAGTAAAACTTTCAATGAGATCGTACTTTAACATTAATTCAACAAATTCATTGGTTTGTTGTTGCCCTTGATAAATTGCCTCTAGGATTGAACTAATTCTTTGTAAATATTCAGAGGTTCCACCCTGCTCTAGGAATAAGGTTTCACCCTCACTTGTGCTAACTCTTGGGCTATCCATATCAATATAAATTAGACGTTGTTCTTCACCATTTTGAGAGTGCTGGCTGCCAATGTAAAACGGCTGACGCTCGAGCATTAAGGGCGTGTAGGCTGCATCCCAGTTATCGCCATTGAGAAAAAGATTTTCGTTTTCTTCAAAACCAAATAAGGCAGCAGTGTAAAACTCTCCTGTTTCTGGATTTTTGCAAAAACAAATAGGGAAATTTGTTTGGATATCCCTGTACTCAAAAGGAAAAGTTACAAGAGAAGGAATATTATCTCCCAAGCTTGCAGACCTTTTGCAGATAATTTTTAGATCTTTATGATTACTATTATCTAAAAGAACGTGATTGACCATGCCTTCTCCTAAACCACATCGGCAATATTATTTCAGCTCTCTAATATACCCTTGGATATTGAGAAATGGAATGTAATAAAAAAGCTCCAAACGAAAGTTAAGAGCTTTTTAAAATGTTGAATTCTAGAGAAGGTTTAGAAGCTATACCTTGCGCCTAGGTTATATCGAGCATGCCCAACAGAGTATTCTCTAACCTGATAAGAGGAGCGACCATGAACTCGCTGATGCTCTTCGGTTAAATTAATGCCCTCAATAAATACTGATAAATTATCATTAAATTCATAGCTCGCATTAAGATCAAGCTGCGAATATTCCTCGACAAAGCGTGGATCTCTGTCTGGTGATTGTAAGAATTTATCACGCCAGTTAAAGGCCAAACGAATTTGGAATCCATCCTTATCATAAAAGGCAACCAAATTAGCGGTATCACTCATACCAGGAACAACCCACTGCTCCTCATTAAGATTAATATCATACTCCAAGTCACCCTCTACAAAGGTGTAGTTTGCTTGAAAACCAAAGCCTGATTCACCAAAGGTATGCTGTGCCATTAGCTCCAGACCCTTGACATTGGTTTCACGCTGATTGATTGGAATAGTGACATCAAATACCGCTACTGGATCACCTTCAAGACCCGTTTGAATTGCTTCACGATCATCGCCATCACCCGTAAACCTTACAGCATCTTCATATATTTCACCGACATAATTTTCGATGTAGTATTCATTTAAATCATCTGCATTATAGTCAAAACGTGGATCACCACCGGTCAATTCATCAATAGCAGCATTGTATAAATCACCCTCAATTGGTGTATAGAGATCTGGAAATAGCGGTTGATTCTCAAAGGTTCTACTGATAATAAAGTTATCAACATCCTTGGACCATAAGCCGGCAGACATATAACTCGCTTCATCGTAATACCACTCCAATGAAAGATCGAAATTCTTCGATTCCATTGGCAATAATTGTGGGTTACCTCTTCGACCACTACCGCCATCGGTGCCCAGATAATCAATCATTAGAGCTCCTTTTAAATCATTATATTGAGGGCGTGTAACCGTTAAACTACTAGAAAAGCGAACAATAAGATCGTCTAGAATCTCCCAATCTAAATCTATGCTTGGTAAAAACATGCTGTAGGAACCATCAATTTCTGAGAAATCCCTTACAACATTTTCAGTTACTGGATCTATTTTATCTTTAAGAACAAAACGGTTATCAAGTATGCTCCACTCAACTCGATCATACATAGGCACTAGTGCCTCAGAATGAACTTCTGTATTCTCATAGCGCATGCCCAAGAAAACATTAAAGGGACGATCCAATAGATCTCCAACCAAATGACCCTGCAAATAAATTGAATCTGATGTTTCCGTAGTTACTTCATCTAGATCAAAGTTATAGGATGGGCAGAAACCGGTATAGCAGGGTCCACTATCGCCTTCAACATCACCATGGGTACCTGCTTGAAGAAGTATCTCACTGCGATCAATAAGCGCCTGGAAATCCCAGGTAAAAAATTCTGTTACCTGCCGAGGGTCACCACTGCCTTCTAGAGTGTCATAGACACCAGCAATAGATTCAACCGTTAGCAAATCAGCAATATCACCAGGCTCACCCACACCACTCCACTTATCTCGGGAAATACCCTTGGTTTGACCTCTATTAGTTACTTCTACGCGGCCAATACCAAAGTCTATACTGTGCCCTTGATCAAAGACATATTCACCATCAAATTGAAGCTGCTGAACTTCCATCAAATTATTAAAACTACCAAAAGAACTACCGGATACTTGCATATCCTCAATATTAATCTCATCCTCTCTAATTATTTGGTTATAGGAATTTCGCTCACCTAATTGAACCTCTAAAACAGGCATACCATTTTTAGTAAAATAGCCTGAGGTGGTAATTCGGTTAAGCGCAGCAACCGCCATAGAGCCACCGGAACCATGTTTACTATTGGGACTAGCTTCACCGGTTGAATCGTGATAATCCAAATTGAGTGTTAGGTTGTCGCTAACTAGCCACTCCAAATTAAAACCAGCCGATTTATTTTCGTCAACTGTGGCATAGATTCCAACACCCTGAAGATTGTCTTGCGCACAGCCTACTTGACGGTACATAGTTGGCGACCAGATGTTACCCTCTTGAATCCATTCACTTTCACGGGTGCTACAACCAGGATCAAACCAAGCGGATAAATCCTGATGCTGAGTATTCATCTCATTTTTGGCATAAGTGTAGTCAATCGTAGCTGTAATATTATCAACCGGCTTCCACTGCAAAGTCAGCTGTCCATTGACACGCTCACGGCGAAAGTCATCAAGGTTATATTGAATATTAGTGGGTATGGCATAAATACCATCAGAAACTTCTGATGGGAAGTTTATTGCATCTGGATCGCCAACCGGGATTGAACCCCATTCTGCATCTTCTTCTTGGTTATCAATATCATCTAAAGTGACAAAGTTACGCCCCATAAACGATGAGGTAGTAACATTTTGTGAGCCACCATCGCGAACCTGTTTACTGGCTGAGACTGCAATACCCAAAGTATCATCTGCAAAGGTTTTACTAAATAGACCAACAATTTCAGGATTTACCGAGTTCCCTTTTCTAGTACCGGGATCATAAACCCCCTTTGTACTGAAAACAGCACGCAAACCTGGATTTTCCAGCGGCTTGCTGGTTATAACATTTACCACTGCACCGATACCACCAGTGGCTACATTGGCTCGAGCCGATTTATAGACCTCAACCGCTGAGATACCCTCTGATGCAATATTGCCAAAATCAAATGAACGGCCACCATTGGTGGGCATCTGACGGCCATTGAAACTAACAATATTAAAGTCAGGACCAAAGCCACGAACGGTAATTTTAGACCCTTCACCTCGATCACGCTCAATAGCAACCCCAGTAATTCGCTGCAGAGACTCAGCAAGATTAGTATCGGGAAATTTACCTATATCTTCAGCTGAAATACCATCGACAATCCCTTTGGCATCGCGCTTAATATCCATTGAACGCTGTAAGCTGGCTCGAATACCGGTGACTACAACCTCCTCGATACTATCATCTAAGATTTCGAGTACTTCTTCCTCAGAATTAGCACCAGCAGCCACAACCATTGCAATACTGCTTGCCAATAATTGTCTTTTGAATTTGGTCTCGTACTTCATATATTTATCCCTACCCGAGCTACTTGTAATTATTTTAAAATGTTACCAATATTTATATCTATTCTGGCGCTAACCTAGTAAACCTGATCCAATTTATATTGATAGGATCGTCAATAAAGTCTAAGCGCATAGTTTTCTCGCCTTCGGTAAGGCTTACAACACTGCTCTGAGTATCCCAAGTTTGCCATCCACTGGGCATTTCCAGCGCCTGAGCATCTAGTAAAATATCATCGAACCTGACCTCAAATCCTTGTGAATCCCACAATCCAGCAACACGATACTCAATCAAAAAGTCCCCTGTTGATGGAACGAAAACGGTGTACTCGACAAAATCACCCTTATCGATCCAACCAATATTTTCGGTACCACCTTCATCAATAGCTTCCTCTGTATCAATCCCTTTCATAACGTCATATTCTTCAGCTTGTATGATAAACGTGGAAATTGGCGGCTGTATTTTTAGCCAGTTAAGGTTTTGACCGTCATCCACAAAGTCAATCTGAATGGTATAAACACCTGCCAGCAACTCGAATGGCTGGGTCGATATTGTTTCCCATTCTTCCCAACCCCCTGTGTCAGGAATTGAGACAGAGTGAATGGGCACTCCGTCCAGTGACATAACGAATCCATCACTCTCACCTTGACTCGCTACACGATAATCAATGGTATAGGGACCAATACCAGGAGCAGTAAAGGAATAACTTACAAAATCACCACTATTCACATCTCCAATATAAGACCCTCCGCCCTCATCTGGAGCAGTAACATCATAAATACCTACCCCAGACTGAGTAAGGATCCCTTCTTCCGCCTCTATTGGTATCGGAAGTGCTTTAGGCGCAAGAGGCGTTTGCGACGTCATTGGACCCTGCAAACAGCCCTCTGAATTGATACAACCAACATAGATATTATCCAACTGCAAATGAATACCACCATCTACCTCTAGAGCCATAAGCGATGTAATATTATTAGGATCAAATTCCAACGAACCCTCAAGACTGGGGGTAAAATCTTCCGGGATGTTAAAGCTGAGACTATTCCATGAGTCAGATTCAAGCTCACTCAACGAAATAGGCACTTCAATAATCGCTAGATCATTATCGCTGTCATCGCCAGAATTGCCAGACTGCATTTTTATATTGATCGTCTCAATGTCTGTTTCAGCACTTTCGAAAAATAGATCGAAATTTAACGAAATATCATAGCCATTCAACTCGCCGCTAAATAATTCTTTTAAATTGGGATTTTCCTCGTTACTTCTTTTGAAATTGGGATTTATCTCATTACTTATTATGATTTCAACATCCAGAATTGCTGCCCCTGAAGAGTTATCAAAGTCAATAACAAGACCATGCTCATCCTCAAGACTAGGGTATTTGACTTTGGAGTTACCATTATTAGAAATAGTTAAATTAAATTCATCTTCCCAATAGTGCCACTTCAATGGGTGAAACTGAGAAATTAGCGCATCAGTAGCTGGATCTATGTAACCATCTTTAAAAATGGTCGTCTGCTCAAAGCCAACAGTTTCAACCCTATCCGAGGCCGCTCTGGATATCTTTGATTTTTCCTTGGATGCACATTCTTCAACGCTAGGCTCAACAGAAGGATCACAGGACCAAACCTTAACGTATTCAACCTGCATTTCAGCGGTTAAATTTTCGGATTCTGCCGCCAAATCAAAGACAATTTGCATTGGCTGATCAAATGGACCTGGACCTCGCTGGTCAATGGAAGCAGGGCTTCGCTGGTCAAACGCAATATTAGTATTAGCGATAATTTGATCGCCACGCGGGTTATTACCCGATTGGTTATACGCCCATAAATTTAGTGTATCCACGGTATAAACATGGGTTCCATCTATATACCAACGTATTTTTTTCTCACCCCACTCAATAGCATAGGTATGCCATTCATCTGATGCTGTCTCTTGGATAGTTTCATTTATAATCACGCCACTGATTCTGTCTAATCCATAATGTGCTCCAGCCGTCATAGTCCCATCTTCAGCCAGCATTATGCTGAGGCTATTGTTTCCATCATAGCTATCGCTAACTGGAACCAACTTAAATGCAGACAATACATCAATACCAGGAGCAGTTTTAATTTTGGCTTCAATCCGCCCTCGCTCTTCACCAATGGTTTGCAAGCTTGTAAGTGATGGCTTCTGGCCATTATTAGGATTTATCTTTAAGCCTTCCTCAGCAACGCTAATATTATCGCCATCCCATAGACCTAAATTAAATTCGCCTGGCGCTGTGAAGTCATGGCTCCACGCTAAATTCCAACCATATTCATCTAATGTCTCAAAATCATTTGCCACCTTTATGGTCAGTGTTGCTGAAGATGAATCGACCCCTAAAAATGCCACATAACTGATGGAATCAACACCAAAGAAATCTTGGACTGGTGCATATTCAACGTCGCCGTTATTACAGAAAACCAAAGTGCCATTTTCAGTCGCTTCACCTGCTGCTAGCGCATATGTCGTCCCAGTACTATTATTATTTACAGTACCGGATATGGACTCCCCAGGCTCAACGACAGTAATATTAAGCGTACTAACACCGTATTCGCTCTCGCTAGAATAGTTATAATCTATAGATTCAGACCCTGTAAAAAGCTCGCTTGGCGTATAGGTATAGCTTCCATCTGCACAGAAGGAAAATGAGCCATTTTCCATGGCTTCACCCTTTTCAAGAGCAAATAAAAGCTTATTATCTGAATTATCTGGCAGGTCACAGGTATCCGGTAGGTCATTTTCACAAACATTACCAGCTACTCCAAGAGTATCTTCTTTAGTTTCTAAAATATCGCCAACGGCAAAAATATTGCGCACTACATTTTGATCTGCATCACCACCTCCACCGTCACCACCACAGGCTGATAGTGAAAATATAAAGGGTAAACTCAGCGCGATAAGCACTTTTTTAGCAAACATTTAAAACCTCTTTTTCTTCTTTATTTTTGTTATGCCGTGCTAATGGCATATTATTTACTTCTTAGATATAGATTTTCCCTACTCAGTAATTTTTTGCAGTGTAGGTTTAACTTGATTCTAAATTACAGACTGAGCTTATTTATTGCGTCCGACTAAAGCACTCGAACTCAAAATTTACAGGAAAACACTAAAATAATTTATTATTGCGTATAACAACTGTAAATGAAGCACTATTTTTATAGTTAATATTGCCTAAAATTTACAGCTTAGCGCATAAATCGCACACTTCAAAGACTATGATATTCCTAGGAATATTTTCCTGTAGAATGGAAAAAAAAACAGTTTTTAAACATATTATATTAATGACGAAATATTACATGCTATTTGCTCAACTAAAAGATAGAACTTAATGAATAATCTTCAATTTGAATCAGTGCTGTTTAATTTTCACGATGTTATCTTAATGATGATCTCGTTACAGTGCCTGTTTTTTGCGCTGCTACTATGGCTGACAAACAGTAAACAGGTTAAGAGTACTTTTTTCCTGGCTGCTTTTTTGTTTGCGCATTCGCTGATTCCTATTAATGAGCTAATGATGTGGGGCGCGGAGTTTAAAGTACATGCCCGCCAACAACTATCCTCTCTATATTTTGTTCCCGGTATAGCTTATTACATAGATGGGGCATTATTATTTCTATGTATAAAATCGCTAGTTTTTCGTGATTTTACTTTAAAGCGAAGCGATCTTATTCATCTTTTGCCACTCACCATTTACTGTTTATTTATTGGCTTTAGCTTTTATGCCAATCCACTCAATGTTCGCCTTGAAATGCTAAACAGTGAATCATTTGTATACAGTGTCAACTATGTAACTATTGAATTTTTCAGTAAGTTAATTCGTTTTTCCTACGTTATAGCCTGCTTTATTCTTATTAGCAGATATGGTTTAAGACTGCAGGAACAGCACTCGAATATGGAAAAAGCGCATCTATCTTGGTTAAGAGCCCTGGTTGCCGGCTTTACCGTTGTTATGCTGTTTGAGCTTATTCTCTCTGCATCAAAAATCTTTACTCACTTACACTATATATATTTCTACATGGGTCTAACTCGATATTACACTACCTTCTTTTTAGTTAATTTACTGGTGTTTACAGCTATTCGATTCTTTGGAATGTTTGAGCAGGTTAATGAGGAAGAGTTGCCCAAGAAACCGGCGGATGAATATATTGTTAATCCTGAAGAAGCGGAATCAATAGATACACAAATTAAGCAGGAAAAACTGTATATGGATCCGGATATAACTCTGGACAGCTTGGCAGAAACACTTGAAATTATGCCCAGAGATTTATCGATGATTATTAATAGGCATTTTGGCGCTAATTTTTATACCTTTATCAACAGCTATCGAATAGAAGAAGCGAAGAAAATGCTAAAGGATTCAGCCAAGAAAGACACTACAATTACCGAAATATATCTTGAAGTAGGCTTTAATAGTAAGTCTGTTTTTTATACTTTCTTTAAGAAATTAGAGGGGATGACCCCTACTAAGTTTCGTCAACTTAATTAAATCGTATCGGGTCATTGACCCGATACGATCTATCAAATTTTAGTACACAAGTGTTTGCATACTTCTAGCTGGAATGGTCAAGCTAACCTGTTGCATATCTGCAAATAGGTGGTAGTCAATTGCTTGATCAGTTTCGTTCATAACCACGGTAGCAATCTGATTATCCTCATGCATAAATGAGGTTGCCAAAAGCAAACTACGACTACTGCTAGTACTGACTCTATGCGCATCAGGACGTATAAACTTTGAGAAATGCCCAATATAGTAATAGGTTGGTGTATAAATAAGCTCATTAGTGCGAGTATCTGCATGTATCGGTGCGAAGCAGAAATTACTTACATGGTTCGGGCCACCGGTGTGATCCAATAATAGATTCCAATCGGTCCATCCCACAGTACCGCGATTAAAATCTCTTATCATTTCACGGCCATAGCGCTCAGCATTTGGCCAGTACTGATATTTATCGGGACTGAAAGCCTCAATCGTGCCCTCAGTGAAAAGTATGTGCTTATCAGGGTATGCGTTATATACCAAACCAATGTTTTCATTCCTGTTTTCATGCCCCTTACAATGCGGGTAGCAATCATCACCGCGATACCAAGTCTCGTACCAGTGATAACCAATACCCCATGCATACTTGGCGGCTTCTGGATCATCAAAAATAATATTGGCACGCTCGACAATTAGATCGCGATTATGATCCCAAACTATAATTTTTTTATCTTCATAGCCTGCCTTGTGCATGGTTGGTCCAAGGTGATTTTTTAAGAAATCGCGCTCTTCCTCAGCCGTATAAATCATTGACTCC
Organism: Porticoccaceae bacterium; assembly: GCA_045560645.1. GTDB lineage: Bacteria > Pseudomonadota > Gammaproteobacteria > Pseudomonadales > Porticoccaceae > HTCC2207. The sequence goes on along the minus strand of JBJKZE010000018.1, from coordinate 26,769 downwards.
CATCGCTGCACAGCCATTGGCTCATTTTGAATACTGATACCCCAGATTGGCATCCCTTCATTCTCGTAAGCCTCAATAAACTTTGTGTAATACCTAGCCCAAGAGTCATAGTACTCAGGCAAAAGTTTTCCTCCGCGCAACATATTGTTGTTGCTCTTCATAAATGCTGGCGCACTCCAAGGGCTTGCGTAAAGCATTAGCTCACCCCCAGCTGCCTCCGTTGCTCTTTTAATTAGAGGAATACGGAACTGCTTGTCTTTTTCAATAGAAAAAGTTTCGAGTGATTTATCTCCCTCTTCAATATAGGTATGACTGCCACTGCCAAAATCTGAGCTATGAATGGTTGTACGAGCTAAAGAATAACCAATACCCTCTTGGTCATCAAAATAGGCCTTCAGGAATTCTTCTTGTTTGGCATTATCTAATTTAGCGAACACCTCAGCACTAGCATCAGTAAATGAGCCACCTATACCAAGAAATTTTTGAAATTGCTTACTTGAATTTACAAAAATTGATACCTCGCCCTCTGTTGGTTGAATGCGTGGCTTAAACTGGTAAGTACCAGTTTTGGCAATACGTTGACCCGTATCTTTTGCTGTTGTGTAAACAGTTAAATTATCCCTAGTTGGATTGTTATCTGTATTTTCTTCAACAGGCTGATCACAGCCAACAACAAAAATTGAACATATAAGAATAAGTAGATATTTATACATTGAGTTAAAGCCCCAAATTTTTTTAAATTTATATTAAAAACAAAAAAGCGAAATTAAATTCGCATTTGGGAATTATATTATTATTGAAATTTAGGTTTGTTCGACTAAGCGAAACTCTTTTACTAGAACTTCCCAACCGGTTTTTATTGATTCAGCTAATAAATTAGATTGAGGCACGCCAGTCGATTCGATTATCAGGCTTTACAAAGACTAGATGAGATGTGCCTAATGTTCTCTCAAGAAAGCCCCCTTCGCAATAACACAGATAGAACTCCCACATAGCTATAAATTGATCGGAATAGCCCAGCGCTTTAATCTGCTCAATATTATTAAAAAAGTTTTTACGCCAATCCCTTAGAGTGGTCGCATAATGGGGGCCTATATCCTCCATCTGGAACAAACGAGTATCTGTAGCATTTTTTACCGCATTAGAAATTGCCGTTACTGAAGGAATAAATCCCCCCGGAAAAATATAGCGCTGAATAAAATCAACTGACTTAATCGCCTGATCATAGAATTGATCCTGTATGGTAATTGCCTGAATCAACATAATGCCGTCAGGCTTTAAAAGGGTGCTACATTTTGTAAAATAAGTTTCAAGATACTGCGGACCCACTGCCTCAATCATCTCAATAGAAACCAATTTATCATAGGCGCCCTGTAAATCTCGATAGTCCTCCATAAGCAGAGTGACCTTATCTTCTAAGCCAGCAGCAATCACTCGCTGCCGTGCAATCTCATATTGTTGCTTTGAGATAGTTGTAGTGGTTACCTTGCAACCAAAATGGGTAGCTGCGTAAATAGCAAAGCCGCCCCAACCGGTGCCAATTTCAACTACATGATCAGTTTCGGATAACTGTAACTTTTCACAGATACGCTGGAGTTTTGCCGTAGCCGCTTGATCTAAACTGGCTTCGCTATCTGGATAATAAGCGCATGAATACATCATGGTAGGATCGAGAAAAAGTTCAAACATCTCATTGCCGAGATCATAATGTGCTTCAATATTGCGTCTACTACCCGCCTGACTATTGCGATTGAGCCAGTGCATCAATCGCAGTATAGGTGCCTTAAACAACGAAAACCCACCTTCAACCTGATCCATAACCTGTCGATTACGCAGCATAATGCGAACCAATCCAGTGAGGTTATTGCAGCTCCAGTAGCCCTGCATATAGGCTTCACCTGCAGCCACAGTCCCGCCAAGAGCAATATCAGAATAAAAGCGCTGATCTTTAACACTTATCTCAACAGTGAGTTCGCTAGACTCTTCAGTATTACCAAACAATTGCTCACCACAATGATCAATAATTTTTACCTGACCAAATTCAATCTTTCTCAGGCGTGAAAATAATAGCGGACGACAAATTTTATCAATCCATCGCACTGGTTTTTTTGACCCCTGCTGAGACAAATTATTACTCACTTAGGTTTCCTTATTATTAATTTTTTCACCGGCGTGACCTAAAAAAGGCACACCTTTTAACCCTATTTTTATTGCCTGCCAATATATACCTGCAGTGACTTTTAGCGTCATCAATGGAATTGATAATAACTGCTTAGCTAATGATGCTCGAGTAATTGGTTGCGCATCAAGTGATAAATTCACATCAAATACTTTTTTACCCTGACGAACATTTTGCATTTTTACCAATAAATTTCGCCCAGGAACCGAAAACTCAAAACCATACTGCATATCTAAGGGCATAAATGGGGATACAGTAAACACTTTATCAGTATTATAAAATAAGTGATCTGCCGCACCCTCTGCAACCGCTTGCCGCTGACCTTCCCCCAATACATATGCGTACATTTCACCCCAGGGAGTATTGGTCACCTCAGCCACTATAGTATGAACTGTATGGCCATCAGGCTCAAAGCAATAGTAAAAGCTCACTGGATTTGATTTGTACCATAAATAACGAAGATTGGTTAATAATCGAATCGGGCCTTGGGGTCTGCGCCCAGTCTTTTCTGCCACCAAACCCCTAATTGATTCCACTAATGGTTGCGATGGATCACCAAGATGATCAGAACGCTTAAACCAAGCAAAATTTGCACGCTTCGAAGACCATAATAAAAATTTATCAAATACACTATCTAGCTCATCGAGATCTAGGTACAGCATAAATATTTTGTACCGAAAATGATTGATAGTCGGCATATGCCTACAGTGACCAATGGTGCCACTGTATAGTCGGCTATTCACCAAAATCTCCCTGGAACTGCTTTATAGCTTCTAGCGCACTGACAACACCATCTTCATGAAAACCATAGCGCCAATAGGCCCCACAAAAATAGAACCTATTGGTATTAATTTCGGCATGTCGAGACTGAGCGGCGACGGATTCTTTGGTATAAATTGGATGGTGGTAATTTAAACGTTTTAGAACCTTAGATTGATCAATGGCATCGCTATTATTTAACGTCACGCAAAATTGATCCTCGCAATCTAGGCTCTGTAATATATTCATATTGTAAGTTACCGGCACCCGACTTTGATCACCATCTAACAGATGATAATTCCATGCCGCCCAAGCGGCCTTTCGCTTCGGCATTATTGAAGCGTCAGTATGCAATAATATCTCATTATTTTGGTATTTTATGGCGCCCAATACCTGTTTTTCTGACTCTGTAGGCATGTTAATCATTTTTAAAGCCTGATCACTATGACAGGCAAAAAATACCGCATCGAAGGATTCTTCACCGGCAGCGCAAGTCACCCTAACACCTTTGTCCGTGCGCTCGACTCTAGACACTGGGGAAGATAGTTTAATTTTTTCCACAAAGGAGCTTGTGAGTGCGCGAGCATAGGTTTTTGACCCACCCTTAATCACATACCAGTCTGGCCGGTCATTAACACTTAATAGCCCATGATTATGGAAAAAACGCACTAAATAGCGCGCGGGAAATTCGAACATCAGCTTCAAATCTGCCGACCACACCGCTGCCGCCATGGGAACTAAATAGTGATTAATAAATACTTGGCTGTAATTATGCTGCTCTAGGTAGTCACCCAGTGATACTTCATCTGAAGAGTCATTAAGAAGATTGGCTGCCTCGCGATTAAAACGCAGAATATCCTTGATCATACGCCAAAAAGACGGCCTGAAAATATTACGTCGCTGGGCAAATAGGCTATTAATGGTGGAACCCATATATTCCAGCCCGGTTTTTTCGCACTTTACGCCAAAACTCATGGTTGAAAGCTGCTCTTCAACACCTAACTCTTTTAACAAGGCAATAAAGTTTGGATAGGTTTTATGGTTAAACACAATAAATCCGGTATCAACCGAAAACTGCTTACCTTTGTGATTAATATCGTGGGTGTGGGTATGTCCGCCTATATAATCATTGGCTTCATAAACGGTGATATCATGATTTTTATTCAGATGGTAAGCTGCTACATTACCTGATATACCACTTCCAATAACCGCTATTTTCATAGATATTCTTATTTATTATCGCCAAGTGGCATTTGATGAGGAGCAAGCTCCAGTAGACTAGAATCATAACCCAAAGATGCAACAAATTGGGTTAACTCTTTCATCATTTTTTTAGAAATCTTAGGCTGACGAGCCATTATCCACACATAATCTAAATTATTTCGACCAATAACTGTATGTTGATAGTCTTCATCCAAATAAACAATGCGATAATCAGCTTTAATTGGCCATAAAAACTGCATACCCCATTCAGCATTAGTCTCGGTATTGGCAATAAAACCTCTGGGTTTATAGACCTTTTTTTCACCATCCATAGCGCCCGCATTAAAGCTAAATGTCGTAGCTATAGAGCCATCATCATCCAAACGATAAGATTCAAGGGGGTTATAGGCGTCCTTCTCCAAAAACGTGGGTATATTAGCGATAACAAACCAGTCTCCCATAAAGCGCTGAATATCCACATAATCAACTGTTTTAAGTGGCTTATTACTCTGGCAAGCACCCACAAAAATAAGTGCAATGCACAGGACTATCCTTTTATACAACATATATTGACTCCCAAGACTGTCCAACCTTACTGTCTAATGTAATGCAATAAACCACCAACTTCCAATTTAGACTTTAACCACAACCAATCACCGTCAGCGCTGTATTGAAGTTTTATATCCGCCTCAGAACTTTGAATAATGATTGACTGACTTGCATCATTTTGGTTTTTCGACCTCTCAATCTGAACATCGACTAACTGGGCATTTTCGGTATTTAATAATTGATGACCTTCAAGTTTTGAAGGATCCCAATAAGCAAAGCTTTTAATGCATCCCTTAATAACTTCGATTTTATCTGCGTTAATAACGGTTAAACCCGATTGCCCTGAGCTTGCTGAAATATTGATAGTTTTACCGCGTTTAAGAGTCTGTGACTCTAAACTAACAAGACAACCATTTTTCCACTGCTCTGTTGATTGGTGAGTATATTTAAAAGGGACTAGACCCCAAAACTTACCTCTTAACTGCATATTGGATTTGACCAATATATTGACATCTTTACGCTGAATATCAAAAATATGTGTGCCCACCTGTTTTTTATCGAGGAAGACATTAAACGAAATCTTTTCAAAAGTATTAGAGTCTTGTTGCGCAAAAACTGGGGATTGCAAACTAAGAAGTAACAGGACAGCGACTAAGAATAACCGCATAATTTAACTATCAATGACTTTTTTTCGCGGCTTCCAAGGAAAAAAGGTATTAGTAGAGTCAATATAAGCTTGGTAATCGGGCCTACGATCCGTTATACCCTGCTCCATATTGCCGACACCGGAGAACTTTAATAACAGGTAAGACATTATTAATGGTGCTAAAAGTATCCACCCAGAAGCTGTTGGGATAGCGTAAATAAACCATGCCCACCAAATGCAGAACTCACCAAAATAGTTAGGATGGCGACAATAACGCCAGAGACCCGTAGATAGTGTGGAGCTTTCTTTAACTACCTTAGAATTAAAGTAGTGAAGCTGATGGTCAGCAACTGTTTCGTAGATAAAACCAAATAACCAGATTAATACACCAAGGGAATGCCAAACACCCCATGTAACTGGTGCAGTTATATCTGCGTTAGCTTCAAAAATAGGTATAAATAACGTGCTTAACACCCAAGCCACCAGAGCCTGAAACACAAAAATTAAATATAGGCTCTTATAACCAAAATTGGGCGAGTTGCCTTCTCGAATAACCTGATAGCGTCTATCTTCCGGTTTATTTCTGCCGCGCTTAACCAAGAACCAGGTTAGACGTATAGCCCAGATTGCCACCATTAGTAACATTACTAGACTAACGGGATTTTCAATACCGGTCATGTAGGCATAGGTACAAACTGCCAAAAGTGTTAATAGCGACCAAATATAATCAACAATGCTAACATCCTCAATTATTAGACTGATAAACCAAGTTATACCTGCCAAGATAAGAAGCATTTTAAGGCTTTCAAGCATTAGAGCAGTATTTAAACTAAAGAATATTTCCATATCATTTTTCCACCAAGTCAAAGCGGTATTTAAATAAGTCAGCTAACCACAAAAGCATGGGCATCAAACATGCCCACCCCACTGCTAGCGCCAATAGAGCCAATGAGCGATCGATAAACTGAACCGCACCCAGCTTTTCACCTGCAATAAACGCAAGTGGGCCAAATATTGCACCCATAGATGACGCTAATAACCAACGGTTTTTTAACCATGCCATTGATACATTAATTGTTGTGGCAAATAAAGCCCACATAGCCACCAACCAAATGGGGGCAAAAAAAGCATCTATAGAACTACTATAGGAAAGCCAATCCGAAGCTACAAGAAGCGACTCCCATATAATGCCAATAACTACGGCCGAAATAATCAGACTTAGCTCTGAATAAACATTGTTAACACGGCATAGATGCAGAACTATTATGAATGATACAACAGCGGTTGCCAGCAGGGGGTAACCCTTTGCCGCACCAATAACACAGGCAAGCCAGCCAATTTGAAAACCAATAAAATTGATTGCAAGCCCCATTAAAATTTAGCCCCATAGCATTTAGCGTAATAAGCTAATTACGCTTAATATTATTAAAAGGTTTATTTAATTTTAATCTGGTTACATAACTGAAAAATAGTGTTGCAAAAAAACTTAGATTAAAAAAAGGCCCCTATGCTAACGCAAAGGGGCCAGTTCTTACTTATTGAAAACATACATTACACTTTGTTACTAACTTCCGTGCTTTTAAGGAGCTTGCCTAATTTCAGTTCTTGGGAGAATACTGGTCCCTTTAGACACTCCGAATCACTAATTAAAACGGTAGTGAATAAGAAGCTACAACGATTGCATCTTCGTCTTCTGGCTTGCTTACAGTTACAGACAATGAGTCATTTACTGCATAGCTAACGTCGAAGTGAGTCATAGACTCATCATCACCATAGGCGAACGAGTAAGCGCCTGCTTCATAACCAATTACAGTGTACTCATAGTCGGTTTCTGTATTGTCAAAAATAGTAACGCTAGCAGGACCATAGCTTAGACCATAGATATACTCAGCACTATCATCAAAACCAATATCAGTTGATGGGTAGTTGTAAGATGCATAACCAATGCTGTAGCCAAGATCGCCGGCAGAGCCAGAATAGCTAGCATAGATGTCATACTCAGTGCTTGTTGAATCACCAGAAGAAACCCATAGGCCATAAGAAAGAGCGCCAGTGCTTCCGCTTAGATCTACAGCAAGAGCAGCATCGCCATTACCTAGCTCAGTACCACGCCATAGATATGAAGTAGCAATAGATGCAGAAGCGTCTAAAGCAACAGCAGCAGGAGCAGCAGCTAGACCGAATGTAGTAATTGTTGCAGCAGCAATTAAAGTTTTATTAAAAGTTTTCATAGTATGTTTTAACCTCAAAGTTAAATTTTTGTTTTTGATAAAACAAGCCCCTAGTAGGCATGTAAATCAATGCGACGTGCAAACACAGGTTTGCTCGTTTCGGCATAATAAGACAACAAAGTTCATAATACAAGTGAATGACTTATACTTTATTACGTCAAATAACGTACCGCAACCCCAACATATTGTGGTTTTTAGGCAAATTGGTTGAGATATTTAAGCGAAACCGCCGCCGCCGTGGTTCTATTTTCCACTCCCAATTTACGAAAAATTTGCTCCAAATGCTTATTTACTGTGCGCGGACTAAAATCTAGAATCATGGCGATTTCTTGGTTGGTTTTACCCCGTGATATCCAGGTAAGAACCTCGGATTCTCTGGGGGTTAATTCAAACTTTTCACGAAGTAAATCTTCTTCTTTAGGTTTGTTAGCAAGCTCTATAACCAGCAGCCACTCATCCGCATGCTGACTATCCATTATCTTTATTAAAAGGGGCTGAGATAAATCCTCTATACGCAGTGGCTGCTTGGCTTCCCGGCTTAACCAGGGTGCCAAATAAGATGGCAGAGTATTTGAAATCCACTGCTGATCAGCGCCAAAACCCGCTAGCAAACTATGAGTATTAGGCGTAGACCATAAAATATTGCCCTCAATATCAACTGCTAAAGAATGCTGACCCAGTGTATCCAACGCCTGCCTGGCTCCCGCAGCAATTCGAGAGTTGACTAGATGAGCACGAATTCGTGCAATTAAGGCTTTTAAATCAATCGGCTTGGTAACATAGTCTATGCCGCCAGAATCAAAGCCTTTTACCATATCTTCGCTGGCACTTAGCCCTGTCATAAATACCACGGGTATATGCGCTATGACTGCATCAGCTTTAATTTTTTGACAAGCCTCAAAGCCGTCCATACCGGGCATCATGGCATCCATTAAGATTAAATCGGGCCGAATCCGTCGAGCTATAGTTAGGGCCTGCTCCCCAGATAATGCTACCAATGCTGTCATTTGCGCTTCACAAAGTGCCGTATTAAGCATGCTAATCGCATCTGGATCATCATCAACGATTAATACTACACCATTATTTTTAGGATTTGTTTTCATTAGTAAGCTTCATAAGTTGGGAACGAATTTGCGCCATATCTAACCTTTCAAGACATTGAGAAAGGTTTTCGCAAACTATAGGATTGATAGATCCCTGCTGTTTTGCATCAGCAAGGGTATTTTTAAAACCTTCTAGGTAGCCGATTTCAATAAGCGACAATAATTCACTCACCACTAGAGAATCTGACTCGATCATAAGTTTATCTGATGGAACTTTAGTTGGTGTTTCAGCCTCATCAGCGGTTCGTAGTTCTATATTTAAATGATAAGACAATGATTGGAGCAAGGCCGGCATATAGATTGGCTTGACCAGATAATCATTGTGTATTGGTGCGTCTTTATCCTGAACAAGGCCCTCTGCAGCCTCAGCAGAGATCATCAAAATGGGCACTTTAATACCTCTTGATCGCAATTTATCCGCCAGCTGCCAACCGGTCATACCGGGCATAGAGATATCAAGAATAAATAATGAGGGTGAACAGTCCTCAATTAGACTTAAACAAGACGGACCATCTGCCGCAGTGATTACATTGAAACCTAGGGGACTGAGCGTTTCGACTAAAAGCCGTCGCTGATTAATATCATCATCGACTACCATCAAGCTCATACTATCACCATGATAACCAACAATTTTTTCAGTAATAACAGGCTGGTAAACAACTTCTCTAACACTTGGCAACATTAGGGATAAGTTAAATGTAGAGCCTTGACCAAATTTACTTTTAATACCGAGATCACCCCCCATGCAGTGGATCAAAGCTTGGGTGATTGCCAAACCCAAACCACTACCACTGGTGTGATAGTTACTGTTGGCGATACGCACAAAAGGCTCTGTAATGGTTGCAATATCTTCCTGTTTAATACCTATACCCGTGTCTTTAACACTAATAAATGCAACCTGATTACGGTATTTTAGATTAACCGTTACTGAGCCCTGTTGAGTAAACTTTATGGCATTGGAGATCATATTAATAATAACCTGACGAAGGCGTTTATTATCAGCAGTAACATGCTTGGGCAATCTCTTCTGATAAGTGAACTTAAGTTCTATATTTTTCGCTTTTGCCTGTATTTGAAACATAAATACCAGCTGTTCTAGCATACCTACCAAATCGACTTCATTTCTATGTAAATCTAATCGACCTGCTTCAATCTTTGACATATCAACCAGACCCTCAATCAGATCGGTTAAATGCTCACTACTACTGCGCATTACTTTGATTGACTCGCGCCTTGCTGTTGGAATATCCTCTGCGCCCTCCAGCAACTGTGCGTAACCCATTACTGAATTAAGTGGCGTTCGCAGTTCATGACTTATACGCTCAAGGTAGCGGCTTTTAGCGATATTGGCGGCATCGGCTTTTTCACGTGCTTGCTGCAGCTCTAAATCAGTTAGCTCATGAGCTTTGATTTCTTTTAATAATAACTGTGTCTGTCGCTGAGATTCACCTCGAGCTAGACGCTGTCCTTCCAGACTTAATAAAAATGACCAGGTTCCAACGACAAGTAACAGGACAGTCACAAGAGAGACTATAAAAGCAAAGCTATTAATTGCAGCTAGTTGCAGTGGATACATTGATACAGTTTTTGCATAAGCTATAAATAAAATGGTAGAGAAAATTGCAATATTAACCATAAACAAGAAGGTAAATTTAAAGCCTCGCGACTGAATATGCTTTAGCTGTATTTTTTTTGAAAAATGTTTAAGCGTGGAAAATAACTGGTTTTCAAAACGTCCCGGCTTTCTACATGAATCCTCGCAGCGGGTATCTAATGAACAGCACAAAGAACAAATAGGTAGATCGTAGAGTGGACAAAATGTCATATCTTCAGTATCGAAAGTATTTTCACAGATACCGCAGGTGTGCTTTTCTTGATCCTGATCAATACAGATAGGACGAGCAATATAATATTTACCCTTGGTAAACCAAGCAATGCTGGGAGCTGCAATAAAAGTTATGGCAAGAGTTAAATAGGAAGCAAATGCTTGAAGCCCTTCACCTAAAACCCCTGCATAGGCAATACAGCCAATAATCATCGAAAGAATCATGCTGCCAACACCTACAGGATTAATATCAAATAGGTGGGCGCGTTTAAATTCTATATAAGGTGGGCTTAAACCAAGGGGCTTGTTGATGACCAAATCGGCAACCATTGATCCGATCCAAGAAATGGCAACTATGCCAAATAAACCAAGGGTTCTCTCCAGTGCCTCATAGATTCCTATTTGCATTAATGCAATAGCGACTAATACATTAAATACAACCCATACCACACGCCCAGGGTGAGCATGGGTTAGACGTGAGAAAAAATTAGACCATGCGATTGAACCAGCATAAACATTGGTTGCATTGATCTTAAGCTGAGAAAGGACCACGAATAAAGCCGTCAGAGCAAGAATGGTTGAAGGGGTTTCAGTTAGATAGTTAAACGCCACTAAGTACATTTGTGTAGGCTCAATAGCCTCATGCATATCAACGCCGTGATTAACCGCCAAAACAAACAAAAAAGAACCAAGAAGCAATTTAAAACAGCCGATAACAATCCAGCCAGGTCCGGCACTCATTGTTGAAAGCCACCAAGATAATTTTGAGGTATTTTTCTGTGCTGGAATAAATCTAGCATAGTCGGCTTGCTCGCCAATCTGTGCCACCAAAGAAAACAATAACGTTGAAGCAGCGCCAACCATTAGCCAATTAATACCATCATTAGCTTCAATATTAGGGCTTTGATAAAGCACCCAGTTTTCTACTGCAGAAAAATCGTAAATTAGTATCAAAGCAATTGGCAACAACTGAAGTAGCATCCAAATAGGCTGAGTCCACAATTGAAAGCGACTGATGGTACTGATGCCATAGGTCACGATGGGTATCACTAATAATGTGCTAACCAAGTACCCCCAATGTAAGGGCAAGCCAAGACATAGCTCCAGAGCAAGTGCCATAATTGTGGCTTCTAATGCTAGAAATATAAAAGTGAAAGAAGCATATATAAGAGAGGTTATGGTAGAACCGAGATAGCCAAACCCAGCACCTCTGGTCAACAAATCAATATCTAGTCCATAGCGGCTACTGTAATAACTAATTGGTATGGATAGCAGAAATATAATGGCACAAACTATTAAAATAGCGACTAGAGCATTTTGAAAACCATAATCTAAGGTAATAGAGCCACCAATAGCTTCAAGCGCAAGAAAGGTTATGGAGCCCAGTGCAGTAAAAGCGACTTTTTTAGCGCTCCATTTGCGGGCACTTAAATTGGTAAACCTTAGTGCATAGTCCTCTAAAGTCTCATCTGCCACCCATTGATTGTATTTACGCCGCGCACCAAAAATCCTCTGCTTGATACTACTATCAGCATTAAATGATGGGTTACTGTCATTTTCTTTAGTAAAAAAGTTCATAACCTAATCAAGCAATATATATGCCATATACATGGGTAGTTGTGAATTCTTACAGATATTCGTTATTTGACGTATGCGCTAAATAACGTAGTTGTCGGGCCATTCAGCTAATTGTTGGAAAACCAAGATGTAGGAATAATCGCACCAACATCCATCCAACGAGGTTAATCCATGAAACGTCTAAACATATTTAAGTTAACAAACTTGCGGTATGCATTATTTGCTACTGCAACTGCCTTTTTAGTAGCTCAAGCTGGGCTTACACAGGCAGCAGTTCCACCAACATCCGAAGTAAACACCACTGGTCTCGCAGTTACTGATGACACAGTCACCGTAGGCATACTTCACTCTATTACCGGCACCATGGCAATTAGTGAAACTGGTTCAACACAGGCTGAAAAACTAGCCATCAAACAAATCAATGAATCTGGCGGTGTATTAGGTCGTCAAATTAAATATATTCAGGAAGACGGCGCAAGTGATTGGCCAACTTTTGCTGAAAAATCACGTAAGTTACTCCTTAAAGACAAAGTAGCTGCAGTTATGGGCTGCTGGACATCAGCAAGCCGTAAAGCAGTATTGCCGGTATTTGAACAGTACAATGGTATGCTTTTCTACCCAACTTTCTATGAAGGATTGGAACAATCTCCAAACGTTATCTACACCGGACAAGAAGCAACTCAGCAAATCCTGGCGAGTATCGACTGGGTAGTTAAGACTAAAGGCGCTAAAACCTTCTATCTACTTGGTTCAGATTATATCTGGCCACGTACTTCTATGAAAATTGCGCGTAAGCATATTGATAAGTTAGGCCTTAAAGTCGTTGGTGAAGAGTACTATCCATTAGGTCACACGCAATTTAACTCTGTTATCAACAAGGTAAAACTTAAGAAGCCAGACGTGATCTTTGCCGCTGTTGTTGGTGGTTCTAACGTTGCTTTCTATAAGCAGGTTAATGCTGCTGGTATTGATTGGACCAAAGAAAAGCCAATCATGCTTACTATCTCTGTAACAGAAGATGAAATATTGGGTATCGGCGGTGAAAATATCGTGGGTGCTTATGCCTCAATGAAATACTTCCAAAGCCTAGGAAATCCTAACAATGCTGCTTTCGTAAAAGCATTTAAGGAAATGTGGGGCGAAGATATTGTAATCGGTGATGTTACTCAAGCCGCTTATCTTGGTCCATGGATCTGGAAGTACGCGGTTGAAAAAGCCGGTTCATTTGATGTCGACAAGTTAAAAGAAGTATTGCCGGGTATCGAATTAACAACTGCCCCAGAAGGCTATGTGAAAGTACATGAAAACCATCACCTATGGTCAAAAACTCGAATTGCTCGAGCGCGCACAGATGGTCAATTTGATGTGGTATTTGAATCTGAAGAATTGATCGAACCAGATCCGTTCCCAGCTGGTTACCAGTAGGCCTTTCTAAACTGGCGTCCATCCGGGCGCCAGTTCTACTTCCGATCAGTTTTTTATCTCAAGGAATTCACTATGTTTGACGGTTATACAGCTTCAGAGCTAACAGCTATCTTTGCAATGCAAGGCTTTGCTGGGCTCATATTGTTTTCAGTATTTGTTCTTATGGCGCTAGGCCTAGCAATTATTTTTGGTCAGATGGGCGTTATCAATATGGCTCATGGTGAATTTATGATCCTTGGCGCTTATATCACTTACCTTACTTCACTATTTTTTGAAGCGTTTTTACCTAGTCTTTATGGCATATATTTCTTTGTAGCTATGATATTAGCGTTCTTTGCAGCCGGCGGTTTGGGCGCCTTTGTCGAATGGGCCTTAATTCGTCGTCTTTACAAACGCCCTCTGGATACCCTTCTAGCGACCTGGGGCCTTAGTCTGATCTTACAGCAAATTTACCGATCAGTTTTTGGTGCTCGAGAAAAAGGCGTTTCCCTACCCGACTGGCTAATGGGCTCTATCCCAGTAACAGATCTTGTGGAAATTCCCATCAACGGTATTTTCGTAATGTGTCTGACATTTGTTGTAACACTTGGTGTTTATTTCTTAATGCAACGCTCTCAATGGGGAGCTAAGGTCCGCGCCGTGGTTCAAAATCGTCCAATGGCATCAGCTGTGGGTATTAATACCTCCATGGTTGACCGAATGACCTTTGCATTAGGTTGCGGCATTGCCGGCGTCGCCGGTAGCGCTTTCACAATGATTGGCTCAACAGGCCCAACTTCAGGGCAGCTTTATATCGTTGATACCTTTATGGTAGTTGTGTTCGGTGGTGCAGCTAACTTACTTGGCACTATTGCATCAGCCTTCACTATTTCTCAGGCGCAAACAATTCTCGAATTCTTTATGAGTGGGTCTATAGCCAAAGTACTTACTCTAGGTCTAGTGGTGGGCATATTAATGCTTCGTCCGCAGGGTCTTTTTGTCCTCAAGATTCGCAAATAGGAGCATCACTACAATGACTAACTCTTCATCACAAAGCTTTCTCACTCCAAAAGAGATAGGAAGCTATATTTTCTTAGCACTACTGTTGCTAGTGGTATTACCTTTATCTATAGATGTGTTTCGACTAAACCTTGTGGGCAAATATTTAAGTTATACCTTTGTAGCAATGAGCCTAGTACTCTGCTGGGGTTATGGCGGTATTTTAAGCCTTGGTCAAGGTATATTCTTTGGCCTTGGCGGTTACTGCATGGCGATGTTTTTAAAACTTGAGGCTTCAAGTCCGGAAAACACAGCGATCCAATCAACCCCTGGTATTCCAGACTTTATGGACTGGAACCAACTTACCGCACTACCCTGGTTTTGGGAGCCGTTCAACAACCTAGGGCTTACGCTTCTTGCTGTAGTCTTAGTACCCGGTTTATTTGCTTTTATTATTGCTTTAGCCATGTTTAAGCGTCGAGTAGGTGGTGTGTACTTTGCCATTATTACCCAGGCAGTAGCAGCAATTTTGACCATTCTAATCGTGGGTAGTCAGGGGATGACCGGTGGTATTAATGGGATTACTGATCTTCGCACACTACTAGGCTGGGATATACGTACAGACGATGCCAAATTTATTCTTTACTTCGTCTGTGTGTTTTTCTTATTTGCCAGCTTACTACTATGCCAATTAGTACTTAAATCAAAACTAGGACGGTTATTAGTTGCGGTAAGAGACACCGAAGAGCGCGTGCGCTTCTCGGGCTACAACGTCGATAACTTCAAAATCTTTGTTTTCACCTTTGCTGCGATGCTTTCAGCTATTGGTGGCGCAATGTTTACCTTGCAGGTTGGTTTTATGTCACCCAGCTTTGTCGGCATTGTTCCTTCAATTGAAATGGTAATTTTCTGTGCAGTTGGCGGCCGCCTATCACTATTTGGTGCTGTCTATGGCGTTCTTCTAGTGAACTTTGCCAAAACAACCCTTTCAGAAGCAATGCCAGAAGTATGGCTTTTTGCTCTGGGCGCATTGTTTATTGCGGTAGTTTCAATTTTCCCAGAGGGTCTTGCCGGCCTTTATAAAACTTATTTAGAGCCCACCGTCGATAAGATATTTGGACCTCTATATAAGAAATTCAAAAAAACATTACCCTCTCGCGGTAGTGTTGCAACATCTAATTAAGGAGAGCAGAAATCATGAGTGATAAAGACTTTGTATTAGCGGTGGAAGGTTTAACCGTCTCCTTTGACGGGTTTAAAGCTGTTAATGACTTCTCCTTTTATGTTGAAGAAAATGAAATCCGAGTAATTATTGGGCCCAATGGCGCAGGTAAAACCACAGTTTTGGATCTTATTTGTGGAAAAACTAAATCAACCGAGGGCTCTATAAAGTTCTGCGGCAAAGAACTTACCAAAATGTCCGAACATGGCATTGTCCATGCTGGAGTTGGAAGAAAATTCCAAAACCCCTCAGTGTATGACGATCTAACCGTGTTTGAGAATCTGGAACTGTCCTACCCCAAAGGTCGCAATGTATTTGGTGCACTTACCTTTAAACGCACCAAAGAGGTTCTTGACGCCATTCAAGAAACAGCGGAAATGGTATTCCTTGATGACATGCTTGATCAATCCGCAGCACTACTTAGCCATGGACAAAAGCAGTGGTTAGAAATTGGTATGCTTTTAATTCAAAACCCTAGCTTATTAATGCTGGACGAACCGGTAGCAGGTATGTCAGTCGCGGAGCGTAAGAAAACTGCCGAACTACTGCGCAAAATTACCAAAGATCGTTCAGTGATTGTGATTGAACACGATATGAATTTTGTTGCAGATATTGCCAATCGTGTAACCGTGATGCATCAGGGTAAATTGCTCTCTGAAGGCAGCATGAGTCATGTCCAAAATGACCCAAAAGTGGTCGAAGTTTATCTAGGTCATTAAGGAGAATTTATTATGTTGAAACTCAACAATTACAACGTCGCCTATGGCCAAAGTCGGGTTATTAGCGATATGAATCTAGAAATAGGTGAAAGTGAAATTATCTCGTTAGTAGGTCGAAATGGTATGGGTAAAACCACTCTATTGAAGTCATTAATCGGCATGGTGCCACAGGAATCTGGTCAGATTTTACTCGACGGCAAAGATATCAGTGAACAACAAAGTCACGAAAGAGTTGCCAGTGGTATTGGCTTCGTTCCCCAGGGTCGAATGATTTTTTCGACAATGACAGTGACGGAAAATATTGTTACTGGCTTAACCACCACAGGTGAGAAAAAAGTACCTGAAGATCTTTACGAACTCTTCCCTGTCCTAAAAGAAATGGGCAAACGTCGAGGCGGTAATTTATCAGGTGGTCAGCAACAACAACTGGCTATTGCTAGAGCCTTAGCCAGCAGGCCCAAACTTTTGGTTCTGGATGAACCAACTGAGGGTATTCAACCCTCAATTATCAGAGAAATGGCGCAAACACTTCGACGTATTCGAGATGAGCGCGGTTTGACCATTTTGGTGTCAGAACAGGTTCTAAGCTTTGCCTTAGATGTTTCTGACAAAGTTATGGTTATCGAAAAAGGTGACATCGTTCACCAGGAATCAAGTGCGGAGGCTGATCAGAAAAAGATCGCAGCTTATCTGTCCGTTTAACAATTTTATTTTGCAGGAGTAAAATTATGGCTGAAACAATTATCAAAATCGATTTAAAAGAAAGTCCCTATGACAACGAAAATATTCATAATCGTTGGCATCCAGACATCCCAATGGTTGCAACTGTTAAACCTGGTGATGACTTTATCGTTGAGTGTTATGACTGGACGGGTGGTCAAATAAAGAACGATGATTCCGCAGAGGATGTGCGTGATGTCGATCTAGGTCAGGTTCACTTTCTATCTGGTCCCATCGAGGTAGAAGGCGCTGAACCCGGTGATCTTCTTCAAGTGGAAATTCTTGATATAGGTGCTTTTGAAGAATCTAACTGGGGCTTTAACGGCTTCTTTAGTAAAAATAATGGCGGTGGCTTTTTAACCGAACATTTCCCAGATGCGCAAAAGTCTATCTGGGATTTCAATGGTATGTTCACTAAGTCACGTCATATACCTGGCGTTGAATTTGCTGGTTGCTTACACCCAGGACTTATTGGCTGTCTTCCAGACAAAAAAATGCTTGACGAGTGGAATGCTCGCGAAAAGGAGCTATTTGAAACAGAGCCAGAACGCATACCTGCATTAGCCGCATTGCCAGAGGCTCGTGTTGCCCACATGGGCAAGATGACTGGTGAGGCGCGTGATGCAGCGGCAGCCGAAGGAGCGAGAACCGTGCCGCCTCGCGAGCATGGTGGTAACTGTGATATTAAAGATTTGACCCGCGGCTCAACGGTGTACTTCCCAGTCTATCAAGACGGTGCTGGCCTTTCAGTAGGTGACTTACACTTTAGCCAAGGCGATGGTGAAATTACCTTCTGTGGTGCTATTGAAATGGCGGGCTGGATCCATATGCGTGTCAATTTAATCAAAGATGGTATGTCAAAATATGGTATTAAAAATCCAATCTTTAAACCAAGCCCAATGGTGCCAAAATATGATGATTATCTAATCTTTGAAGGTATCTCGGTTGATGAAGGTGGTAAGCAGCACTATCTAGATGTTCATGTTGCCTATCGCCAAGCCTGCCTCAATGCTATTAACTATATGACTAAGTTTGGCTATACCGAAGCACAGGCTTATGCAATTCTTGGTTGTGCGCCAGTTCAGGGTCATATTAGTGGTGTGGTTGATATTCCCAATGCCTGTGCCACATTATGGCTGCCAACTGACGTCTTTGACTTTGATATTCAGCCTGGTGCTGATGGCCCAAGCAAAGGAGTAGATAATCAAGGTAAGGATATCCCCAAAGCACCTGACCTAGTATAGCAAGGAGAAATATATGCCACTTTACGACTATAAATGTAAAGAACACGGTGTGTTCTCTGAATTGGCGACTATTGCCGATATGGAAAAGCCGGTCAAGTGCCCTCAATGCGGTACCGTTTGCCCAAGAGTGCTTGCGGTTCCACCTCATATAGCAACAATGCTAAAAGAACAGCGTGTAGCTATGGAACGCAATGAAAAAGCGCAACACCAGCCGGTTATATCTACTCTAGATAGGCGGCAAAATGATCATGAACATTCGTCAACCTGTGGTTGTAGCAGTAAAAAGAAAAGTAACCTTTTTTATACAGCCGATGGCAATAAGATGTTCCCATCCATGCGCCCCTGGATGATTAGTCACTAACTGTAAATGGATACTGGTGGTAGAAGTCTACTGCCAGTATTTTTTTCTATCGTTTAATCATCTTTATTAGCTGATCTGCAACCTGATCATTCACAGATTTAAACCAAGTTAATTCAGGATATTGTTCACCCGCCGCCGCAAAACAACAAAGCAAAAAATCTCTTGGATTGCGTCCAGAATTATCACTGCCCGCATGAAATGGTGTTGACGTGTTAGACGTCCAAAGATCACGCAGCTGGCGAACTAAGTTCTTTTCTACAAAACGTGAAGCACGCTCTGCTGAAAAATCACCACGGCCCTCTATCAGCTTTCCCAAGGTATCGCTCATAGTTGAGATGCGATAAGCCATCTTCCCTGCAGGGTGAGGCAGACCTTCGAGTAATTTCATCGACTTCTGTAAATGGAATTGTGCCTCTAAATAGAGCCGTTTATGATCCTCAGTTTCACCACCAAGTTCCGATAAAGACAAAAGAACATAGTCAGAGAAAGCCTTTTGAAGAGAAGCCTCAAATTCTTCTTTTGTCATGCGCTTAAAACCATAGGTATGCATAACCTGACTGAGCTGTTCTTGAGTAAAGAGCTTTTTTACAACAAATTTATTGACCAATTATCAAACCTCGTATATATTTATCAAATAGCAAAGGCATGCTTTAACTGCCTCGCATTGATCATGCGTCAAAAGACCGCTTATTCCTATATCAGAGCAAACCAAAAGCTCACAGGAGAAGTGTTATGAACAACTCAAGAAACTCAATCGTTTACCGTGGCGCAACACAGGCACGCAAATCAATCTCATCTACTAGCAAGCGACGCAGTTTGTCTAAAACTTATCGCGGCTCTTCTTATACGTCTTTACCAAAAGAGTCATATAAGCCTTGCGAACACACTTATCGCGGTAGTGTATTTGTTGCATAAAACGCGCCAAGTCTTGCTTAACTGCAACTAAGGTTAGCATCAAAAAAGCCGAGATCAAAGTCTCGGCTTTTTTGATAAATATTCGATCTTCAGTGGTGCATTTTTATATATTTTTGCACCATCTTTGTGCCAATTAATGCACTATTTTTTATTTTTTAAATTTCATTTTCACTAGCAATTTCTAATGGTAGGCTTAATGCCTCAATTTAATTTTTCTAGTTAGTTTTTCTATGCAAAATTCGAACAATCCCGAAGATCAAAGAACCGGCTGGCATGCTGATCTAAGATTAGATTATCAACTCAAAAGGGGAAAAACCTGTCTTGCAAAAAAGTCTCAAAAAGGCCCCCTTACCGTACAGCGTCCGTTTTATCCTGAAGGCGATATATGTCATAGCTATATTCTTCATCCCCCAGGCGGTGTTGTTGGCGGTGATATTTTAGATATCCAAATTAATGCAGCAATACAGGCACACTGCCTAATAACAACACCCGGCGCAACAAAATTTTATCGCTCCAAGAATGATCTAGAAAGCATCCAAACACTGCGCATTAATGTTGAAAAGGATGCGATCGTCGAATGGCTGCCACAACAAAATATATTTTTTACCGGCGCCTGTTCTCAGTTAAATACCCAAATTAACATTGAGCCAGGAGGCAAATTTATCGGCTGGGAAATGCACTGTTTTGGTCGCCCCGCCAATAATGAAATCTTCAATCAAGGTGCCGTCAAAAGTTGTACGCAAATTAACATCAATGGTGAACTTAGATTGGTAGAGCAACTTAATACCGATGGTGACTCACTAGCTCAGTCCTCATGCGGCCTTCGCGACAAAGCCATGCAGGCCAGTCTTATCGCAGCACCATTTTCTGAAGCGCAAAAACAAAAGTTGGAACAGTTATTGCTTCATTATCCCTACAAGGATCTTATTGGCATGACATTGGTTGATGAGGTCTTGGTAATTAGAGTATTGGGCGATCATATTGAACCCATACTAGAAAATTTTATTAGCCTCTGGTCGCAACTTCGAACCGAGTGGCTCCAACGACCAGCGTGTGCACCACGCATTTGGGATACCTAAATAAAGTACTGACAATGGAACTAACGCCCCGCGAAAAAGACAAGCTCATGCTATTCACAGCATCCATATTGGCTCATCAACGCAAGGATCGGGGTCTCAAGCTCAACTACCCTGAAGCTATTGCCCTCATCAGCGGCGCAATCCTTGAAGGCGCTCGCGATGGGAGAACCGTAGCTGAGCTTATGGATTATGGCAGAACCATACTAACGGCCGAAGATGTAATGTCTGGTATTCCAGAAATGCTCCATGATGTTCAAGTTGAAGCTACCTTTGCCGACGGCACCAAGCTTGTTACTGTCCACAACCCTATTGTTTAGGAGCTCTATCAATGATTCCCGGAGAACTAATAATTGCCGACGGCGAGATTGAGTTAAATAGTGGGCGCAAGCTAACCACTGTCACTGTTGCCAATATAGGTGATAGACCCATTCAGATTGGATCCCACTACCATTTTTACGAAACTAATGAAGGGCTTATTTTTGATCGAGCAAGCACCTTAGGTTATCGCCTTAATATTGCTTCTGGCACTGCCGTGCGCTTTGAACCTGGGCAAGAGCGCACTGTTGAGCTAGTTGAATTTGCCGGCGATAAAGAGATTTATGGCTTTCAAGGCAAGGTGATGGGGAAACTCTCCAGTCACAACCCTGACAAAGGTTAGGAGACTATTATGCCAAGATCAATCTCAAGACAAGCCTATGCTGAAATGTTCGGAGCAACCACTGGCGATAAACTTCGTCTTGCTGATACTGAATTATTTTTAGAAGTTGAAAAAGACTTTACCCAATATGGAGATGAGGTGAAATTTGGCGGTGGCAAAACTATCCGTGACGGTATGGGTCAAAGCCAAAGGTCTAGTTCAGAAACAGTTGATTTAGTCATCACCAATGCGGTCATTATTGATCACTGGGGAATCGTTAAGGCTGATGTAGGTATTAAAAATGGTCGTATCTTTGCGGTGGGTAAAGCAGGAAACCCCGATACCCAAAGTGGCGTAGATATTATTATTGGGCCTGGTACTGAGGTCCTTGCCGGTGAGGGTCACATTCTTACTGCTGGTGGGATTGATGCGCACATCCACTTTATCTGTCCACAACAAATTGATGAAGCATTGATGTCCGGAGTCACCACCATGCTGGGTGGCGGAACCGGCCCAGCTACGGGCACTAACGCAACAACCTGTACACCAGGTCCATGGAATATTCATCGTATGCTAGAAGCGACGGATACATTACCGATGAACATTGGCCTGATGGGTAAAGGTAATTCGAGTCAGCCACAGCCGCTTTTAGAGCAAATTGCCGCCGGTGCAATGGGTCTTAAATTACATGAGGACTGGGGAACCACTCCGGCCTCTATTAATGAATGCCTTAATGTCGCCGATGAAACTGATGTTCAGGTCGCTATTCACACAGATACACTCAATGAATCAGGTTTTGTCGAATCAACTCTGGATGCTATTAATGGGCGAACTATTCACACCTATCATACCGAAGGTGCGGGTGGTGGGCATGCGCCAGATATTATCAAAGCCTGCGCAGAATCGAATGTTTTGCCCTCATCTACCAACCCTACCCGACCCTACACCATAAATACGGTAGATGAACATCTCGATATGCTGATGGTTTGCCATCATCTAGATCCAAATATTGCGGAAGATGTTGCTTTTGCGGAATCGCGTATTCGCCGCGAAACCATAGCCGCAGAAGATATTCTTCACGATTTAGGCGCCTTTTCCATGATAGCTTCAGACTCCCAAGCTATGGGACGTGTAGGAGAAGTTATTATAAGAACATGGCAAACCGCGCATAAGATGAAAGTTCAGCGAGGTCCGCTAGCTGAAGATAGTAGCGCAAACGACAATAATCGCATCAAGCGCTATATTGCTAAATACACCATTAATCCCGCTATAGCTCATGGTATTTCCCATGAGGTAGGCTCAATTGAAACCGGAAAACTGGCGGATCTTGTGTTATGGAAACCGGCATTTTTTGGCACCAAACCAGCGACTATTATTAAAGGCGGAATGATTGCTGCCGCCCCAATGGGTGATCCAAATGCATCTATTCCAACACCACAGCCTGTGCATTACAGACCGATGTTTGGCGCGCTGGGCGATAGCTGTAGCAACACCTCGATGTTATTTTTGTCCGGTGCCGCCATGGATGCTGGAATTGGCGATCAGCTAGGCTTAAAAAGCCTGCTAGGCACTGTTAAAAATTGTCGCAATGTCACCAAAGACCAGATGTTACTCAACAGCTATAAGCCAAAAATTGAAGTTGATTCCCAGACCTATGAAGTGCGTGCTGATGGACAACTTCTTGTGTGCGAACCAGCTACAGAAGTCCCTATGGCGCAACGTTACTTTCTTTTTTAAGCACAAAATTATGATAAAAATTACACAAATAATTGATAATCAAGCAACGCCGAGTGCCACATTAAGCCTACCTATTAATTCGCGCATTAAAAGCCGTATAAAAGTGACGCTTGACGATGGTCGTGATGCAGGACTATTTCTGCCGCGAGGTAAAATTCTTCGGCATGGCGACCTTGTTGTATCGGAAGACGGCTTAGTGATTGAAATAAAAGCAGCACCTGAATTAGTTTCTACAGTCAGCAGTAAGGATAGTCATGCACTAGCTAAGGCCAGCTACCATTTAGGTAACCGCCATGTGCCTCTTCAAGTAGAACCTCAATGGCTTCGCTACTTACATGATCATGTTTTAGATGACATGGTTAGAGGGTTGGGGCTAGAAGTTAAAACTGAAACAGCTGCTTTTGAACCAGAAGCGGGCGCCTAC
Organism: Porticoccaceae bacterium; assembly: GCA_045560645.1. Taxonomy (GTDB): domain Bacteria; phylum Pseudomonadota; class Gammaproteobacteria; order Pseudomonadales; family Porticoccaceae; genus HTCC2207. The sequence goes on along the minus strand of JBJKZE010000018.1, from coordinate 3,235 downwards.
CAAAGTAGCTCTAATGGCCACCATCATTAATCAAAATACACGACACCTTTGAAGGTAAAAAAATGAAAAAATCAGTAACCTCTTTAATCTGTCTTGCAACCTACTGTCTTGGACAAACATCTGCCTATGCGCATGGCCCCCATGGTGTAGACACCAGTCTCCTTCATTTATTGAGTGAGCCACAACATGCCATAGGGCTTTTGGCCGCAGGCGCCTTAGCAGCTATATTGATAACAATACGTAATCGACGTCAAACCGGTGATATTCAGAAATAAAAATGTCCAATAGAGACCTATCAGAGCTGCGGCTATACCAGCTTATTAGCCCCTCACTACCGATTGGAAGTTTTACCTACTCTCAGGGTTTAGAGTGGGCTATTGAAGCTCAATGGATTACTGATGCCCCCAGCTTGAAGGATTGGTTAGACAGCGTACTTAATCACAGCATAGTAACTCTCGAACTACCCATACTGCTGAGACTGTTAAAGGCCTTTCATGATTCTGATGAAGCCAATGTGGTTCGATGGACTCAGTGGCTAATAGCCTGCAGAGAAACTGCTGAGCTGCGTAAAGAAGAACAACAACGTGGAGCAGCCTTAGCAAGGTTATTACCCAATCTAGGCATTGATATCCCTCAAACCCTAGCCCTGCACATAGCCAAATCCCAGTTGACTGGTTTTGCTTTGGCTGCTTATCAATGGGGAATCGACGCCCATAAACTATGCTACGGCTACTGCTGGGGCTGGCTAGAAAATATTGTCCTAGCTGGAGTCAAACTAATCCCCCTCGGACAAACTGACGGCCAAAAACTCATGTTTGAGTTAGCAGAAAAAATTCCCTCATCTGTAGAAAAAGCGCTGAGTTTAAAAGACTTTGATATCAATAGTTCAACACCCGCACTAGCCATTGCTAGCAGTCGCCATGAAACTCAGTACACCCGATTATTTAGATCATAAATAAGGAATATACATGCCTACAAACGATCATACTTCAGCACCACTGCGCATTGGCGTTGGCGGCCCAGTTGGCTCAGGTAAAACAGCATTACTCGAAGCTCTATGCAAAGCTATGCGCGACACCTACAACATCGCAGTAGTGACCAATGATATTTATACTCAAGAAGATGCCAAAATTCTCACTCGCGCCGAGGCATTAGAAGCAGATCGCATACTTGGGGTTGAAACCGGCGGTTGTCCACATACGGCAATCCGCGAAGATGCCTCCATGAATTTAGCTGCGGTTGAAGAGTTAAGCAACCTTCACACTGGCCTTGATCTTATATTTATTGAAAGTGGCGGTGACAATCTTAGCGCCACATTTAGCCCCGAACTTGCCGATATAACAATCTATGTTATCGATGTAGCCTCAGGTGAAAAGATACCGCGCAAAGGGGGTCCAGGTATTACCAAAGCAGATTTACTTGTGATCAATAAAATCGATCTCGCGCCCTATGTCGGGGCTAACTTGGATATTATGGACAGTGATACAAAACGTATGCGCCCCAATAGCCCCTATGTATTTAGTAATTTACATGAGGCAATTGGCCTAAACGATATTATTAGTTTTATTGTCGATAAGGGTATGCTTAAAACCTAAATCCACAAAAAAATCGTCATTGCTTAATGAATTCGGTCAATATTTGAGATTAATGCTCCTTTTTAAAACAGTATTTTTCTATTTGAAGCCCTATCTTGTTGATGCAGTCATCCCACATAAGCCCAGAAGAAGCTGCGCAATCTGTACTTGATATTCAAATCAACTCAGCCGTTGCTATTCACTTTGGTACCTTTAACTGCGACAATTTGTCACATTGTTGAATAGACCCCAAAACCTTATTATGCCGCGCTAAATCAAACCTCATTGGGTCTTTTCTATGCGCAACAAAACACTCTTCACTATGCTGCTTTCCGCAGCCTCTGCACAAGCAAACCAAGATGCATCATTTGAAGAAATTACTATTCAAGCATTTCCACTACCCAATCAGATTAGTAGCTCCTTAGAAACTAATCCGACAGCGAGTTCTGATAGCGCAGAAATACTTAAAAGTATTCCTGGAGCAAATTCCAATGGTAATGGTCCAATCACCGGTATCGCGCAATATCGCGGTATGTATGGTGACCGAATTTCTGTCAAGATTGACAATGCCCCCACCCTGACCGGTGGCCCTAATGCTATGGATACACCACTATCCTATGCCCCTTCAGGACTGTTAAGTGAGCTAATTGTATACCGCGGTATTGCTTCCGTTAGCGTAGCGCAAGAAAGTATTGGCGGTCATATGGTGGCCAAGCTTAATCGCGGAGAATTTTCTAGCGAATCAACTTTTAATCATAGTGGCCATGCCAGTCTCCAAATGAACGATAATGGCAATCAATCGAATGCCGATATTCAATTAATCAGGGCTAATAACCAACATAAATATTCTTTACTCGCCTCACACAACGAGGCTGAGAATTTCTCTGCCGGCGATAATACAACCGTGAGTAGAAGTCAGTATCATCGTGATCGTTTGGATATTGCCTATGGCTGGAAAAATCACTCTAGCGAGCTCATTGCATTTGCTGGGCAACAGGATATCGCTAATACCGGCACCCCAGCATTGGCGATGGATATCATCAATGTGAACACCGATATGGCTGGCTTTAATCTAAGCCATGACCACAAAAGCGACAAAATTGACCCCATTAATCTGGCAGTTTCTTGGGCCGATGTAGAACATGGCATGGATAACCATAGCCTTCGTGAAAAACCGGCTATGACGATGAAGTACAGACACAACCAAGCTAATGCTGAAAATATAGCTTGGTCTGTAGATGCTCAGCTAACATCCTCTCTCGGGGATTTGAAACTGGGTACTGACGGTAATTTCCAGAATCACAACTCAATAATTACCAATCCTACTGACGCTGAATTTAGAGTACATAACTTCAACCATAGCGAACGCGATAACTTGGGTGTATTTGCTGAATTAAATGGCAACTTTGCGCAATGGCGCTATCAGTTTGGTATTCGTCATAACCGTATTGAACTCAACAGTGGCGCAGTAGGCGCAATGGGCATGATGAAGGGTTCTATGGACATGAACATGGATATGGGCGTGAATACGGACATGGGCATGGATATGGATATGGATATGGATATGGATATGGATATGGATATGGATATGGATATGGATATGGATATGGATATGGATATGGATATGGATATGGATATGGATATGGATATGGATATGGATA